>CAZVWN010000062.1:0-5624 GCA_964631065.1 uncultured Acetatifactor sp.
GAGATGAGGAAAAGCAGTTTACCATTCTGGGCTTTGGATATGTCGATGCGGAAAACGGAAAGCGTAATTAAGATAGGAAGAAAGCGCAAGAGAAACGGCGCGGGAAAGAGGGAGCAATGACAGGATTTAAGCTGACGGATACGGAAAAAGGATGTGCGGTACCGATTCTTGTGGAGGAAACTGCGCACGAAGGTGTAAAGCGGATCGCGGATACGCTGGCAGAGGATATCCTGCTGGTAACGGGGAAGCGGCCGGAGCGGATCACGGAAGGAAAAACGGGCGCAGACAGAGTGATTTTCTGTGCGACGGACGGCTGCAGCCCGCTGCTGGCAGAGCTGGAGAGCAGGGGGATTTTCTCGGCGGAGGAGATCCGCGGGAAAAGGGAGTGCTATAAGATCGGGCTTGTGGATGCGCCGTTTGCGGGAGCGGAGAGCGCGCTTGTCATCTGCGGAAGCGATAAGCGGGGAACGATCTACGGCATGTTTGCGCTGTCGGAGTATATCGGCGTAACGCCGCTCGTCTGGTTCGGGGATGCCGCGCCGGCAAAGAATGAAACCATCGTTGTAAAGGCGGATATCGAAACGGTTTCTAAGGAGCCGTCCGTCCGCTATCGTGGCTTTTTCATCAATGATGAATGGCCCTGCTTCGGAAGCTGGGCATGTTCTCATTTCGGCGGCGTGAACGCCGATATGTACCGCCATGTGTTTGAGTTTCTGCTGCGCATGAAGGGAAATTATCTCTGGCCTGCGATGTGGGCGTCCTCCTTCCCGCTGGACGGACCGGGGAGCGCGAATGAAGAGCTTGCGGACATCTATGGCGTTGTCATGGGGTATTCCCATCATGAGCCGTGTCTGCGCGCCAGCGAGGAATGGGATAAGGTGCGCGGCGAGGGAACGCGCTACGGCAATGCATGGAATTTCTATACGAATGAGCAGGGACTTCTTAATTATTGGGAGGATTCCTTAAAGCGCAGCGGAAAGTATGAAAACATCATCACGATCGGCATGCGCGGCGAGAGAGATTCCTCCATGCTCGGGGAAGATGCGACGGTGGAGGAGAACATCAGCCTCTTAAAGGATATTATCCGCAAGCAGCGGAAGCTGATCCGCGAAAACGTCAACGAGGATTTAAGTCAGGTGCCGCAGATGCTCGCGCTCTACAAGGAAGTGGAAGCGTATTTTTACGGGGATGAACATACGGCGGGCCTAAAGGACTGGGATGAGCTGGACGGTGTGATCTGCATGCTCTGTGAGGACAATTTCGGACATATGCGGACGCTGCCGACGCCGGAGTTAAGAAACCGTAAGGGCGGCTTCGGCATGTATTATCACTTTGATTATCACGGCGGACCGATTTCTTACGAGTGGGTGGATTCCACACCGCTCTCTAAGACATGGGAGCAGATGTGTACGGCATATGAGTACGGCGTGCGGGATCTCTGGATCGTAAATGTCGGGGATGTAAAGCTCCATGAAGTGCCGCTTACCTATTTTATGGCGCTGGCGTATGACTTTGACCGCTGGGGCAGCAGCAATCCGGACAGCTGCCGCGAATTTGCGGCGCAGTGGGCGACAAAATCCTTCCCTACGGCAAAAGAGCAGATACAGGAAAAGGCAGCGGAGCTGCTGCTGTCCTATATTGACTTAAACCATCAGCGCAGACCGGAGGCGCTGAACGAAGCGGTCTACCATCCCTGTCACGATCTCGAGGCGGACAGGATGCTCAAGGCAGCAGAGCATATAGAAGAGCTGGATGCGCAGATATGGGAAGGACTTCCGGAGGAAGCGCGCAGCGGATATTACAGCATGGCGGGATTTTCGGCGCGGGCTTCCGCAAACCTTTTAAAGATGCATCTGTATGCCGGAAAGAGCAGACATTACGCCGCGCAGGGAAGAAAGGCGGCAAACCGCTTTGCGGATATGGCGGAAGGCTGTATGGAGCGCGACATAGCGCTTGCGGAGGAATTTGCGGCGTTTGCGGACGGAAAATGGAGCGGCATGCAGCTTGCGCCGCATATCGGATTTACAAAGTGGAATGAGGACGGGTGCAGATATCCCGTTGTCAGCAGACTGCACCCGACAGCGAAGAACAGGATGAGCGTTTCGCGCAAGGACGCTGAGGCGGTTCTGTTTAAAAATTACGGACAGCCGCAGCGCATTGTTGTGGATGATTTTGAGAGCGAGGGCTGCCGTGAGGTGATCCTTGAGGTGGCGTCCGACGGTCCGGGGGCGATACGGTATGAGATTTCTGCCGTCTCGGGAGAAATACCGGAGTGGCTGGAAATTTCGCAGACTGCGGGAGAGGTGGAAGCGCTTTGCGAGGTTGTACTGCGCTGTAAGAGAGAGCTGCTTCCGAAGGAACCGGAAAAGGTACTGCTCCGGATCAGCGACGGGGATACGGCGGTTGACGTCGCGGTCAGCGGCGTCCGGACCGACATGCAGGAGCTTCCGGAGATGACCTTTTTGCCCGCGCGGGGCGTGATCACGATGGATGCCGCGCATTATGCAGAGAAGAAGGATGTGCCGGACGGCGCTTATATGCAGCTTTCCGGCTACGGACAGTACCGGACGGCGATGAAGGTGGCTCCCTTTACGGCAGCCTTTACGGAAGAGAGCGAAGCGCCGGAGCTGACATACCGCTTTCTGATCCCGGAGAGCGGAGAGTACCGCGTCGAGCTGCTTGCCGCGCCGACAAACCCGGCATACAACAGGCAGAGTCTGCGGATCCGTCTTGCAGCCGGGCAGGAGAGCCGGATCCTGACATTTGCGGATGCCGACTTTAAGGCGGGGGATACCGGAGATTGGAAGTGGTGTCAGGGCGTGCTGAACCAGATCCATAAGGCAGAGACGACGCTGCATTTTGAAAAAGGCGTAAGGGAGCTGACGCTGGGCGCGCTGGAGGCAGGGGTGATCCCGGAACGGATCCGGATCAGCAAAGCTTCCGAAAAGCTTCCCGCTTCTTACTTAGGACCGCAGGAATCCGCTTTCCGGAGCGCGGAGGCGTAAGAGGCGCCCTGCGGGAGAAAACGGATTTCGCCGCAAAAACCGGGAGCAAAACAGCACAATGTGAGAGGATGGCGGAGGAAAAGTCTGCTATTCTGATGGCAGGGTGTAAAGAGACGTCAATGTTTAAGGCGCAGAGAAACAGGCGCAGAAATGAGGAAGCTTATGAGAGACAGAACAAGGGCAGAACAGCGTGCCGCAGAACTGGTGGGGAAGATGACGCTTGAGGAAAAGGCGGCGCAGTTAAAGTACGACGCGCCGGCGATCCCGAGGCTTGGAGTGCCCGCGTATAACTGGTGGAATGAGGGACTGCACGGCGTTGCGAGAGCCGGCGTCGCAACCGTATTTCCGCAGGCGATCGCGCTTGCGGCGGCTTTTGACAGGGAGCTGATGGAGAAGGTCGGCGATGTGATCGCGACGGAGGGACGCGCGAAATACAACGCCTACAGCAAAGAGGAAGACCGGGATATCTATAAGGGGCTGACCTTCTGGTCGCCGAACGTCAATATTTTCAGAGATCCGAGATGGGGCAGAGGACATGAGACCTTCGGAGAGGATCCGTATCTGACGGGCGAGCTGGGGAAAGCGTTTGTCGACGGTATCCAGGGAGACGGGGAATATCTGAAGGCGGCGGCGTGTGCAAAGCATTTCGCAGTGCATTCCGGACCGGAGGCATTGCGCCATAAATTCGATGCAAAGGCGTCGAAGAAGGATCTGTGGGAAACCTATCTTCCCGCGTTTGAAAAGCTGGTAAAGGAAGCGGACGTCGAGGGCGTTATGGGCGCTTACAACCGGACAAACGGCGAGCCCTGCTGCGGAAGCCGGACGCTGATGCAGGATATATTAAGAGGCGAATGGGGCTTTGAGGGCTATTATGTCTCCGACTGCTGGGCAATCCGTGATTTCCATACGAACCACATGGTAACGGACACGGCGGAGGAGTCTGCGGCGATGGCGCTGAAGACAGGCTGCGACGTAAACTGCGGAAACACCTATCTCCATATGATGAAGGCGTATGAGATGGGACTTGTCACGGAGGAGGATATCACGCGCGCGGCAGAGCGGCTGTTCACGACCCGTTTCCTGCTGGGGCTCTTCGATGAGACGGAATACGATCAGATCGGCTACGACCGGATCGAATGTAAGGAGCACCTTGCGCTCGCTGACCGCGCGACGGCGGAGTCGGTTGTCCTCTTAAAGAATGACGGGATCCTGCCGCTTGATAAAAGTGCGCTGAAAGCCGTCGGAGTTGTCGGACCGAATGCCGACAGCCGTGCGGCGCTGATCGGAAATTACCACGGAACCTCCTCGAGATATATCACGGTGCTGGAGGGCATTCAGGACTGCATGGGAGAGGATGTGCGCGTTTATTATTCGGAGGGCTGCCATCTCTTTAAGGACAGGAGCGAAAATCTCGGCATGCGGCAGGATCGCGTAAAGGAAGCGGTTGCGGTTGCGAAGAACAGTGATGCCGTCATTGTATGCCTCGGACTGGATGAGACGCTGGAGGGAGAAGAGGGAGATACCGGAAACAGCTATGCTTCCGGCGATAAAGCGGATCTTTTCCTGCCGGAGGTACAGCGAGAGCTTCTCGAGGCGGTCGTGGAAACGGGTAAGCCCGTGATCCTTGTCAATATGACGGGAAGCGCCATGGATCTTCGCTATGCGCAGGAGCACTGTGCGGCGGTCGTACAGGCATGGTATCCGGGCGCGAGAGGCGGACGTGTGATCGCGGATATCCTGACGGGAGCGACGGCTCCTTCCGGAAAGCTGCCCGTAACCTTCTACAGCGATACGCAGGAGCTGCCCGACTTTGAGGATTACTCCATGAAGGGAAGAACCTACCGCTATTTTACGGGCGATGTTCTGTATCCGTTCGGCTATGGACTGACCTATGGAGAGACAGCGCTCGACAGCGTAAGGCTGGGCGGACAGGAGATAACGGACGGCTGTGAGAGCAGGACGACGGACGGCGCGGTAAGCCTTGACGTAACGGTTTCCAACAAGGGAGACAGGGATGCACAGGAGGTTGTACAGATCTATATCAGGGCGCTTGACTCTGCGGATGCGACACCGAACGGAAAGCTTTGCGGCTTTGCCCGCGTTTCTGTCGCGAAGGGGAAGACGGCGGCGGTATCCGTACCCCTGGAGCCGGATGCGTTTACGGTCGTCAATGACGAAGGGAAAAAGATTTCCGGCGGCAGCAGATATGCGGTCAGCGTCGGCTTCGGACAGCCTGACAAGAGGACGGCTGCATTGACGGGAAAGCAGTGCGTGACATTTATATGTGTGACGGAATAAGGATTTGAAAAGGATTTAAAAGGTAAAAACAGGAAAGCCTCCGGGATGGCAGTTTCATCCCGGGGGCTTTTTTTTCGGAAACATCGTTTTCGTGCGCATACGGAGCGGAATTTTGCGAAAAAGGTGTTTTTTAGAAATAGTGAAAAAGAACTTGACGAAAGTTGCCGGGGGGGGGGTACTATATTAAAGAATTATTAGCAACGCTTATTTGAGGATTACAGGAGATAGGTGAAATGAAAAAGAAGCTTGTTACCGCGCTCGCAGGAATCGTAGGACTGGTAGCGCTTTTCTTTGTTGTCCGGGGAATCAGCAATTATATAT
>CAZVWN010000062.1:5724-6781 GCA_964631065.1 uncultured Acetatifactor sp.
ATCGTAGGACTGGTAGCGCTTTTCTTTGTTGTCCGGGGAATCAGCAATTATATATACGGACGGACGGATGATGCGGCGTACAATCAGGAGGCGGATCTTCCGGAGGCGAAGGCAGCCATGACGGAGGATGAGATCCGGGCATTTCTTGACGGCGTGAAGAAGGACGGTACGGCTGCGTCCGACCTCGAAGAGAGTGCGGAAGCCTCTGAGCCGGAGGAAGAGCAGCCGGAAGCGCAGACGGAAGAGATTCCGATTGATTTTGAGGAGCTTTGGGAGCTGAATCCGGATGTCTACGCCTGGATCAGGATTCCCGGAACGGAGATCGATTATCCGATCTTACAGCATGAGAGCGACGACAGCTATTATCTGAATTATAACATTGACGGCTCCTACGGCAGACCCGGCTGTATCTACACGGAGAAAAAGTTTAACAATAAGGAATTTACGGACAACAATACGGTGATTTACGGGCATAACATGAACAACGGCACGATGTTCGCCCAGCTTCATAAATTCGAGGATCGGGAATTTTTCGACGAAAACAGGGAAGTCATCATTTATATGCCGGACAGGGTGCTCCATTATAAAATTTTTGCGGCGCATGTCTATGATGACAGGCATCTGAACTACAGCTTTGATTTTACGGATAAAGAGGTTTACGGCGAGTATCTGGAGTCCGTCTTTGCAATCCGCGACATGAGCGCGAACATTGACACGGAGATGACGGTGACTGCGGAAAATAAGATCATTACGCTTTCAACCTGTGTGTATAAGCAGAGCGATAAGCGTTACCTGGTGCATGCGGTTCTGCTGGAGGATGAGAATGACTGACGAAAAGAAACGGCATACAAAGAGAAAGCTTACGCGGCTTGCCTGTATCCTTGCCGTTGTTCTTGCCGTCATTTTACTGCTTGCGCTGGCTGTCGCGGGATATGTCCATTATCTTCGGGAGAAGGGCAGGGACGCGCTGCTGGAGCATGCTTCTCAGACGGCGGTAGTATTGCGGCAGCCGGAGTTTTCGGAGGAGTCCAAGGCGGCAGAGCCGGAGTCCTCGGAG
>CAZVWN010000062.1:6881-12280 GCA_964631065.1 uncultured Acetatifactor sp.
ATACCGGGGAAGGGCGGACAGGCGGACTGTATCATCCTCGCCGTTCTCGACGGTGACTCCAAGGAGATTCAGCTGATCAACGTATCGCGCGATACGATGGTTCCGATAGAGCTGTACGATACGGCGGGCGGATATGTGCGCACGGAGAGGCGGCAGATCACGCTGCAATATGCCTACGGAAACGGCAGGGAGCGGAGCTGTGAGCTGATGGAAAAGGTCGTATCGGATTTATTTTACGGCATCCCGATCCACGGCTATTGTGCGCTTGCGATGAATTCCATCGCCGATCTGAATGATGCGATCGGCGGCATTACGGTTACGATACCGCAGGAAATGGCAGATTTTATGGACGGGTATACCGCCGGGGAGACGATTACGCTGAAGGGAACACAGGCGGTTGATTTCGTGCATTCCCGAAACATCCATCTGGAGGAATACGGCGCGAATAACCGCCGTATCGCGAGACAGAAAACCTATGTCACGGCGTTTGTCGATCAGGCGAAGCGGAAAATAAAGGAAGATCTTACCCTTCCCGCGCGGCTTTATCAGACGGTGGAGAGCCAGATGGTAACCAGCATCAGCCTGGATCAGGCGGTTTATCTCTGTACGGAATATCTGGACTGCAGATTTTCCATGGATAATATCCGCACGGTTGCAGGAACGATAACGAAGCCGGACGTCTACGAGGAATATACTGTGGATGAAAAAGCGCTCTATGAGCTGATCCTCGATGTCTTTTATGAGGAAGTCCGGTAGATTTTTCAATTTGGTATAAGCATCCCGAAAGGGAGGTTTATATAGACCACTCTATACGATGAGGAAAGGAGGACGATATCCGATGAAAAAGTTTTATGCACTTCTGATGGCGGGTGTCATGATGGCTGCCATGGTTTTCCCGGCAGTTGCAGCGCCCAGCCCGTCAGGTACGACCCTCAGCCCTGAAGGAACAACCCTCAGCCCTGAGGCGACACCGATCACTTCAACAACACAGGTTTCTGCTGAAGCAAATACCGTTATCAATACCTACAGCACGGTATCCGTAAACGTTGCAGGCGCAACGGCAACGGCTCTTTCCGCAACAATGGCAAACGGCGTTATTGATGTTACATCTAACGCAACCCACCTTACGAACCTTGGTATTCCTACCAATGCTAAGCTGGTAGCGGCAATTGATGTTTCCTACAGCGGAGAGATTCCTGCGGGCGGCGTTCAGATTCCCTTCAAGGTATCCGGCGCAAAGGCAGGCGATCTTGTTTATGTTCTTCACAGACAGAGCGCAGCGCCTTATCAGTGGGAAGTAGTAGGACAGGCTGTACTGGGCGATGACCTTACGGTTGTCGGCACCTTTACAAGCTTCTCTCCTGTTGCGTTCATGGTAGTTGATTCTGCAAATGTTGACGCTACCGTAAAGGCTCCTAAGACAGGAGAATTCTAAGAGGTACTTTGCCAAAGCGGCAGAGTCCGGTTTCATAAGGCCTTATGAAATAGGTAATATGACTGATGACACAAAATGAAATTGTTCTGAAGCGGTAGAGTGGTTTTTTGCGTTGTGCTGCGTGTTCGCGGAAGCGGATGCGCGGCACAATGAAAAAGGAGAAACGAAATGAAGTACACGGATATGCACTCCCATATCCTGCCCGGAATGGACGACGGCTCAAAGAGTATGGAAATGACGCTGGCGATGCTTCGGATCGCAAGACAGGAAGGAATCGGGACAATCTATGCCACACCGCACTGTATGCCGGGGAAAGGACATCCGACGCAGGAAAAGGTAGAGCAGAGGATAAGTCAGGTTCAGGAGGCGGCGCGGGACGAGGGAATTTCCATCGAATTGCGAAAAGGAACAGAATACTATTACAGGGAAGAGATGCTGGAATGGCTCGAGGAGGGAAGCATTATCACCCTCGGCGGCTCGCAGTGCGTATTGGTAGAGTTTGAGCCGATCGCGGAGGCGACTTATATCAGGAACGCCATAAGGGAAATCCTCGGGTTTAACTATCGGCCGGTAATCGCTCACGTTGAACGGTATGCCTCCCTGATGAAAAATAATTTTTCCACATTGAAGGAAATGAGAGAGATGGGCGCGCTGGTACAGATCAACTGCAGCTCCGTCACGGATGCGGGCAGTCTGCGTGCAAAGCAGCTGATGAAGAAGCTGCTGAAGCAGCAAATGGCGGATTTTGTATCCACGGACAGCCATCGTGACCATGGACGTGCGCCGTACATGGAAAAATGTGCGGACATCTTAAGAAGAAAATATGGCGAAAATTACGCGGAAGCGCTGACCGGCGGAAATGCCGGTAACTATCTGAACTAATGAGAGGAAAATAGGGAACATGCAGAATTCAAATCAGGATGAGGTAATGGAAATTGATTTACAGGATCTGTTCGGGCTTTTGCTGCACCGCGCATGGATCATCTGTCTTGCCGCCGTTGCAGCCGGCTTTGTCGGATTTATGGTAAGCTTTTTCCTTGTTACACCCCAGTATGAATCTACAACCAGTATCTATATTTCGACGAATAAACAGAAGGAAACAACGATGGCATACAGCGACGTCCAGCTCGCAACCCAGCTGACGAAGGATTACGAGGAGCTGATCGTCGGCAGATATGTGTTAGAGCGCGTCATCAGTATGTATGCGCTAGACGAAGGCTATGAGACGTTAAAGGATCGGGTTACCGTGACGAATACCTCCGATACCCGTATCATCAATATTACGGTAAAGGATCCGAATCCGCAGAACGCGCAGATCATCGCCGACAGTATCCGGGATATCGCTTCCGAGCATATCAAGAGCGTAACGGACGTAGAGGCGGTAAATGTTGCGGATGTGGCGAATCTTCCGGAAGCTCCGGCGGAGCCTTCCGTTCCGAAGTGGACACTGATCGCCGCTATGATCGGCATCCTTCTCTCGGCGGCAGTCATTATCCTGAAATATCTCTTGGATGATACGATCAAGTCTGCGGAGGATGTAGAGAAATATCTTGAACTTTCCACACTGGCGCTGATTCCTGATTTTAATGCGGAGACAGAGAAGAAAAGGAGCCGCTCTTCGGGAGAGAGCCGTAGGGGGCACAGAGCGCACGGACATGCGGACGATACGGATGCGGACGATATGGAAGTACAGGATATGGAAAAGGAGCAGGGATAACGATGCAGACCATTGAATTAAAGCAGGAAACGCAGGATTTTCGTACAAAGGAAGCCTTTAAAAGTCTCCGCGCAAATGTTGAGTTTTCCGGAGAGGATATACATGTTATCTGCGTAACGAGCTGTACGCCAAATGAGGGAAAGAGCAGCGTCTCCTACGAGCTGGCAAGATCCTTCGCACAGAGCGGAAAGAAGACGATCCTGATCGATGCGGATTTAAGAAAGAGCGTCATGCGGTCAAGACATAAAAAGGGAAAGGTGCGCTACGGACTGACGAATTATCTGGCAGGGAAGACGGAGCTGGATGCGGCGATCTGCGAGACGGACATACCGGATTTTCACCTTCTCTTCGCAGGACCCGTTCCGCCCAACCCCAGCGAGCTTCTCGGGGGGAGCAGATTCCAGACGATGGTACAGGCGGCGAGACTCAAATATGATATCGTCATCATTGATACGCCGCCCCTTGGAAGCGTTATCGATACCGCAATCGTTTCAAAGTGCTGCGACGGCGTCATCATTATTATTGAGAGCGGCGCGATCAGCTACCGCTTTGCAAAGCGCGTAAAGGATCAGCTTGCGGTAACGGGCTGTAAGATCCTCGGCTGTGTTTTAAATAAGGTAAACATGACCGGGAAGGGGTATTACGGGAAATACTACGGAAAGTATTACGGAAAATATTACGGAAAGTACTACGGGAAGTATGGAAATGAAGGAGACGAATAGAGCCGTATCCGGGGGGGTATAAGGTTATCTGCGCAATGCAGTTGTCCTTCTGACGTGGGAGTACAGAGGAGCTTGGGGAAGAAAAGTACAGGAGAGGAGGGACAGAGGTGTACCGCAAAGATTCGCAGGGCTGGCTGAAGCATGTAGATTTTATCCTTCTGGATGTGATCTGGCTGAATATTGCTTATGTTATAGGATATTACATCAGAATGGGGTTTCAGAACCCTTACGGAGATACGACCTATTCCGGTATGCTGATCATCCTTTCCATGGCAGATGCTTTGATCTGTATTTTTACGAACAATTACAAAAATGTTTTAAAGAGAGGATATTATAAGGAATTTCGGGCGACGCTGCAGCAGGTGTGTCTGCTGATGCTGTGCGCGACGCTTTATCTGTTCGCGACGAAGAACGGCGCTGAAGTGTCCAGGATTGTCGTGGGGCTGATGGCGGTGTTCGATCTGCTGATCAGCTATATCGGAAGACTTATCTGGAAGCATTATCTGAAAAAGCATATGTCCGCTGCACGGGAGAGAAAGCTTCTGCTCGTCACTGAGGCGGCAAGAGCGAAGGAGCTTGTAACAAAGCTGCAGGAGAATCAGCTTTACAGATATCGGATCGCCGGCATTGTCGCAACGGACATTGCAGAGCCGCTGGAGCAGGATTCGCTCTTACTGCTTCCGAACAATGCGGATACCATTCGGAAGTTCAGCAGGGAATGGATTGACGAGGCATTTCTCGATATTCCGGGGAATGCGGAATTTCCCGAGGAGATGGGAAGGGCGCTCATGGAGATGGGCATTGTCGTACATATCAGACTTCAGGGAAGCCTTAATCCGTTCGGACAGAAGCAGTTTCTGGAGCGGATGGGCGAGTATACGGTTTTAACCTCAAGCATCAACAATATCAGCCTTGGCGCACAGATCGCGAAGCGCCTGATCGATATTGTTGCAGGACTTGTCGGAACTTTTTTCACCCTAATCCTGATGCTTCTCATCGGACCGATCATTTATGTGCAGTCGCCCGGACCGATCTTTTTTAAACAGATCCGGGTCGGCAAGAACGGCAGAAAGTTTAAGATGTACAAGTTCCGCAGTATGTGTATGGATGCGGAGGAGAAAAAGAAGGAGCTTGAAAAGGAAAACCGCGTACAGGACGGAATGATGTTTAAGCTGAAATACGATCCGCGGATCATCGGCTGTAAGCGTCTGCCGGACGGCAGGATAAAGAAGGGAATCGGAAATTTTATCCGCGACTGGAGCATTGATGAATTTCCACAATTCATCAATATTCTAAAAGGTGACATGAGCCTCGTCGGCACCAGACCTCCCACGGTTGACGAATGGGAGAAATACGAGCTTCACCATAGGGCAAGGCTGGCGATCAGACCGGGACTTACGGGACTCTGGCAGATCAGCGGCAGGAGCGAGATCGTGGACTTTGAAGAGGTCGTAAAGCTGGACGAAAAATATATCTCCGAGTGGAACCTGGGACAGGACATCAGGATCATCCTGCTGACGGTCAG
>CAZVWN010000063.1:0-12175 GCA_964631065.1 uncultured Acetatifactor sp.
ATGATTTTGCACTTTTCGCAAATCGGTTTTACTGATGATCTAACCTTCACGTTAAACCCTCCTTTCAAAAAAGACCGTCTCATATTATAACACAGGACCTGCCGCATGGCAAGTCCTTTTTTATAATATTTTGTAACAGTTCAGCCATAAATAGCAGTGTCTGCCGTGTGCGTGCCCGCACGCATAAGCAGCAGAACGGATATTTATGAGCGGAGCGCCTTATTTATCTCTCCAGATGATACGTCCCTTGCTCAGATCGTAAGGGGAAAGCTCCAGCGTCACCTTATCTCCCGGAAGGATCCGGATAAAATTCTGGCGCAGCTTACCGCTGATATGAGCCAGAACGCGGTGTCCGTTCTCCAGCTCTACCTGAAACATGGTATTGGGCAGCTTCTCCACAACTGTTCCTTCAATTTCGATCACATCACTCTTTGACATACATTTCCTCCACTTTTTTGTCCGCTCTCTCTGCCGCGAACTGCTTTATGGCATATTTTATCTCTTCCGCCCGCACCGTTTCTCCGTTTTCCAGCCGCTCCCGCAGCTTTCCGTCCACAAAGGCATTGACCGGCTGAATATGCTTTCTGCGCTTCTTCTTCGGTCTGTCCGGCTTCTTCAGGCGTCCGTCCGCCAGATATACAAATTCCCCGTCTTCTGCAAGGATCACATAGAGCGTCCCCCTGTCGTGCCCTGCCTTAGAAAACACAAATTGTCCCGTCACACTATGCACCCGTCTCTTTTCAAATTCTGCCGCTGATAAAAAGCGTCACCGTATTGTATCATAACATTCCCCGCAAAACAAGACCCGAAACACGAAAAACGGTCTAGTAGAGCGTCAGGATTTCCGGCTCGCCGTCCTCCGTGATCAGAATCGTATTCTCATAATGCGCGGAAAGAGACCCGTCCTCCGTTACGACCGTCCAGTCGTCATCCAGCCATTCGACATCCGCCCGTCCCATGTTGATCATCGGCTCGATCGCCAGCGTCATTCCCGGGCGGAGCTTCGGTCCCTTTTTAAGCATGGCATAATTCGGGATCTGCGGATCCTCATGCAGCTTTGTCCCCACGCCGTGTCCCACAAGATCACGGACAATCCCGTAGCCGTAAGGCTTCACATACGCGGCGATCGCGTTGGAGATATCATACAGACGGTTTCCCGCCTTCGCCTGCTTCACGCCCTCGAAGAAGCTTTCCCGCGTCACGTCGATCAGCTTCTGCGCCTCGGGACTGATCCTTCCCACCGCATGCGTTCTCGCAGCGTCAGAATGATATCCCTTATAGATCATTCCGGCATCAAGGCTGACGATATCGCCCTCCTGCAGGATTCTGTGCTTCGTCGGAATCCCGTGTACGACCTCATTGTTGACGGATACGCAGATGCTTGCCGGATACCCGTTGTAGTGAAGGAAATTCGGAATGCCGTCCAGCTTCCGGATCAGCTGATCTCCAAAAATATCAATGTCTCTTGTTGAAATGCCGGGTCTGACAAACGCTTCCAGCTCCTTGTGTACAAGCGCGAGCCGTCTGCAGGACTCCCGGATCAGTTCAATTTCCTGTTCGTTTTTTATTATAATAGCCATTTCAGTCCCCTAAGATCTCCGTAATGGCGGCAAACACGTCCTTCATGTCAACCGTACCGTCCACGGTCTTCAACACACCCTTCTCTGTATAGAAATCGATCAGCGGCTGCGTCTGCTCATGATATACCTTCAGGCGGTTCTGTACCGTCTCGGGCTTATCATCCTCACGGAGCACCAGCTCACTGCCGCAGGTATCGCAGATATTTTCCTTTTTCGGCGGGATATGCTCCACATGATAGGTCGCACCGCACTTTAAGCAGGCGCGTCTTCCGGACATTCTTCTTACGATATTCTCATCCGGAACATCTACATTGACCGCATAGTCAATCTTCTCGCCAAGCTTCGTCAGCGCGTCGTCAAGCACCTTCGCCTGCGGGATCGTCCTGGGAAAGCCGTCCAGCACATAGCCGGACTTACAGTCGTCCTGCGCCACTCTGTCCAAAAGGATCTTTACGGTCAGCTCATCCGGCACAAGAAGTCCCTGATCCATGTACTTCTTCGCTTCCATTCCCAGCTCCGTACCGTTCTTAATATTGGCGCGGAAAATGTCTCCTGTCGAAACATGCGGGATACCGTACTTCTCCGCAATCATCTTTGCCTGTGTTCCTTTGCCCGCTCCGGGCGCACCCAACATAATGATCTTCATTTTTACCTCCCTATCCGCTTCTGCGGTTACTGTCCTAAACATCCTGTTCCAAACTCCGGGTCATGCGTTATCGCACGACATACATTTTTATTCTAACGAAGTTTTCCATAGAATGCAAGCAAAAAATCCACAACAAAGAATCGCGCAGAAACTGATCTGCGCGATTTCTCTTATTTTACTTCTCCAGGAAGCCCTTGTAATTACGGACAAACATCTGGGATTCTACCTGCTTCATGGTTTCCAGAACGACGCTGACGATAATGATAAGGCTCGTACCGCCAAAGGATACGCTCGCTCCGAACACACCGCTGAAGATGTACGGAAGAACCGCAATGACCGTCAGTCCGACTGCCCCGATGAATACGATGTAATTCAATACCTTGTTCAGGTAATCACTCGTAGGCTTTCCGGGTCTGATGCCGGGGATGAAACCGCCCTGCTTCTTCATGTTGTCGGCGATCATCAGCGGATTAAAGGTAATGGAGGTATAAAAATATGCGAAGAAAATGATCAGCACAATATATACCAGCAGACCTACCGTATATCTGATCTGTTTCGGATTACACCAGTATCCGGAGTTCAGATATTTCAGAATCTCGCTCCACACGCCCGTTCCGCTGTATCCTGCAAAAGAGGAAATAATGATCGGGAACTGCATCAGCGACTGTGCAAAAATGACAGGAATGACTCCGGCGGTATTTACCTTTAACGGAATGTTGGAGGTCTGTCCGCCGACCATCTTTCTGCCCTGTACCTTGTTGGCATACTGCACAGGAATCTTCCGCGTACCGTCGTTCAGGATGATGACCAGAACGACCATTGCGACGATGATCGCAATGATAATGACTGCTGCAAGGATCGCGGTAGCCGGCGCTTTGCCGAATACGAACTGGTCGAACAGCGCCTTGATATCCTCCGGCAGTCTGGAAATGATATTGATAACAAGAACAATGGAGATACCGTTTCCGATACCTTTTTCGGTAATCCGCTCACCGATCCACATCAGGAACGCACTGCCCGCCGTCAGCGTTGCAATGGAACAGATCACGCTCAGCGCATTAAATGAGGTCAGATACCCCTGTCTGCCGAACCCGATTGCCATCGCCGTAGACTGGATCAGAGCCAGCGCGACCGTGACATATCTGGTGATCGCTACGATCTTCTTCCGTCCGTCCTCGCCGTCGCGCTGCATTTCCTCAAGCTTCGGAATCGCAATCGTGAGCAGCTGGATGATAATGGAGGAAGTAATATACGGGTTGATGTTCAAGGCAAGAATCGACATGTTCATGAAAGAACCGCCCGTAATCGCATCGAAGAAACTAAACGCACCATTCGCCTGATCGGAAAACCACTGGCGGAAAACCTCGCCGTTTACGCCCGGCACGGGAAGCTGCGAACCGATACGGATCACAACCAGCATGCCGAAGGTAAACAGAATCTTATTTCTGATCTCTTTGATCTTGAATGCGTTTTTGAGTGTTGTAAACATTACATCACCTCTGCTGTTCCACCAAGAGCCTCAATCTTTTCTTTTGCGGATGCGCTGAATGCGTCTGCCCTGACATTGAGCTTTTTGGTAAGTTCTCCGTTTCCGAGTATCTTTACGCCATCTCTGGGATTCTTAACAATGCCGGATTCGATCAATGTGTTTACATCCACTGTCGCGCCATCCTCGAAACGCTCAAGAGCGCTTACGTTGACTGCAACGATCTCCTTTGAATTTCTGTTGGTAAAGCCTCTCTTAGGAAGACGTCTGTATAAAGGCATCTGTCCGCCTTCAAAACCGGGTCTCGGTGCTCCGGAACGCGCCTTCTGTCCCTTATGACCTTTACCTGCAGTCTTGCCGTTTCCTGAACCGTGTCCACGGCCTCTTCTAAAATTATCGCTGTGCTTAGAACCTTCTGCGGGTCTTAAATTGGATAATTCCATCTCTGACACCTCCTTCGACTTATGCTTCTACTTCTTCTACTTTCACTAAATGGCTGACCTGACGAATCTGTCCCTTCGTTGCATCATTATCAGGAAGGATTACGGAACTGCCGATCTTGCGAAGTCCCATAGACTGTACGGTTGCCTTATTCCTCGGTACAGCCCCGATCGTGGACTTTACCAGAGTAATCTTTAACTTCTTATCTGCCATAATTTGAGTTCTCCTTTCTATCGGTCCCGTCATCGCGGAAAGAACTGCACGCAGCTCCTTCCTCCGGGATCCGGATTCCTTAAGACGGCATATGCCGCCTTAGGGAAATCCACTCAGGCTAATACTTCTTCTACAGACTTGCCGCGGCTCTTCGCAACTTCCTCGGGAGACTTAAGCTGGCTTAAGCCGGAGATCGTTGCAAGAACAACGTTCTGCTTGTTGTTGGAACCAAGAGACTTTGTACGGATGTTCTTGATACCTGCAAGCTCACATACCACACGGGCAGGACCGCCTGCGATGATACCCGTTCCGTCGGGAGCCTTCTTCAGCAGAACATTTGCAGAACCATACTTACCGATATAATCATGGGAAATGGAATTGTTCTCATCCAGCGCAACGGTAACGATGTGCTTCATTGCATCTTCCTTTCCCTTGCGGATTGCTTCCGGAATTTCAACTGCCTTTCCCAGACCTGCGCCGACATGACCATTGCCGTCACCAACTACTACCAGAGCAGTAAAACGCATATTCCGTCCGCCCTTCACGGTCTTTGCTACACGCTTAATGGTAACAACCTTGTCATTCAACTCAAACTGGCTTGCATCTATGACTGTATGTTTCATGGTGTATTCCTCTTCCTTTCCTAGAATTCCAGTCCGGCTTCTCTGGCTGCCTCAGCTAACGCCGCAACCTTGCCCTGATATATAAAGCCGCCTCTGTCAAAAACAACCTTGCTGATACCCTTTTCAATTGCTCTCTTGGCAATGACGGTTCCCAGGTATGCTGCTGCATCAACGTTATTGGTCTTCTCCAGCTCGCTCTTAACGTCCTTCTCAAGCGTGGAAGCGGATACTAATGTATTCCCAACAGTATCGTCGATAATTTGAGCATACATATGATTATTGCTTCTGAATACAGCCAGACGCGGTCTTTCAGCAGTACCACTGAAGCGGTTACGAATTCTCATGTGCTTTTTTGCACGAACATCTTTTCTTGATACCTTGCTAACCATCCTCATACTCTCCTTATCTGTTATTTCTTACCGGTCTTACCAACCTTACGTCTGATCGTCTCATCGGCATACTTGATTCCCTTGCCCTTATAAGGCTCAGGTCTTCTCTTGTCTCTGATTTCAGCTGCGAATTGGCCAACTTTCTCTTTGTCAATACCCTTGACGATAATGATGTTCTGTCCGTCAACAACCGTCTCGATGCCTTCCGGATCGTCCATCTCAACCGGATGGGAATAACCCAGGTTCAGCGTCAGCTTCTTACCGCTCTTTGCAGCCCTGTAACCGACACCGTTTACCTCAAGCTTCTTCTCGAAGCCTTCCGTAACACCGACAACCATGTTGTGGATCAGGGTTCTGGTCAGACCGTGAAGAGACTTCATCTTCTTTAAGTCGTTCGGTCTGCTTACCAGCACCTCAGCGCCTTCTACCTTGATCTCCATCTCAGAGGGCAGCACTCTCTCAAGTGTTCCCTTGGGACCCTTTACAGTCACCTTGTTATTTTCTGCAACCGCTACCGTAACGCCGGCAGGAATTGCGATTGGCATTCTACCTATACGTGACATGCCCGTACCTCCTAAAATAATCTGAACTTTTTATAGTTACAACAAATCTTTACCAGACGAACGCCAGCACTTCGCCGCCAACCTGAAGCTCACGCGCCTTCTTGTCGGTGATAACACCCTGGTTGGTAGAAATGATTGCCGTTCCGAGACCGCCGAGTACTCTGGGCAGCTCATCCTTGCCGGCATACACGCGCAGACCGGGCTTGGAAATTCTCTTGATGCCGGAGATGATCTTCTCATTCTTATCAGCGCCGTACTTTAACGTCACATGGATCGACTTGAAATTACCGTCATCTACTACATCATATTTGCTTATATATCCCTCATCCAGAAGAATCTGTGCAATGGACAGCTTCATCTTGGAGGCAGGAATATCAACAGTATCGTGCTTTGCCGTATTTGCATTACGGATTCTTGTCAGCATATCTGCAATCGGATCGCTCATTGTCATTGTTTTCTTCCTCCTTCCTTACCAGCTTGCCTTCTTCACGCCGGGAATCTCTCCCTTGTATGCCAGTTCGCGGAAGCAAACTCTGCAAATGCCATACTTTCTCAAGTAAGCGTGAGGACGACCGCAAATCTTGCAACGGCTGTATGCCTGGGTAGAAAACTTGGGCTTGCGCTGCTGTTTGATCTTCATTGATGTCTTAGCCATGAAAAATTTACCTCCTTAATTACTTTGCGAACGGCATGTTGAACAGTCTCAACAGCTCGCGTGCCTCTTCATCCGTCTTTGCCGTCGTAACAAAGATGATGTCCATACCTCTTGTCTTGTCAATCTTATCGTACTCGATCTCAGGGAAAATGAACTGCTCCTTGATACCAAGAGCGTAGTTTCCTCTGCCGTCGAATGCGTTGGGATTCACGCCTCTGAAGTCACGTACACGGGGCAATGCCAGGTTCACAAGACGATCAAGGAACTCATACATCTTCTCGCCGCGCAGGGTCGTCTTACATCCGATCGCCATACCCTCACGGATCTTGAAGTTTGCTATGGATGCCTTCGCCTTGGTAAGAACAGCCTTCTGACCGGTGATCGTCTCCATATCCGCTACGGCGTTCTCAAGGAGCTTTGCGTTGTCCTTTGCTTCGCCGACGCCCATGTTGACCACGATCTTATCAAGCTTGGGAACTTCCATAACATTCTTATATCCAAACTTCTTTGTCATAGCTTCTACGATCTCATCGTAGTATAACTCTTTTAATCTAGCCACTTTTCGTTCCTCCTTCCTACTGATCAGTCAATCACTTCGCCGGTTGCCTTTGCAAAACGGACTTTTCTGTCTCCGTCCATCTTGAAGCCGACTCTGGTTGCCTTGCCCTTGAATACGAGCATGACGTTTGAGATATCAATAGGAGCTTCCTTCTGAATGATGCCGCCGTTCGGGTTTGCCTGAGAGGGCTTCGCGTGCTTTGTGATCATGTTTACGCCCTCAACGATAACCTTGTGCTTCTTCGCATCTACGGAAAGTACCTTTCCCTCTGTATTGCAATCCTTGCCGGCGATCACCTTAACGGTATCACCCTTCTTAATCTTTAAACTGGCCATACGACACCTCCTTATAATACTTCGGGAGCCAGAGACACGATCTTCATGAACTGCTTTTCACGAAGCTCTCTCGCTACCGGCCCAAAAATACGGGTTCCTCTGGGTGTCTTGTCTTCCTTGATGATTACTGCCGCGTTCTCGTCGAACTTGATGTAGGAACCATCCTTACGACGTGCGCCCTTAACGGAACGAACTACAACTGCCTTTACAACGTCACCCTTCTTTACAACTCCGCCTGGTGTTGCATCTTTAACGGAAGCAACAATCACATCGCCAATCTGTGCATATCTTCTTGTAGAGCCGCCCATAACGCGGATGCAGAGTAACTCTTTCGCACCGGTGTTATCAGCAACCTTCAGTCTTGTTTCCTGCTGAACCATGATTTTCCTCCTTTGCCGCACCTACGGCTGATTACTTCACTCTTTCTACGATCTCAACAAGTCTCCATCTCTTATCCTTGGACAGAGGTCTCGTCTCCATAACCTTAACGGTGTCGCCGATGTTGCACTCGTTGTTCTCGTCATGAGCCTTCAGCTTGTAGGTTCTCTTAACGACCTTGTTGTAAAGAGGATGCTTTACATGCTCTTCGATCGCCACAACGATTGTCTTATCCATCTTATTACTGGTGACCTTACCGGTACGCACTTTTCTCAAATTTCTTTCTTCCACGACTTAACTCCTTTCCACTCGCCGTTCGGGCGATGTGCTTTAGCCCCTTGCCTTCTCGGTGATAACTGTCTGAATACGGGCAATATTCTTTCTGACATCCTTAATTCTTGCCGTATTGTCGAGCTGATTGGTTGCGTTCTGGAATCTCAGATTGAAAAGTTCTTTCTTTGCAGCAACAAGCTCTGTCTGTAATTCCTCTGCGGACTTGTTCTTCAATTCTTCTACAAACTTATTAGATTTCATTATTCTACACCGCCTTCCAAATCTGCCTTAGAAACGATCTTACATTTGCAGGGAAGCTTATGCATGGCAAGACGCAGTGCCTCCTTTGCCTGATCTTCGGGAACACCGGCAATTTCAAACATGACACGACCGGGTTTTACGACTGCTACCCAGCAGTCAACAGCGCCCTTACCGGAACCCATACGAGTTCCCAGAGGCTTAACGGTTACGGGCTTGTCAGGGAAGATCTTGATCCATACCTGACCTGCACGCTTCGTATAACGGGTAAGCGCAATACGGGCTGCTTCGATCTGATTGGACTTGATCCATGCGGGCTCGATCGCCACCAGACCAAATTCACCATACGCAAGCGTGTTTCCTCTTGTTGCCTTGCCCCTCATGGAGCCACGGAACTGTTTACGATGCTTAACTCTCTTCGGCATTAACATGATTATTTATCGCTCCCTTCCATCTGATTTCCCTTTGTAGGAAGGATCTCACCCTTGTAGATCCAAACTTTCACACCAACCTTACCATAAGTGGTATCAGCCTCTGCAAAGCCGTAGTCGATATCTGCTCTCAGTGTCTGAAGCGGAATGGTTCCCTCGCTGTAGAACTCAGAACGTGCGATATCAGCGCCGCCGAGACGACCTGCGCATGCCGCCTTGATACCGAGAGCGCCCGCCTTCATGGTTCTGCCCATGCAGGACTTCATGGCACGTCTGTAAGATACACGGTTCTCAAGCTGCTGTGCGATGTTCTCCGCAACAAGCTGTGCATCTCTGTCGGGTCTCTTGATCTCCTTGATGTCGATCAGAACCTTCTTGCCTGTCATCTTGGAAACCTCATTCTTGGTAACCTCGATCTCAGCGCCGCCCTTACCGATGATCACACCGGGCTTTGCGGTATGGATGATCACGCGAACCCTGTCAGAAGTTCTCTCGATCTCGATCTTTGCAACACCTGCGCTGTATAACTTCTTCTTCAGGTACTTTCTGATCTCGTAGTCTTCTACCAGATAATCGGAAAACTCATTCTCAGCGTACCACTTGGAATCCCACTCTTTAATTACTCCGACTCTTAAGCCATGCGGATTAACTTTCTGTCCCATTTGTTTGCTCCTTTCCTTACTTCTTCTCGTCCAACACAACGGTGATATGGCTCATTCTCTTCTCGATCCTGTAAGCCCTTCCCTGTGCTCTGGGGTGAACGCGCTTCATTGTCGGTCCCTTGTTCGCGTAGCACTCAGCCACATACAGATTCTCTCTGTTCATACCGTTGTTGTTCTCTGCATTTGCAATTGCAGACTCAAGCAGCTTCTTGATAAGGCCGGAAGCATATCTGGGATTGTACTCCAGAATACCCAGGGCAGTCTCAACATCCTTGCCTCTGATCGCGTCTAATACGAAACATGCCTTCTGAACGGAAACCCTTGCGTAAGACAGCTTAGCGGAAGGTCTTGTATCCTTCTGGGCATTTCTCTCTCTCTTAATCTGACTTCTATGTCCCTTAGCCATAGATAAATATCCTCCTTTTCAGAAATAAAAAGCAACGCATCTGCTACGGACAAAACCGTCCGCAGACAGACCCTGCAATGCCCTCCCGGGCACATGTGCGTTGTAAAACTACCTGACCTTAGACTTCTTCTCGTCCTTCCCGTGACCTCTGTAGGTTCTGGTCGCTACGAACTCGCCCAGCTTATGACCTACCATATCCTCCGTCACATATACGGGAACATGCTTCCTGCCGTCATGAACCGCAATGGTGTGTCCCACAAAGGAAGGGAAAATTGTTGAACGGCGAGACCAGGTCTTGATAACCTGCTTCTGTCCTGCCGCATTCATAGCATCTACCTTCTTTAACAGGCTTGCGTCTGCGAAAGGTCCTTTTTTCAGTGATCTAGCCATCAGTTTTTCCTCCTGTTTTTATTTGATTGCCTTGCCGTCACGTCTTCTTACAATCAGCTTATTGGAAGCCTTCTTCGCCTTACGGGTCTTCAGACCGAGAGCGGGCTTACCCCAAGGAGTGCTGGGACCGGGACGTCCGATACCGGTCTTGCCCTCACCACCGCCGTGCGGATGGTCATTCGGGTTCATAACGGAACCGCGTACCGTAGGACGGATGCCCATGTGGCGCTTACGTCCCGCCTTACCGATATTGATCAGATTGTGATCTACGTTGCCTACAACGCCGACGGTTGCACGGCATACAAGAGGAACCATTCTCATCTCTCCGGAGGGAAGACGAAGCGTTGCATACTTTCCTTCCTTTGCCATCAGCTGTGCGCTGTTTCCTGCGGCACGAACCATCTGACCGCCCTTTCCGGGATACAGCTCGATGTTGTGCAGCTGTGTACCGACGGGGATCTCGGAAAGAGGCAGGCAGTTGCCGACTCTTACTTCCGCTTCCGGTCCGTTCATGACCTTCATGCCGTCCGTCAGTCCTTCAGGAGCAAGGATATATGCCTTCTCGCCGTCCGCATAGCAGATCAGAGCGATGTTTGCGGTTCTGTTCGGATCGTACTCGATACCGATAACGGTTGCCGGAATACCATCCTTATTTCTCTTAAAATCAATGATTCTGTACTTTCTTCTGGAGCCGCCGCCATGGTGTCTCACAGTGATCTTACCCTGATTGTTACGTCCTGCGTTCTTCTTGAGGGATACGCAAAGGCTCTTCTCGGGAACAGTCTTTGTGATCTCCGCAAAATCGGAACCGGTCATATTTCTTCTGGAGGGTGTATAGGGGTTATATGTCTTGATACCCATTTTCTTATCTCCTTTTTCTTGATTCTTTGCGCAGCCGCCGTCTGCGGTCGCATACCTTAATCCGTCACATCAGAGCCGTGTGGCTCCGCTTTTTACAGTCCTGTAAAGATCTCAATGTCCTTGCTGTCAGCAGTCAGGGTAACGATCGCCTTCTTGGTCTTCGCGGTCTTGCCCGTAACCATTCCGCGTCTCTTGTTCTTACCCTCACAGTTCATGGTGTTCACGCTCTTTACCTTCGTGCCCTCGAACATCTTCTCTACAGCTTCCTTGATCTGGGACTTGTTAGCCTCTGTATGAACCAGAAAAGTATATTTCTTCTCGCCCATACCGGCCATACTCTTTTCGGTGATAACCGGCTTGAGGATTACGTCATAGTATTTAATGTCTGCCATTATGCGTACACCTCCTCGATCTTTGCAACGGCATCCTTCGTCAGAACTACCGTCTTAGCCTTCATGATGTCATAAGTGTTGATCGTGTTTACCAGCGTCGTGTCAATGTCAGCGAGGTTCTTCGCGGACATTACGATGTTGGCGTCATTCTCAGCGATGACTACAAGACCCTTCTGAACCTTCAGGTTATTCATTACCTTTACGAAGTTCTTCGTCTTGATCTCATCCAGCTTCAGCTCGTCAACCACGATCAGGTTATTCTGCTGAACCTTATCGGTCAGAGCACACTTCAGGGCTGCTCTCTTTTCCTTCCTGTTGAGCTTAAAGGAATAATCTCTCGGAACGGGAGCAAATACAACGCCGCCGCCCTTCCACTGGGGCGCTCTGATCGATCCCTGTCTTGCATGTCCTGTACCTTTTTGTCTCCAAGGCTTTCTTCCGCCACCGGATACCTCAGAACGGGTCTTTGCCTTCTGGGTTCCCTGACGATTATTTGCAAGCTGCTGTACGACTGCCATGTGTACAAGGTGCTCATTAATCTCAACACCGAATACCGCATCATTCAGTTCCATCGTACCGACTTCCTTGCCTTCCATATTAAAAACAGATACGTTTGCCATCTGATTGGCCTCCT
>CAZVWN010000064.1:0-12040 GCA_964631065.1 uncultured Acetatifactor sp.
TTCGTAAGCGTGAGCATTACGAGAAGCCTAGCGTAAGACGCAAGAAGAAGTCTGAAGCAGCAAGAAAGCGTAAATATAACTAAACGTTAGCAGACCCTCGGTTGAACTGACCGGGGGTTTTCTGTTCTATTTCCTATCAGGCTGTCATAAGAATAAGCAGGAACAGTTACCGGAAGTGAGGCAGCTTATGGTTGGGAAAAAATCTTTTTTGTCATTGCTTGTCGCAATGGTTCTCTGGGTATCGGCGGCGTTGCCCGTCAGCGCGGAAATTTCCGTTTCCTCTCCGTCCGTTATTCTGATAGAAAGCTCCACGGGTCAGGTGATTTATGAAGCAAATTCGGCAGAGCGGCGGAGTCCTGCGAGTATTACGAAGATCATGACATTACTTCTGACCTTTGAGGCGCTGGAGGCAGGAAAGATCAGCCTGTCGGATGAGGTGATGACGAGCGCGTATGCAGCTTCCATGGGCGGTTCGCAGGTCTACCTTGCGGAAGGAGAGGTTCAGACGCTGGAGACGATGATCAAGTGTATCGTGGTCTCCTCCGGCAATGATGCCAGCGTTGCGGTCGCGGAGCATATCGCGGGGAGCGAGCAGTCGTTTGTGGAGCTGATGAACCAAAAGGCGCTGGAGCTGGGGATGGTCGATACGCATTTTGAGGACTGCTGCGGTCTGTCGGAATCGGATACGCATTATTCCTGCGCACGCGATGTCGCGGTCATGTCGCGCGAGCTGACGGTAAAGTATCCCGAAATCTTTGACTATACA
This sequence comes from uncultured Acetatifactor sp., assembly GCA_964631065.1. Classification (GTDB taxonomy): domain Bacteria; phylum Bacillota; class Clostridia; order Lachnospirales; family Lachnospiraceae; genus Acetatifactor. The sequence goes on from CAZVWN010000064.1 coordinate 767, forward strand.
AAGATCTGGATGGAGGACATTACCCATGAGACAAGGCAGGGCAGCAGTAAATTTACCTTAAACAGCACGAATAAGCTGTTAAAGCAGTACAGCTATGCGACAGGCTTAAAGACCGGTTCGATGAGTAAGGCGAAGTACTGTATTTCGGCGACGGCGAGTAAGGACGGCATTGATCTGATCGCGGTCGTCATGGGAGCGCCGGATTACAAGGCGCGCTTCGGGGATGCCGTAACGCTTTTAAACTATGGATTTAGCGTGTGCAGGGTCTATGTGGACGAAAATACGGATGCGCTTCCTGATCTTTCCGTAGAGCACGGCGTGGAAAAGAGTGTGCCGCTGCGGTATGCGGGGGAATTCCGGTATCTCGATATTACGGGGAGCAGTCCGGAGAATGTGGAAAAGGTGATAGAGCTTCCCGAAAGCGTGGAAGCGCCTGTCGAAGAGGGCGCGGAAGCGGGCAGGGTGAGGTATCTGCTGGACGGCAGGGAGATCGGCAGTGTACCGATTCTGTTCGGGGAATCCGTAGAAAAAGCGGGATATATGGATTATCTGCGGCAGGTCTTTGCGCGGTATCTGCTGTAGGAAGCGGTACGGCTGCCCGTGTCCGGAAGGTTACGGATCAGTCCTGATGCGGCGTCGGAGACCGTCCGTGAGAAGCTTCGGCGCGTTTCCGCAGACGAAAAGCATGTTCTTGGAGGGGAAGAGATGACGGATATTCTGATTACCTTATTCGGGATTTTTTGTATCCTGCTTGCGTGGGTGGCGCTGTATGACAGCAACCGGTTTGTCGTGCGGAAATTGGAGATTGCGGATAAACGGATTCAAAAGCCGCTTCGCGCCGTTGTGATTTCCGATCTGCACAATAAGCGCTACGGCAGGGAGAATGAGCGGCTTCTGGAAGCCGTCCGGGAGCAGAAGCCGGATGTAATCCTGATCGCGGGAGATATCCTGACGGCAAAGCCCGGAAAAGAGATCGAAACGGCGGTCAGCTTTTTAAGCAGTCTTGTGAAGGAATATCCCGTTTATTATGCAAACGGCAATCATGAGCAGCGGCTGAAGCTGTACCCCGAAAAATACGGGGATATGGCAAAGCGGTACGGACAGGCTCTCGCAGAGCTCGGGATCAGGCCGTTTGTCAATGCGCATGCGCGGCTTAAGGAGTACGGTATTTCTATTTACGGTGCGGAGATTGATAAGCAGTACTATAAACGCTTCGGAAAACCCGTTATGGATGCGGCATATCTGCAAAAGACGCTCGGAAAGGCGGAAGCGGAAAGCTTTACGATCCTGCTGGCGCACAATCCGGAGTATTTTCCGCAATATGCGGCGTGGGGAGCGGATTTTGTGGTATCCGGGCATGTACACGGCGGGATCGTCAGGATTCCGTTTTGGGGGAAAGGACTGGTTGCGCCGAGTCTTAAGCCGTTTCCGAAATATGACGGCGGCATTTTTAGGGAGAAGGATGCCGTGATGCTTTTAAGCAGAGGACTCGGCGCACACACGATTCCCTTACGGCTGTTTAATCCGGGGGAGCTCTGGGTGGTTGAACTGGGAAGCTGAAACGGCGAATATATGTTCTTCCTTGCGCTTGGCTGTTTTTTTCGGTAGAATAGTAAAGTCGGAAAAGCCGGCGAAGGGAAACAGGCAGGAGGAAGGCATGGCGATACCGGTTAAGCTGGAAGTGTTTGAAGGTCCGCTGGATCTTCTGCTTCATCTGATCGATAAGAATAAAATTGATATTTACGACATCCCGATCGTTGAGATCACGGAGCAGTATCTTGCGTACATAAAAAATATGGAAACCGACGATATGAACGTGATGAGCGAGTTTCTCGTCATGGCGGCAACCCTGATCGACATTAAGTGCAGGATGCTTCTGCCGAAGGAAGTCAACGAAGAGGGCGAGGAAGAGGATCCGAGAGCGGAGCTGGTACAAAAGCTCCTGGAATACAAGATGTATAAGTTCATGTCCTTTGAGCTGCGGGACAGGCAGGTGGATGCGGCGAGAAATCTGTACCGTGAGCAGAGACTTCCGAAAGAGGTGGAGGCCTACAGGCAGCCCGTGGATTATGAGGAGCTGGTCGGCGACATGACGCTGAATAAGCTGCATGAGATCTTTAAATCCATTGTGCGCAGACAGGAGGACAAGATCGACCCGATCAGAAGCCGCTACGGAAATATTGAGAAGGAAGAAATCGACATGGACGCCAAAATGCTCTATGTCGAGGCGTATGCGAAGGAGCATGGTACCTTCAGCTTCCGCAGACTGCTGGAGAAGCAGGCGGACAGGATGGAAGTGATCGTTACCTTCCTGATCATTCTGGAGCTGATGAAGACGGGGAAGATCCTGATCTGTCAGGAAAATATTTTTGACGACATTGTGATCACGTCGCAGATGTGAGAGAGGAATATTTATGGAGCGGACGAAAGCGGAGGCGGTGCTGGAGGCGGTGCTGTTTACGATGGGAGATTCGGTCGAGGTCAAGAGCCTTGCCGCAGTGATAGAAGAGGATGTAAAGACGACAAAGGAAATCTTAAAGGACATGGAAAAGCGGTATGCGAAGAGCAACAGAGGCATCACGCTGACATGGTTCGAGGAGGCGGTGCAGCTTTGCACGAAGTCCGATATGTATGAATACCTGATCAAAATTGCCAAGGCACCGCGCAAAATGACACTGACGGATACGGTTCTGGAAACCCTGTCGATCATCGCCTATAAGCAGCCGGTGACGAGGATTGAGGTGGAGCGCGTGAGAGGCGTGAGCTGCGATCATGCGATCAATAAGCTTTTGGAGTATGATCTGATCACGGAGCTCGGCAGACTGGACGCGCCGGGAAGACCGCTGCTGTTCGGGACGACGGAGCAGTTTCTGCGCTGCTTCGGCGTGAAGAGTCTGGAAGAGCTGCCGGAGCTGAACCCGGTACAGGTCGAGGAATTTAAGCAGCAGGCGGAAGCGGAGGTACAGCTGCAGCTGGAGGTATAAGGAAGCCGTCAGGGCGGCTCATTTTTGGAAAAGAAAGCTCATATACTGTTCTAAATCCAAGTTTGCAGGACTTGTAAAATGCGGAGAAAAAGAATGGTGTGGGGCTTTTTCTGTGCCCTTTTTCTGATGGCGGGAACAGCGCTGCATGCAAAAGGCGAGGAGCCGGAGGACGGTCTTTCCCTGTATGCCACGGCGGCAGTGCTGATGGATGCGGATACGGGCAGGGTGCTGTTCGGGAAAAATGCGGATACGCCGATGGCGATGGCGAGCACGACGAAGATCCTGACCTGTATTCTGGTTCTGGAAAATGCTTCCCCGGATGAGTGCGTGACCGTTTCGTCCTACGCGGCGGGCATGCCGAAGGTGCATCTTGGCATCCGTCAGGGTGAGGAATATACGGTGCGCGATCTGCTGTATTCGCTGATGCTGGAATCCCATAATGATTCTGCGGCGGCGCTTGCGGAGCATGTCGGGAGAAAATTTCTTCCGGAAGAGAAGCGGGAAAAGCCGTCATCGGAATGCAGTCAGGAAGAGAGCAGGGAGGCAGTCGCCGCATTTGCGCGTCTGATGAATGAAAAGGCGGTCAGCCTCGGCTGTCGGGACAGCTGGTTTATCACGCCGAACGGACTGGACGCGACGCAGGAATTTACGCTGCAGGACGGCAGCAGCATCGTAAAGGAGCACAGTACGACGGCGGCAGAGCTTGCCCGGATCATGCGCTACTGTATCGGCGGCTCTGCAAAGAGCGGGGAGTTTCTCACGGTTACGAGGACGCAGGACTATTGTTTTTCTGCGAACGGCAGGAGCTTTTCCTGCACGAACCACAATGCGTTTCTGCAGATGATGGAGGGGGCACTCAGCGGAAAGACGGGATTTACGAATAAGGCGGGGTATTGCTATGTCGGTTCGCTTGTGCGCGACGGGAGGACTTTTATTGTCACGCTCTTAGCCTGCGGCTGGCCGAACCATAAGACATGGAAGTGGAGCGATACGAGGCAGCTGATGCAGTACGGGATCGACAATTATTTTTATCGGTATTTCACGGATGCGGAGAATGCGTTTGATGAGAGCAGCTTAAAGCCGCTTCCGGTCTTAAACGGGCAGACGAATATCCTCGGGGAGACTGCGTATACTGGTATCAGGATAGAACGGGGAGAAACGGCGGATGGTGGCATGGATTCTTTGGCTGATACAGGAAGCGGCGCGGCTTTGGAAAAAATCCTTCTTGGGGCGGACGAAACGATAGACGTGGAATGTCAGCTGGAGCGGGAGCTGACGGCGCCTGTCGCGGCGGGCACGCAGGTAGGGGAGGTACGGTATCTTGTGGACGGAACGGTCTATCGCACGGAACGCATCGTGACGCAGGAGGAGATTCCGGAGATCAGTCTTTTCTGGTGCGCGGAGCAGATCCTCGCCCGTTTTCTGCTTTCGGGAAGTGCTTTTCCGTAACAGCCCGGCTTTTTTGTGTCTTTTGCGGACGCTTTTTACGGAAGCTTCGGTTCTTCTTGACAAAGCGGTGGAAAGCGGCTAGAATAATCCTTGATTTGTAACGGTTCGGAGCGAAGCATTTTGGAGACCGGCTCTGGACTGTTGCTTTGATTTTATAACGAAAAAGCAATGATTCGGAAGAGCAGACCGGCAGACGTAAAAAAGGGTGTCGTATTACAGAAGCTGACCGTCTCTAAGGAAACTTAGAGGCGGTTTTTCAATGAATCAGCGAGGAGGATCAGCAATGGCAAAGGTGTACAATCCGGGTGAGATTGAGAAGAAATGGCAGGAATACTGGGCGAAGAACGAGACGTTTAAGACGGACGTTTGGGATTTTTCCAAACCGAAGTATTATGCGCTGGACATGTTTCCCTATCCGTCCGGCGTCGGACTGCACGCAGGACACCCGGAAGGATATACGGCGACGGATATCATGTCCAGAATGAAGAGAATGCAGGGATACAATGTCCTGCACCCGATGGGGTATGATTCCTTCGGACTGCCGGCGGAGCAGTATGCGGTGAGCACGGGAAATCATCCGGACGGCTTTACCCAGAAGAACATAGAGACCTTCTCAAAGCAGCTCGTCGAGCTGGGCTTTGATTATGACTGGTCGAAGCAGCTTGCGACCAGCGATCCCGGCTTTTATAAGTGGACGCAGTGGATCTTTAAGCAGCTGTATCTGGACGGATATGCGAAATATGTGGATATGCCGGTCAACTGGTGTGAGGAGCTGGGAACGGTGCTGTCCAATGATGAGGTGATCGACGGAAAGTCCGAGCGCGGCGGCTATCCGGTTGTCCGTAAGAACATGAAGCAGTGGGTCATCAACCAGCCCGCCTTTGCGGAAAAGCTCTTAGAGGGCTTAAACGAGATCGACTGGCCGGAGTCTACAAAGGACATCCAGCGAAACTGGATCGGAAAATCCGAGGGCGTAGAGGTCGATTTTGAGATTGTCGGCGGCGGAAGGTTTTCCATTTATACTACCTGTATCGAGACGATTTACGGAATTACCTTTATGGTGCTTGCGCCGGACGGACAGATCGTAAAGGATCTGATGCCGCGGATCGAAAATAAGGAAGAGGTACAGGCGTACATCGACGAGACGTTAAAGAAGAACGATATGGACCGCACCGAGTTAAACAAGGGAAAGACGGGCTGTATCTTAAAGGGCGTTTCCTGTATCAATCCGGTCAACGGCAGGGAAGTGCCGCTCTTTATCGGCGACTTTGTACTGGCGAGCTACGGTACCGGAGCGGTTATGGCGGTTCCGTCCCACGACCAGAGGGATTTTGAATATGCGGTTGCACACAATATTCCGATGATTCAGGTAATCGACGGCGCGGATGTCAGCGAAAAGGCATTTGAGAAGAAGGAATACCTCGGTAAGGGCTGTAAGCTGATGAATTCCGAAGAATTTACCGGCATGACCGTCGAGGAGGCAAAGGAAGCGATCACGGTAAAGCTGGAGAAGCAGGGCGTTGCGCGCAGAACCGTGAATTATCATTTCCGCGACTGGATCTTTGCGAGACAGCGTTACTGGGGCGAGCCGGTTCCGGTGGTTCACGGGGAAGACGGAAAGATCCATGTCCTGCCGGATGAGGAGCTGCCGCTTGTCCTGCCGAAGCTGGATGATTACAAGGGAAAGAACGGCAAGGCGCCGCTGGAAAATGCGGAGGAATGGAAGCATTACGATAAAAACGGCATCAAAGGAATCCGTGAGACTTCCACCATGCCGGGAAGCGCGGGATCAAGCTGGTATTACATGAGATACATTGATCCGCAGAATGATAAGGAATTTGCGGATCAGAAGCTGTTGAAGCACTGGCTGCCCGTTGACTTATATATCGGAGGCCCTGAGCATGCGGTCGGTCATCTGATGTATTCCCGTATCTGGAACCGCTATCTGTATGACAAGGGACTGTCTCCCGTGAAGGAGCCGTTTCAGAAGCTGGTGCATCAGGGCATGATCCTCGGCGCGAACGGGATTAAGATGGGAAAGAGATTCCCGGAGTTTGTCGTAAATCCGAGTGATGTTGTCCGCGAATACGGCGCGGATACGCTCAGACTGTATGAGATGTTCATGGGTCCCTTAGAGGTATCCAAGCCCTGGAGCGACAGCGGGGTTGAGGGAGCGAGAAAATTCATCAACCGCGTCTGGAACTTCTTTACGACGCCGGAGAATCTTCTCAAGGAACAGAATGATGCGCTGGCGAAGGTTTACCATCAGACGGTAAAGAAGGTGACGTCGGATTTTGAACAGCTCGGCTTCAACACGGCGATCAGCCAGATGATGATCTTTATGAATGCGGCATACAAGGAAGGAAAGTGTCCGCAGGAATATGCGGAGGGCTTTATCAAGATGTTCTCCTGTATCTGCCCGCATGTCGGCGAGGAAATGTGGCAGGAGCTGGGACATGATACCACCATTGCCTATGAGCCGTGGCCGGCATTCGACGAGAGCGTGCTGGTAGAGGATACGGTAGAGATCGGCGTGCAGGTCAACGGTAAGGTCAGAGGCGTTGTGGCGGTCGGCGTTGACGAGGATAACGCTTCCGCGCTTGCAAAGGCGAAGGAGGTTCCCGGCGTAAAGGCGGCGATGGAAGGAAAGAGCGTTGTCAAGGAAATTTACGTCAAGGGCAAGATCATCAATATCGTAGTAAAATAAATGAAAGAAAATCTCAAAAAAAAGCAATTCGCTCTTTGCGGGTTGCTTTTTTTGTGTTATACTGAATAAGACAATAATCGGGGGAATTTGTTCTTTTTGGTTTTCCTGCATTACATTGTTTCTATCTATTTATTATAAACGGAGGACTGAAAGCATGAGTACTACTTCAAAAGCGAGTCAAAGAATTACAGCTTTACTCGATGACAACAGTTTCGTTGAGATCGGCGGACTTGTAACGGCAAGAGCGACTGATTTCAATATGAAACCGGATGAGACTCCTTCAGACGGCTGCGTGACCGGCTACGGAGTGATCGGCGGAAAGCCTGTGTATGTGTACAGTCAGGATGCTTCCGTGATGAACGGAACCGTCGGCGAGATGCATGCAGGAAAGATTGCAAATCTCTATGATCTGGCGATGAAGACGGGAGCGCCCGTCATCGGCATGATCGATTCCGCAGGACTGAGATTACAGGAGGCAACCGATGCGCTGAATGCTTTCGCTGCGATCTACAGAAAGCAGACGCTTGCGTCCGGTGTGATCCCGCAGATCACGGCGGTACTCGGCAGCTGCGGCGGCGGACTTGCCCTGTTCCCGACCATGACCGATTTTACGTTTATGGAAGAGAAGAATGCAAAGCTGTTTGTCAATGCACCGAATGCGCTGGACGGCAATGTTGTAACGAAGTGTGATTCCGCTTCCGCGGCATTCCAGTCGGAGGAGAGCGGCATCGTGGATGTCGTAGCTGACGAGGCGACGATCCTTACAAAGATCCGCGAGCTGATCGCGTTCCTTCCCTCTAACAACAACGAGGGCAGCGATATCGTTGAGTGTACGGACGATTTAAACCGTACAAGCGCAGAGCTCGCAAACTGTGTCGGCGATACCGGCATCGCGCTGTCTGTTCTGGCGGATGACAACGATTTCTTTGAGGTAAAGAGAAATTACGGCAAGGATATGGTAACGGGATTCTTGAAGCTGGACGGCGTTACCGTCGGCGCGGTAGCCAACAGAAGCGAGATCTGCGACGCGGACGGAAATGTGGCGGAGACGCCGGGAGCCGTTCTCTCGAAGCAGGGCTGCGAGAAGGCTGCTGATTTCGTGAACTTCTGTGACGCGTTTGATATTCCGGTTCTGACGCTTACCAATGTCAAGGGATACAAGGCGACCCTCTGCTCCGAAAAGGGTATCGCAAAGGCGGCTGCAAAGCTGACCTATGCGTTTGCGAATGCGACGGTTCCGAAGGTAAACGTGATCATCGGCAAGGCGCTCGGAACGGCTGCGACCGTGATGAATTCCAAGGCGCTCGGCGCGGACATTACATACGCATGGCCGGATGCGGAGATCGGAACGATGGACGGAAAGCTTGCTGCAAAGATCATGTATGACGGACAGGGAGCTGACGTGATCAATGAGAAGGCGGCTGCTTATGAGGCGCTGCAGCTTTCTGCGGTAAGCGCGGCAAAGAGAGGATATGTGGACAGGATCGTGGAGGCGGCTGATACGAGAAAATATGTGATCGGCGCTTTCGAGATGCTCTTTACCAAGAGCGAGGATCGTCCGGTTAAAAAGCACGGAACAGTATAGAAAGGTGATTATAGTAAAGATGAAGAAGAAATTGTTGGCTTTAATTTGTATGATTACCTGCATCTTCGGACTGACCGCCTGTGGAAGCGGGGAGGAGCTGACGGAATATGAGCAGCAGAAGGTAGAGAATGCCGAGCAGCTCGCCACCTCCATCGTTCCCCTTTTCACCAACTATCTCTGCAGCGATCAGTTTTCCACTGACGGTCTGACGAGCGAGGAGATCGAGTATGTCTTTGAGCAGTCCTTCGGTCTGGAAGTGGACGGGTATGCAGTGATTACGGCGATTGAATCCTTCAACTCCGCTCTTGACACCATAGGAGCCGTAGACAATGTCGGCGAAGCGGAATCGAGGATCGATGACAAGCAGATCATTGTTGAGGTCGATGTAAAGGGAACCGAGAAGGATGCGGTTGCCGAGATCATTCTCTCGAATGATATGTTCCTGCGTCTGGAGTCTGCCGCATTGAACCCGGTTTCCACGATGGGAGAGATGATGGTAAAGGCGGCAATGAATACGCTGATCGGTATGGGAATGGTGTTCCTTGTACTGATTCTGATCAGCCTGATCATTTCCGCGATGCAGTTCATTCCCAAGGCACAGGAAGCGCTTGCAAAGCGTAAGGATAAGAAGGGCGCTGTCGAAGAGAAGAGCGCCGCGCCTGCTCCGGTACAGACGACAGTTCCGGAGACGGCAGAGGTACAGGCGGATGAATATGAGCTTGTCGCAGTCATTGCGGCAGCGATCGCCGCAAGCCGTGGCGAGACGTCCACGGACGGATTTGTAGTACGTTCCATCAGAAAACGCTAAATCAATGGAGGATAATAAAATGAAGAATTATACCATTACCGTAAACGGAAATGTATACGACGTAACAGTAGAGGAAGGAACCGCAGCAGCAGCGCCGGCAGCAGTGAAGGCTCCCGCAGCGCCCAAGGCGGCTCCCGTGGCAGCACCTAAGGCAGCGCCCGCTCCCGCGGCAGCGCCCAAGGCAAACGGCGCAGCAGGCAGCGTAAAGATCGAGGCAGGTGCGGCAGGAAAGGTATTTAAGCTTGAGAAGAAAGCCGGAGATGCGGTAAAGGCAGGAGATCCCGTTGTGATCATCGAGGCGATGAAGATGGAAATCCCGGTAGTCGCTCCGCAGGACGGAACGGTTGCAAGCATTGATGTTGCTGTCGGCGATGCGATTGAAGCAGGTGCCGTTCTCGCTACCATGAACTGATGCGTGGCGGATGGTATTGTTTCAACGATAAACGACAACAGGAGGTCAACAAATGGAATACATAGGTTCTACGCTTAGCAATCTGCTCCATCAGACGGCGTTTTTCAACCTGACATGGGGAAATTACGTCATGATAGCGGTTGCATGCTTTTTCCTTTATCTGGCTATCCGCAGGGAGTTTGAACCGTTACTTCTGGTTCCGATAGCCTTCGGCATGCTGTTGGTAAACATTTATCCCGACATCATGCTTCATGCAGAGGATTCGGCAAACGGTGCCGGCGGTCTGCTGTATTACTTTTATAAGTTAGACGAACTGGCAATTCTGCCCTCCCTGATCTTTATGGGTGTCGGCGCGATGACGGACTTCGGACCACTGATCGCGAACCCGAAGAGCTTCCTGCTCGGCGCAGCGGCACAGTTCGGTATTTTCGCCGCATACTTCGGCGCAATCTGGCTCGGCTTTAACGACAAGGCGGCTGCCGCAATCTCCATCATCGGCGGCGCGGACGGTCCTACCTCCATCTTCCTTGCAGGAAAGCTCGGTCAGACCGCGATTTTAGGACCGATCGCCGTGGCGGCATATTCTTACATGGCGCTCGTTCCCGTTATCCAGCCTCCGATCATGAAGCTGTTCACGACGGAGAAGGAGAGAAAGATTAAGATGGGTCAGCTTCGTCCGGTTACCAAGCTGGAGAAGATCCTGTTCCCGATCATCGTTACCATTGTTGTCTGCCTGATCCTTCCGACGACGGCTCCGTTGGTCGGACTGCTGATGCTGGGTAATCTCTTCAGAGAGTCCGGCGTGGTAAGACAGCTGACAGAGACGGCGTCCAACGCGCTGATGTACATCGTTGTTATCCTGTTAGGAACTTCCGTAGGCGCAACGACCAGCGCTGAGGCATTCTTAAACTGGGATACCATCAAGATCGTTCTGCTCGGACTGATCGCGTTCGCGTTCGGTACGGCGGCGGGCGTTCTGTTCGGAAAGCTGCTCTGCGTCATGACGCACGGCAAGACAAACCCGCTGATCGGTTCGGCGGGCGTATCCGCAGTTCCCATGGCGGCGCGTGTTTCCCAGAAGGTCGGCGCAGAGGCAGACCCTACCAACTTCCTGCTGATGCACGCGATGGGACCCAACGTGGCGGGTGTTATCGGAACCGCTGTCGCAGCCGGCACCTTTATGGCGATATTCGGGGTATTTTAAAGCTGTGCATGCCGTAAAGCTTTTGCTGAAGCTGCCGTGCTTGCACGGGCAGCAAAGCAATAGCTTTACGGCGTATAGAGCGCGAAGCGCGATGAAGCAGGCTCGGAGAGCCTGCGAATGCACAG
>CAZVWN010000065.1:0-11991 GCA_964631065.1 uncultured Acetatifactor sp.
TACCCGACCTCCCTTCAGTCCCTCAAGTAACATGACTGATTGGGTTAATATTATGTACGAAAGCATCGCTGCCGCATACACAATAAGTATTATAGCATAAAAGTTTCATCCGTCAACAGTTTTTTTATTTTTTTATTTCAACTGCCCCTCCAGGACCTTTGCTGCCGCCGCGACAGCCTCAGGGATTCCCGCCGGGTTCTTACCGCCCGCCTGCGCCATGTTCGGGCGTCCGCCACCGCCGCCGCCGACAAGCGCAGCGATCCCCTTGATCAGATTTCCGGCATGCGCGCCCTTCAAAACCGCGCCGTCCGTCGCCATCGCGATCATGCTTACCTTACCGTCCGTCGCCGAAAGCAGTACGACAACGCCCTCGCCCAGCTTCTCCTTCAGCCGGTCGCCGAGATCGCGCAGACCGTTCATGTCAACGCCCTCCACGCTTACCGCAAGCAGTCTGACGCCGCTTATCTCCTGTACCTGATCCATGACGTCGCCGAGCGCATCCTGCGCGGCTTTTGCCTTCAGGGATTCCAGCTTGGCATGTGCACTCTTTAACTCCGCCTGTAAGTGGATACACTTTTCCACCAGTCCGGACGGCGTTGTCTTCAGCACGCTTCCCGCCTCCGCGACGATCTGCTCCAGATTTTTATAATAATTCATCACACCGTTTCCGGTCAGCGCCTCGATACGTCTCACGCCTGCCGCCACGCCGTTTTCGGACAGGATCTTAAAGGAAGAGATCACGCCGGTATTTGCAACGTGGGTTCCGCCGCAGAACTCTACGGAGAAATCGCCCATTCTGACAACGCGCACCGTCTCGCCGTACTTCTCGCCGAACAGCGCCATTGCGCCCGTCTTCTTCGCCTCTTCAATCCCCATAACCTCCGTCACGACGGGAATGTTTTCCGCGATCTTCTCATTGACGATTCTTTCTACCCGGTCAAGCTCTTCCTGCGTCATCGCCGCAAAATGGCTGAAGTCAAAGCGCAGTCTCTCCCCGTCGACATAGGAGCCGGACTGCTCGACATGCGTGCCCAGCACCTCGCGCAGCGCCTTCTGGAGAAGATGCGTCGCGCTGTGGTTCTTACAGATATCCGCACGTAACGGCGCGTCCACGATAAGCTCCGCCGCATCACCGGTCTTAAGCATTCCTTTCGTGACAACACCGATGTGTCCGACCTTGCCGCCGAGCAGCTTTACGGTATCTCTGACCTCAAAGCTTCCGTCCTTTGTCGTGATCACGCCCTTATCGCCGGTCTGTCCGCCCATCGTCGCATAGAAAGGCGTCTCCTCCACGATCACCGTTCCGGTCTGCCCGTCGGTCAGCGCTCCGACAAGCTCCGTCTCCGTCGTCAGCACCGTGATCTTCGAGGTATGCCGTAAGCGGTCATAGCCGACAAACTGTGTCGTGATCTTCGGGTCGATCGACTCATAGACCGTGACATCCGCGCCCATGTAATTCGTTGTCTTGCGCGCCTTTCTCGCCTTCTCCTTCTGCTGCTGCATGCAGAGCGCAAAGCCCGCCTCATCAATCGTAAATCCTTTTTCCGCAAGGATCTCCTCGGTCAGATCCTGCGGGAAGCCGTAGGTATCATACAGTCTGAACGCGTTCTCGCCGGAAAGCTCCGTTTCCTTCGCCGCCTTCATCTCCTCTTCCATCTGCGCCAGAATGCTTAAGCCCTGATCAATGGTCTTGTCAAACTTATCCTCCTCCTGCGTCAGAACGTTTAAGATAAAGTCCTTCTTCTCGTCCAGCTCAGGGTATCCGTCCTTACACTCTCTGATCACCGTCTCACTTAAGTTTGCCATAAACTTTCCGTCAATCCCCAAAAGCCTTCCGTGGCGCGCCGCACGGCGGATCAGACGGCGCAGGACATAGCCGCGTCCTTCGTTGGACGGCATAATGCCGTCGCTGATCATAAAGGTCGTAGAGCGGATGTGATCCGTGATCAGGCGGATCGATACATCCGTCGCGTCATCCTTTTCATACTCCACGCCCGCGATCTCACAGATTCTGTCGCGGATCGCCTTCATGGTATCAATGTCAAATACGGAATCCACGTCCTGCACGACAACCGCAAGACGCTCCAGTCCCATTCCCGTATCAATGTTTTTCTGCGAAAGCTCCGTATAATTTCCGTGACCGTCGTTATCAAACTGCGTAAATACATTGTTCCAGACTTCCATAAATCTGTCGCAGTCGCAGCCGACCTTACAGTCGGGCTTCCCGCAGCCGTATTTGATTCCTCTGTCATAATAAATCTCAGAGCAGGGACCGCAGGGACCCGCGCCGTGCTCCCAGAAATTGTCACAGTCGCCGTTCTCATCACGGTAAAAACGCGTAATCTTTTCCGCCGGAACACCGATCTCCTTTGTCCAGATTTCAAACGCCTCATCGTCCTCGCAATAGATGGACGGATAGAGCCTGTCCGGATCCATGCCGACAACCTTCGTCAGAAACTCCCAGCTCCATGCGATCGCCTCATGCTTGAAGTAATCGCCGAAGGAGAAATTGCCGAGCATCTCGAAAAAGGTCAGATGTCTCGCCGTCTTTCCGACATTCTCGATATCGCCGGTACGCACACACTTCTGGCAGGTCGTCACACGCCGTCTCGGCGGAATCTCCTGTCCCGTAAAATAAGGCTTTAACGGCGCCATGCCGGAATTGATGATGAGCAGACTGTTGTCATTATGCGGCACCAGCGAAAAGCTCTTCATCTTCAGATGTTCCTTGCTCTCGAAAAAATCGAGATACATTTTTCTCAGTTCATTTACGCCATATGCTTTCATGGGTCTTTCCTTTCCCTTTGTGATGTTTTCTCAACATTTTTTGGCACTTTGTCTTTTATCGTAGCACTTTTTTTCAGATTTGTATAGCCGGAAAAATGTGAAAAAAGGGCAAAAGCTGCTACTCTTCCTCCTCAAGGAGCGCGTTCAGCGCTTCCCTCGTCTTTCGGATTTCATCCGGCACGCCCTTTTTCAGCGCCGCCTCAAACGCCGTGAGGGAAACATCCAGCCTTTTACGTCTCTCGCCCAACGCCTCCTCATACATCCGCTCCGCCCGCAGCAGCACCAGCCGGTTCTCCTCCTGATCGCGGGGCTGCAGCTTTAAACAGGCAAGCTCTTCCATGCGCTTTTGAATCTCTTCCTCCGTCATCCTGTTTTCTTCCCCTTTGATGATCACTTTTTTTGAGATTCCGGTAGAGACCACCTTTACCGCAACCTCCAGCAGGGAATTGATATCATAGGTATAGGTCACGTCGATCGCTTCCTGCCCCTTCGGCGCTTTCGGCACCTCGATTTCCAGTTCGCCGAGGAAAAGATTATTCTTTGCAAAGCGGCTCTCTCCCTGCAGCACCCTGATGCGCACCTTTTCCTGATTGTCATGCGCCGTGTAAAGCCGCTCGGTACGGCTGGCAGGAATCACCGTGTTCCGCTCAATGATCGGGCAGAATCTTCCGCTCTCGTACTGCCCCTCCTCATATTCCACGACGATCTCCGTCCCCAGCGTAAAGGAACAGACATCCGTCAGTATGACCTCCTTTACCTCCGCGCGCCGCTCCTTCATCGCCGCCTGTATCGCAGCGCCCAGCGCAACCGTCTCGTCCGGATTCAGCTTCGTATCCGGGAACTTCCGAAACAGCCGGATCAGAAAATCCCTGACGATCGTAAGTCTTGTCGCGCCGCCGATCAGCAGCACCTCGTCAATGTCCCCGAGCCTTAATCCCGCATCGGCGAGACTCTTCTTTACGGGCTCGCGGATCTTTAACAGCAGCTCCTCGCATGCCTCCTCATATTCCTGATATCCGATCGTCTGTTCCCGCAGCTCTTCCCGGTACGGAAAAGACAGTTTCACGCTGCTGCCGTCGCTGATGGCGTACTTCGCCTTTTCCGCCTCGCGGTACAGCCGTACCTGCTCCTTTTCCGTCAGCGCCGTCAGCTGCAGCTTTTCCTTCTGTAAAAAGAGCTTTGCCATCACTTCGGTAAAATCCTCGCCGCCGAGATAATTATCCCCCGCGACGGCGCGCACCTCAAGGATATTGTGATACAGCTCAAGAACAGAGACGTCAAACGTTCCGCCGCCTAAATCAAACACAAGAAACCTCGTATCCTGTGTTTTATCGTATAAGCCGTATGCCACCGCTGCCGCCGTCGGCTCCGAGATCATCCGCTCCACCTTCAGCCCGGCGAGCTCCCCCGCGCGCTTTGTCGCCTTTCTGCGCTTATCGTCAAAGTACGCAGGAACACTGATCACGGCCTCCGTGACCTCCTCGCCGAGATACGCCTCCGCATCCTCCTTCAGCGCCCGCAGCACGATCCCCGAAAGCTCCTCCGGCTTAAAACGCTTCCCGCTTAAAACGTACTCCCGCTCAGTTCCCATGCTCCGCTTAAAGGTCTGTGCCACGGAATCGGGATACAGGCTCATGCGCTCCCGCGCCGTCTCCCCGACATAGATATTTCCCTCCTCGTCCACGCTGACAACGGAAGGGGTCAGCTTCTTTCCCAGCCTGTTCGGGATAATCTCCGGCCCTTCGCTGCCAAAATACGCGACCAGACTGTTTGTTGTTCCAAGATCGATTCCTACTGTCATCTTACTCTCCATTTTTATATTTCTAACAGGATTCCGTCGTTTTCTGCGCAAAGAGGAGGTGACTGACTGCCCGCATATACTCATCGCAGGGCTTCCTTTTCATATTCCGCGCAAGACGCGCTTCTGCCTCATCCGCCTTGTCCTGCCGTAAGAGAAACAGGATTCTGAGCGCCTCCATCTCTCCGCAGACTGCACTCTGACAGTGATGGCAGATGCCGCATACCGCCTCCCTGTCAAACAGCGTCTGAAGCGCTTCTTCACTGTCCGTGTACCACCTTGAGGCAATCTCCATATACAGTCTGATCTTCTGACTGTGGCAATACGCATCCTTCGCCTCAAAGGAAAGCTTGGAAAGCTGAAGCTTTAACATCGCGGCATAGCGCTTCCCTTCTGTCTCGAAGCCGCAGAGCGCACAGGCAAAGACAAGATCCGCCAGCAGACCCTCTTTCCTGCGTATCGCCGACGTGTATTGCTTCATTGCGCCGAAAAGTCCCCGAACCTCCCGAACCTCGCCGAACGCCAGCTCTTTCCAGATCCTCTGACCGTAATACTCCGCCCACGCTTCCTTTTCCTCTGCCCTGTCATCCGCGCTCCTAAAAAGCCTTCCGAGCAGACCGCTTCCCGATTTCAGAAGCAGCTTCCACCTTCCAAGCATCTGCTCCGCAAGTCTGCGTTCCCCGCAGCAGATACAGCTTTTCACACATTCTTTGTAATAATCCCGTTTTTCCAGGTTGACTTTCTCGCCCAGCACCGCCCACGCCTTCACGGCTTCCTTCCTGTCCGTATGGATACCCGCAAGCAGATCCCGATACCAGTTCCGTCTGTCCTGCTCCTGCGTCAGCTCCTCATATTTCAGACATGCCTCCAGCGCCTTGTCATACTGCCCCAGCAGCGAATAAATCTCCGCCAGATCCGTATAAATGACGGGAGACATATCCTCATCCATGTACAGGATCGCTTTCTTCATGTAAAAAAGCGCCTTTTCATAGTCTTCCAGATACCGCCAGGTAAAGCTGAGTCCCTTAAAGGCATACGGATTTGCAGGATTTAAGGCAAGCGCTTTCTCAAAATCCGCCTTTGCCTCCTGATAATGGTGCGCATCCCTGTGGAAAATGCCCCGCTCCACGAACAGATAGCCGTCCGGATACTGATAAAGCCACTTTGTCAGCTTCGGCAGTCCCGCCTCATAATACCGGTCGCATGCCTCTCCTTCATCTATATGGCTCTTGTACTCCTTGCGGAAACGTCTCAGCTGATTGTCTATGATTTCCGGATCGCCGCCGCCCTCCTTCTGCTGATAACGGTACGCCGCAAGGATGTCGCTCTCCACGCCGTTTCGCTTCGCCTCCTCCAGAAGCTGCGCAAACTCCTCCTCATATCCCAGATCCAGATAGACCTTTGCCATATATTCATAAGGCTTTACAAACTCCGGAAACTGCTCAATGCAGACGCGCCCCGTCCGGACAACGCCCGCCGCATCCAGCTGTCGTCTGTACGCTTCCAGTAAAACCGCGTAAGCCGCATAGACCTGATAATCCTTTACCAGACCGTCCACAATTTCCGCACAGCGCTCATACTCCCCCATTTCCACATAAATCTGCGCCATCTCGATCCGGATGCCGATGTCCTTTATACTGTCCGTCAGCACGGCTTCCCCCTCCCGGATTGCCGCCGCAAATTTTGCACTGTCGCAAAATCCGAGATTATGGAAGCATTCCATACGGATGATATGCGCCTGCTCCAGACGGTTACGGTCCTTCTCTGCTTCCTCCCCGCTCTCCATAAGCAGTTTTTTCTGCAAAGCTTCCTCCCAGAGATATGTCTTGCGGACTGCCTCCTCATAATCCGCGCCTTCCGTGTACAGCTTCGTCATCAGTCCGAGCCATTCCGCTTCCTTTTCTTCCGGCAGGAGCTTTTCCAACTGTTCTGCAAGACAGATCCCGGCTGAGGTTTTCCTGTCCTGTAAATAACACCAGCAAAGCTCCATGGCTGACGACACATCCCCATTCTCCAGCCATTTTTTCTCAAGCTCCGGCTCCATCCCTGCGTTCACCCTCGCAAGAAGCGCCTGAAAATCTTCCCCGCCGCCTCCGGTGAGCACCTGCTCCGCACAGGCTTTCGCCTCCTGAAATCTGCCCTGGTCGCAGTACCATTCCGTCAGCCGCACATTCGCCATATAATGGCTGTCATTGTCCGCCTTCAGTCCAAGGTACAGCTTTGCTGCCTTCTCTTTCTCATCCTTATGATAATAAAACTCTGCCGTTGTATAGATAAGCACAGGATTCTTCGGATACCGCGCAAGCTCTCTTTCTAAAATTTCTGCCGCTTCCGCCGTCCTTCCCTGAAGCTCCGCCAGCTGCGCCCGACAGACCTCTAACAGCGGATGCCGGATCCCGAGTCCGTCCGCTGCCGTGATATTCTGCTCTGCCGCCTCTGCATCCTGCTCCTGCAGCGCCTGTCTGCAGCTGTCGTAATACTGTAAGAAAAGATCATACGGCGCATCCTCCGCTCCCTCAAACTGCCCGAAATCCACTTCCTCGCCGTGCTCGCATTTTCTCGCGATATATCTGATAAAATCCGCCGGGAAATTCTCCCGCAGCTTTGCCCGGTTTCCCGTGATCGCAAGCTTTTTATCGAAAAGCCTCCAGACCTCTTCCGGAAGCCGGAAATGATTCATCAGAAAGCCAAGCAGCTTCATCCGACAGTTTTCCTCTTCCTCCAACGAAAGAAACGCGTCATCCCGAAACAGTTCTTCCCATTCCCGCAGATCACGCCGGCGCAGGAGACTCCGATAAATCTCCTCCGCCCTCTGCACCCAAAGTCCGGAGGGTGTCTCATCCGCAGCTTCCTCCTCTTCCACCGTTTTCGCAAAACGGCATGCCGCCTCATAAGCGCTGCGCAGACGCTGAAACCCTTCCGGATCATCCTCGGGATTTGTCAGGGTAAGCTTCTCCCTGTATGCCGCCTTAATATCTTTTTCCTCTTTTACAGGCGCAATGCCAAGTATCTGAAACGCTTCTGTTTCACTCATCCGTCCGTATCCCTTCTCCGAAGCCTCGAAGCTCCTGCAACCGTAACGCGCTGTAACCGTTCCGCCATGTGCAAGCGAGGGAGCAGAATTCTCCCGCTCCCTCTGACCTTACATTATTAAAAAGATATTGGTCTCAAAAGCCCCAACAATGATGCCCACGGATTGCTCCGTGCTTCGCACTCCACAATTTTAGAAAGTAAATTTATCTGCAAAATAAGCGTCCAGCTCCGCAATTGCCACGCGCTCCTGCTCCATGGAATCCCGGAAGCGGACCGTTACGCAGCCGTCATTCTCCGACTCAAAGTCATACGTTACGCAGAACGGCGTTCCGATTTCATCCTGACGGCGATACCGCTTTCCGATGTTTCCTCTTTCGTCAAACTCACAGTTATACTTTTTGGAAAGCTGTGCAAAAATCTTTTCCGCGCCCTCATTCAGCTTCTTAGAAAGCGGAAGCACGCCGATCTTCACCGGAGCAAGCGCAGGGTGGAAACGCAGCACGGTACGCATATCGCCGCCCTCCAGCTCCTCCTCGTCGTAAGCCGCGCAGAGGAACGCAAGAACCACACGGTCAGCGCCGAGGGACGGCTCTACGACATACGGTATGTACTTCTCCTTCTTTTCATCATCAAAGTAGCTCATATCCTCGCCGGAGGTATTCGCATGCTGCGTCAGATCGTAATCCGTTCTGTCGGCGATACCCCAGAGCTCGCCCCAGCCGAACGGGAACAGGAACTCAATGTCCGTCGTGCCCTTGCTGTAGAAACAAAGCTCCTCCGGGCTGTGATCGCGCAGACGGATCTCCTCTTCCTTAATTCCCAGCGAGAGCAGCCAGTCACGGCAGAAGCCTCTCCAGTATTGGAACCACTCCAGATCCGTTCCCGGCTCACAGAAGAATTCCAGTTCCATCTGCTCAAACTCTCTGGTGCGGAAGGTAAAGTTGCCGGGCGTGATCTCATTCCGGAACGCCTTACCGACCTGCCCGATACCGAACGGAATCTTCTTTCTGGAGGTTCTCTGTACATTCTTAAAGTTGACAAAAATGCCCTGTGCCGTCTCGGGACGCAGATATACAACGCTCTTCGCGTCCTCCGTCACGCCCTGGAATGTCTTAAACATCAGGTTAAACTGGCGGATATCCGTAAAATTGTGTTTTCCGCAGCTCGGGCAGGGGATCTGATGCTCCTCGACAAACGCCTTCATCTGCTCCTGCGTCCATGCATCAACGCTCTCCTTCAGTTCGATCCCGTTTTCCGCACAGTAATCCTCAATCAGCTTGTCCGCGCGGAAACGCTCATGACACTCTCTGCAGTCCATCAGCGGGTCGGAGAAACCGCCGAGATGTCCGCTCGCAACCCAGGTCTGGGGATTCATTAAAATGGCACAGTCTACACCGACATTATAAGGATTTTCCTGAACGAACTTCTGCCACCATGCCCGCTTGACATTGTTCTTCAGCTCTACGCCGAGGTTTCCGTAATCCCATGTGTTCGCCAGTCCGCCGTAAATCTCGGAGCCGGGATATACAAACCCTCTCGCCTTTGCCAGTGCCACGATCTTGTCCATTGTCTTTTCCATCACATTTTCCTCACAATCTTTTATTGATACTTACTTCTTCAGTAAGATATACACAATCCCCTCCGCAGCCGTCGTGTCCACGCTGCCGTCCTCCCGTATGACCGCGCCGCCGCTGGCTCCCAGCACCTTTGCCGGGCAGTAAATATATGCTTTTTCCGCCGTGACGATCAGCTTTCCGCCCTTTTCCACGGACGTCTCTGCCCCGTCCGCGTCCTGAAGCGTCACATCAGCAGTACGATACCCCGCCGCTGCCGCCTCCACAGTCGTTCCGTAAAAAAAGCTGCTCTCCTGAAAGGTCTGAAAACTTCCGCAGTCCGCAAACCGATATGTGATCACGACGCTCTGACTGTCTCCCGGCGCATACTCTGCCTTTTCCACACTGACCGCAGACGCGCCGTTTGTCCGGGAAAATTCCGCCGCTTCTTCCTTCGCCATATCCGCAAGCTCTGTCAGGTCGTAATATTCCCTGTCAAACATTCCCGCAAGATAATAGGTCACGCTGCCGTCCCTGTTCAGCAGGATCGTCGTCTCCTCCACCGTCTCCGGCACGGCGCTCCCGCCGCACCCGGAAAGCAGCAGCGCAATCGCACAGCCGCACAAAGCCGCTCTCACTCTCTTTTTCATCATAACTCCTCTGCGGAAGCAGTTTTTTGCCCGCGCCACGCGCTTACAGCCGCTCATGGTCGGACTGCCGCCGACATATACCAGACAATTGTATCAAAAAGATTCCGCATTTTCAACTAAGACTTTGCAATACTTCCAGACTTTTAAAGGTATGCCCCATAAATCTCTTCCTGTACTCTTCCGCGATCTGCCGTAATTCTGCCAGAACCGGCTCCGTCACCGTAAACGTATAAAGCTTTTCCACGGGACTCGCCGCTATGTACTGCAGCGCATAAACCGTTCCCGGCTCCAGTTTTCTGTCCTTAGGCACCCCGGGGAACTCCCCGTTCACGGCGATCGCCTTACACTCAAACACACACCGCACAAGCGGATTCGGCAGCGTCTCGGCGCAGACGGCACGCAGAGCCTGATACAGAAGCTTCAGCATCAGGCTCTCATCATTATTTTCTCTCGTATAATAGTCTGCCACCTCGGCGAAATACATGCCGTAACAGGCGCCTATATAATCCGTGCGGAGCGCTTCAAAATAATTCTGAATATCCGCCTCCGCCAGCGTATAAGAGCTTCTCCCCTCATACACCTTGAATTTCCCGAACGCCAGCGGATTCGTCGCCGCCGCAAGCTTATTGCCGGGGCGTCTTGCGCCGCGCGCAAAAGCAGAAATCTTACCGCGTTCCCTCGTCAGAATACTGATATGCCTGTCGTACTCCCCCACGGGCGACTGCTTCAATATGATCCCCGTCAGCATGATATATTCCTGCATGTTTCTCTTCTCCCTGCCGCGCATCCGCCCGTGCCGTTCCGTCCGTATCCGCCGATACAAACGACAGATAATCCTCGATCCGCCCGCTGTTTTCAAACTGCTTCCAGTACTTCATGTTCATCTGCAGATTCCCCCGATTCCACTTCCGTTTTCCGGTTCACGAACCGCTTCCGTTCCCTGACTAGAATCTGCTGATTTTCCGTTTTCTATTCGCCGATTTTTTTCGGATCATAGCCGAAGTTCTTTAACAGATAGTCACTGTCACGCCAGTCCTTCTTCACCTTTACCCAAAGCTGGAGGTTGACCTGCATTTCAAGAAGCTTCTCAATCTCCGGACGCGCTGTCGAACCGATCTTTTTCAGCATCTGACCGCCCTTTCCGATAATGATCCCCTTATGGGAATCTCTTTCGCAGATGATCGTCGCCTCGATATGACAGATTTTTCCCTTTTCCTTCATACTCTCAATGCTGACCGCGATTCCATGCGGAACTTCTTCTCCAAGAAGCCGCAGGGCTTTTTCCCTGACCAGCTCCGCAACGATCTGGCGCATCGGCTGATCGGTGATCGTATCCTCGTCATAAAAAGGCTGTCCATACGGCAGGTATCGGAAGATGCAGCGGATCAGCTCATCCGTATTCTTTCCCCGAAGCGCCGAGACCGGTACGATCTCCTGAAAGTCCAGCTCGCTGCGATACGTGTCAATAAACCCGAGCAGTTCCTCTTTCTTTACCGTATCAATCTTGTTGATGACAAGGATAACCGGCGTCTTTGTCTTTTTCAGCTGTTCGATGATATGGCGTTCCCCCGCGCCGATGTAATCCGTCGGCTCGACCAGCCAGAGAATCACATCGACATCTTCCATCGTCCGCTCCGCAACGTTTACCATGTACTCGCCGAGTTTACTCTTCGCCTTATGGATTCCCGGCGTGTCGAGAAAAACGATCTGTCCTTCGTCCGTCGTCAGCACCGTCTGGATACGGTTTCTTGTCGTCTGCGGTTTTCTGGATGTAATCGCGATCTTCTGACCGATCATCCTGTTCATCAGCGTGGATTTTCCGACATTCGGTCTGCCGATCAATGTTACAAAACCGGATTTATACGCCGGATTTCCATTTTTTACATCTTCCATTTCCTCTTACCCCGTTTTCATTTCCTTTTTATCCGCTTTCCCTGCGGTTCGTTCCTTTGCCAAAAACGGTCTGTCCAATATGTCAATCCGTTCTTTTCTTCATCATTTCCCGCCGGAACGCCGCATCGCTTACCGCACGCAAAAGCTCTTCCTGCCGCCCCTCGGCTGCCAGCTTCTCATAGAACTGCTGCTCCTGCTTCTGCCTGTCAAGCTGTACTTCCTGCTCTCCAAGCCGCTGCTCCTGTTTCTCGAGGCGTCGGTCCTTTTCCTCCAGCTG
>CAZVWN010000066.1:0-3736 GCA_964631065.1 uncultured Acetatifactor sp.
GACGGATTTAGGAAAAGATCCGGGGGATCTTTTCCCCGTCGAACCGACCGACGAGACATTTATGTCGAGGAGAACTTGAACCCTGGGTTCAAGGAACTCCTCGACATAAGAACAAAAAGGGAACAGATCGAATGATCTGCTCCCTTTTGTTCCTATGCGGAAGATGGGACTTGAACCCACACGATATTGCTATCACAAGATCCTTAGTCTTGCTCGTCTGCCAGTTCCGACACTTCCGCAAACGCATCGCGCAGATATTATATTAGCACCACTCTGCGCAGATGTCAACCCTGTTTTTCAAAAAAATTCAGTAACAGTTCAGCCATAAATATCAGCGGCTGAACTGTTACTACAATCTATGCCCTTATCCTTTTCCCCCGTTACAGCCTCGTAATTACAAAGATATCATAAATCGCCTTGATCGCCGTCTCAAAGTCCGCGTCGGCAACACCGATGATGATATTCTGCTCAGAGGAGCCCTGATCGATCATGCGGACATTGACATTCGCATGCGCCAGCGCAGAGAAAATCCTCCCCGCCGTACCTCTCATGGATTTCATACAGCGTCCCACTACGGCGATCAGCGCGAGATCCGACTCAATCTCAATGGAATCCGGATTCGCCAGACGATGGATGCCCGCAACCACCTTCTGCTCCTTGTGCATAAACTCATCCTGATGTACAAAGACCGTCATGGTATCAATTCCGGAGGGCACATGTTCAAAGGAAATCCCGTTCTCCTCAAACGCCTGCAGCACCTTTCTGCCGAAGCCGATCTCCGAATTCATCATATCCTTTTCAATATTGATGGAGCAGAAGCCCTTCTTGCCCGCGATACCCGTAATGACATACTTGGATTTCTGGCAGGTACTGCCGACGATCCAGGTACCGTTGTCCTCCGGCGCGTTCGTATTGCGGATATTGATGGGGATTCCCTGCTGACGCACGGGGAAAATCGCATCCTCATGCAGCACGGTCGCTCCCATATAAGACAGCTCACGCAGCTCCTTATAGGTGATCACCTCGATCCCTTCCGGATTTTTAATGATCCGCGGATCCGCGATCAGAAAGCCCGAAACATCCGTCCAGTTCTCATAGACGTCAACCTTTGCCGCCTTTGCGACGATGGAGCCCGTAATATCCGAACCGCCCCTGGAAAACGTCTTTACGCTTCCGTCCGGCAGTGCGCCGTAGAAGCCGGGAACAACAGCCGTCTCACATTCCGCAAGTCTCGCGGAGAGCACCTCATCCGTCTTCGCCTCATCCAGACTGCCGTCCTCCCGGAAAAAAATCACGGTCGCCGCATCGATGAACGTAAAACCGAGATAATTCGCCATGATGATGCCGTTTAAATACTCTCCCCTGGACGCTGCATAGTTGCTTCCCGCCCTGTCCTTGAAATTCTTTTCGATCACGGCAAATTCCTGATCCAGGCTAAGCTGTAATCCGAGCCCGTCGATGATCTCACGGTATCTCGCCTCGATCGCCGCCAGCTCCTTCTTATAGCTTTTCCCGCTCTCTGCCAGCTCATAACAGCCGTAGAGCATATCCGTCACCTTGGTATCATTCTTAAAACGCTTTCCCGGTGCGGACGGGATGACATATTTTCTGGTCTTATCCGCCCTGATGATGTCTCCCACCTTTTTAAACTGTTCTGCGCTCGCGAGCGAGCTTCCGCCGAATTTTACAACCTTAGCCATTTTTACACCCTCATCCTTATCTTTTCTATCTATACTTTCAGAACTGTATGTACGCTCAAAATCTTCTTTCAGCAGATCATTCCGGTCATCTTTCCGATATACCGCTTTCATTTTCCCGCCGAATACACCGCGTATGCACCGCGAAAATGTCGTTGCACATCGAAAATCTGTCCCGATCCATTTATGATGCCGGAGGTGCCCCCGACCGTAAAGGTCTTACGCAAGCCGGATCCTGCTTAACACGGCATCTTTAAGTTCCGCACATTTTGCGTCGAACTCACTCTTCTTCATCTTCTCCGTAAAGAAACCGAAATCCTCCATTCGCTCTGATACCGTAAGAGCCTCACCGCCCGCAAACGCTTCCTCCACGCTCCCGCGCGCATCCGCCTTTGCGCGGATAAAGAATCTGCTCTCAGATGCTTCCACATCCGCAAGCACGGCTTCCTCCCGATCCCAGATACAGACGATACTGCACCGCCCGATATGTCTCGCACAGTCTACCACGTCCGAAACCACCGCGCTCGCCGTCGGAAGCTTCCCCGCGCCGCGCCCGTAAAACATGACATCTCCGAGCATATTTCCCGTAATGAACACGCCGTTATACACATCATTGACCACGGCGAGCGGATGCTCTGCCGGAATCATCGCGGGAGAAACCATCGCGAGCACACTGCCGTCCTCCTGCATCCGGCTTGTCGCGATCAGCTTGATCGCCATTCCTGCTGCCTTCGCATAAGTAAAATCAGCCGTTGTCAGCTTCGTGATCCCTTCCGTATAGATCTTTTCGGAATCCACGTTTTTCCCCATCATCAGAGAGGACAGGATCGCAATCTTGCGGCACGCGTCATATCCCTCGACATCTGCCTCCGGATTGCGCTCGGCGTACCCAAGCTCCTGCGCCTTCTTCAGCGTCTCCGCATAATCCGCTCCCTCTTTTTCCATCTTTGTCAGAATGTAATTCGTCGTTCCGTTGAGGATCGCCGTGATATTCTCAATCTTTTCAGCGGTAAGCGCCTTGTTGATCGGACGGATCACCGGGATACCGCCGCCGACGCTCGCCTCAAACATATAGCTGCAGTTATGCTCCCTCGCAAGCTCCAGAAGCTCCGCGCCATGCTTTGCAACCAGTTCCTTGTTGGAGGTACATACGCTCTTTCCCGCCTCCAGACACTGCTTCGTAAACTGATATGCCGCGCCGACACCGCCCATCACCTCACAGACAATGCTGATCTCCGGATCATTCAGAATACAGTTAAAATCATGTACGACACGACTCTCGTAAGGATCGCCCGGAAAATCCCGCAGATCAAGGATATACTTAACGTGCATCTCCTCTCCCGCCTTGGCGCTCACCTCCGCGTTGTTGCTCTCTATGACCTCGACAACCCCGCTTCCTACCGTACCGTAACCAAGAACTGCAACCTGAATCATACTCTGTCTCCTCCATGTTCCTTTACATTTTTGTAACGCTTCAAGCCTTCTTCCCTTATTCCCGTGCCAGAATCTTTACATTGCGGACACCCTTGCGGACCTCCATGCGCTCCAGCATCTTCGAGATATCTCCCGTGCCCTGCAGAATCTGTATGCTCAGACTTAAGGATGCAACGCCGTTGATCGGAATACTCTGATGGATCGTCAGAATATTCGCCCCGTATTCCGCTATGATCTTTAAGACATCCGATAACAGTCCCGGCTCATCATCCATCTGGAAGGTCAGCGTGATCGTCGTTCCCTGGGAATTATCGTGAAACGGAAAGATATCATCCTTATACTTATAAAAAGAACTGCGGCTGATGCCGACAGCATCAACCGCTTCCTGTATCGTCGGCACCTTCTCCGACTCCAAAAGCCTCTTCGCTTCGACAACCCGCAGCAATACATCCGGTATCGCTTTCTGCGTTACCACATAATACTTCGCCGCTTCTCCCATATGCTTTTCTCCCGCAAACGTTTTTGTCTCACGGACACTTGTTTGCCAACGAAAGATATTCTAGCATATGTGCATAGAAAGCACAAGACTTTTTTGTATATTTTTT
>CAZVWN010000066.1:3836-4911 GCA_964631065.1 uncultured Acetatifactor sp.
TAATAGACCAGCTTATTCTTTCCCGTCTGTTTTCCCTGATAGAGCTTTTTATCCGCCCGGTTAATCCATTCGTCGACCGACTGCTGCTTTCTGTGTGCCGCCACGCCGATCGTGATCGTCAGGCGGATCTTCTGCCCTTCATACTCGAACGCATAGGACTCCACCGCCTTTCTGACCTCCTCAAGGATATCGCAGACTGCAAGCCTTTCCCCGTTCTGCGTCTCCCCTGCCGTACCGACCAGAATAAACTCCTCGCCGCCCCAGCGGCACGCCGTCAGCCCTCTGCCGTTCTTTACCAAAAGCTCCGCCACGGTCTTTAAAACATAATCGCCGCCGTTATGTCCGTAGGTGTCATTGATTCCCTTAAAATTGTCAATGTCAAGGATCGCCAGCCAATAATCCGTCAGATCCTCCCCTGCGTACAGCTTCTGCAGATACGCAAGCAGATAATTTCTGTTTACCAGTCCCGTCAGCCTGTCATAATTCGCCTGACGCTCCAGCGCCCCCTGATAGCGGAGGCTGTTCGCGATCAGAATCCAGAACAGCACGGCAATGAACGTAAAATTCGTCGTGATATTGACAACGAGAAGTCCCGTTGCGGTAGTGTCATCCAGAGAATAAACCTGCATATGCAGCCTCGAAACCGCAAGACAGGCAAAGAGGGATACCGCGCAGATCACGCTTAAGCAGACCGTATTGACACGCTTCAGCTTTGCCCGCGAAACAAAGTAATCCGCATAGAATACCATACCCATACAGCCGTAAAAATAGAGCCAGAAACCGCTCTTCCAGCCGACACACATCACCGCCAGAACCATATGGACGATAATCTCTACTACCATGGTGACGATATATACTCTTGTTCTGTCCTTCTTCAACACGGAAAACAGGACGATATATATGGCAATGCTGCAGATATTGACAAACGCCATAAACCAGATATGTGTCAGCGAAAAGAACAGAAACAACAGCACATGTGTCGCCAAAAGCAGGAAATTCACCACATACATCGGTCGCCTGACCTCGCTTTTTCCCTCGTTCATCCTATCGTTTTCCTCCGTTGCAGAATCAGTCC
>CAZVWN010000066.1:5011-11961 GCA_964631065.1 uncultured Acetatifactor sp.
TTTTAACACAGCGGATACTGATCCGTCAGCTTCTGCACGATCCTGCGTGCTTCCGGAATCTTCTCCTCGCCGCCCTTTATAACGAGTGCGATTGCCTCTGCAATCTCTTCCATGTCTGCCGTATTCATGCCTCTCGAAGTAACGGCGGGTGTGCCGAGACGGATGCCGCTCGTCACAAACGGAGACTGCGGATCGTTCGGGATCGTGTTCTTGTTGCAGGTGATATGCGCCGCATCCAGCAGCTTCTCTACCGCCTTTCCCGTCAGTCCGAAATTCGTCAGATCGACCAGCATCAGATGGTTGTCCGTTCCGCCGGAAACAATCTTTATCCCGCGATCCGTCAAAGCCTTGCAGAGCGCCTGTGCATTATCGACGATTCCCTTCTGGTATGCCTTAAACTCCTCTCCCAGCGCCTCCTTAAAGCAGACCGCCTTTGCCGCAATGACATGCATCAGCGGACCGCCCTGGATACCGGGGAAGATTGCCTTGTTAAAGTTATATTTTTCATTCACCGCGTTGCTCGAAAGGATCATACCGCCTCTGGGTCCGCGCAGCGTCTTATGCGTCGTTGTCGTCGTGACGTCCGCATAAGGAATCGGACTGGGATGAAGCCCCGCCGCGACAAGTCCCGCGATGTGCGCCATATCTACCATCAGAACCGCGCCGACCTCGTCAGCCACCTCGCGGAACTTTCCAAAATCTATCGTGCGGGCATAAGCGGACGCACCCGCAATGATCATCTTCGGCTTTGCTTCCAGCGCGAGCTGACGCATCCTGTCGTAATCAATAAACCCGTCGTCATTCACGCCGTAAGGCACGATATTGAAATATTTTCCGGACATGTTCACAGGGCTTCCGTGCGTCAGATGTCCGCCGTGATCCAGATTCATTCCCATGATGGTATCGCCGGGCTTACATACCGCAAACTGCACCGCCATATTTGCCTGTGCGCCGGAATGCGGCTGTACATTCGCATACTCGCAGCCGAAGAGCTTCTTCGCCCTCTCAATGGCAAGATTTTCCACAACATCCACGCATTCGCAGCCGCCGTAATACCGCTTCCCGGGATATCCCTCCGCATACTTATTTGTCAGCGGGCTTCCCATCGCCGCCATCACTGCCTTACTCACCCAGTTTTCCGAGGCGATCAGCTCAATGTGACTGTTCTGTCTCTCCTGCTCATCCGTGATCGCCTGTGCGATCTCAGGATCCGTTACCCTTACATCCTCCAAAGAATACATGTCCTTCCTCCTTTTCGCGCTGTACTGTGTTAAAATATATCTTTCTGATTATATCATAAAACAGCACGGTTGCAAACAAAAAATATTTACGGATTCCCGGCATCCCGGTACAATAGTGACATATGCAGAACACACAAGAGAAAGGCGGCAGCTCATGTATCATATCATCATCAATCCGGCATCCCGTTCCGGGAAAGGTCTTACCATATGGAAACAGCAGATCGAACCGATCCTGCTTCGTGAAAAAGTACCGTTCCTGCCCTACTTTTCCGAAAAATGCGGCGATGTTGCGCGACTGGCAAAGGAGATCACAGAGGACGCGGCAGACCCGTCCCTCAAGCTCATCATACTCGGCGGCGACGGAACCGTGAACGAGGCGCTGCAGGGCATCCGGGACACCCGCCGCCTGACGCTCGGCTATATTCCGACCGGCTCAAGCAACGATCTGGCAAGGGATCTGAAAATTCCTACCGCTCCCGCCGCCGCGCTGGAGCTGATCCTCCGGACCGGCACGCCGACCGCCATGGATCTTGGAACCGTACATTATCCCGACGGTGAGACCAGGCGCTTCATCGTAAGCTGCGGGATCGGATATGATGCGGCAATCTGCGAGGAAGCGCTGCATTCCCGCCTAAAAAAGGTTCTGAACAGGATCGGACTCGGAAAGCTCACTTACCTCGGCATCGCCCTAAAACAGCTCTTCACGTCAAAACCCACCGCCGCAAAGCTGTTCCTTGACGATAATGCCCCCATTCCCTTTCAGAATATGCTCTTTATCGCCTGTATGCTTCACCGCTTCGAGGGCGGCGGCTTTATGTTCTGTCCCGACGCGGACGCAACAGACGGGATTCTGGATCTCTGCACCGTGGGCGACATGACCGCCCTGCGCGTGCTCCGCGCGCTCCCGACTGCCTATAAGGGGGAGCATCTCCGGTTTCAGGGCATCACACCGTACCGCGCAAAAAGAATTTCCGTCGAGCTGTCCTCTCCCCTCTGGCTGCACACGGACGGAGAAGTCATGCGAAAGACGGACCGCTTTACCGTAATCTGCGAACAGAAGGCATTGCGGCTCATCCTTCCCTGCGAAGCTGACCTCCCGTAAAGTGAAAGGATTTCTTAAGAAATACACAAAACCGAAAAAAAACGTTGCAATTTCATTTTTTGACGCTATACTAAGTTTGAAACAGATTGTCTGTAAGATGAGGTATCTGAAATGAAATGCAACCGTGCAAAGCTTTTTTACAATAAATATAAACACGCCATCCCCATGCTGCTGTACATGGCAGTCTATCTGGTCTGGTTTGCCTGGCTGGAAAAGACCAATGTAAAAAATTACCGGATCATCCATGTCGCTCCGGATGACTATATCCCGTTCTGCGAGGTATTCGTGATTCCCTATCTCCTGTGGTTTGTCTATGTGGCGGCAGTGGTAATTTTCCTGTTCTTTAAGAATGAGCAGGATTACAGTAAAGTATGTACCTTTCTCTGCGCGGGAATGACTGTTTTTCTCGTCATCTCGACGCTCTGGCCGAACGGTCACGATCTCCGTCTGACCGAAATGCCGCGCGACAACTGCTTTACTTATCTCGTATCGCTCCTCTGGAAGGCCGATACGCCGACAAACCTCTGGCCGAGTATTCATGTGTTCAATTCCATGGGCGCGCATTTCGCCGTCATGCGCAGTCAGGAGATCGCTTCCATGAAACACGGAAAGCTGATCCGTATCGCCTCCGGCATCCTCGCCGTGTCGATCATCCTCTCGACCATGCTGATCAAGCAGCATTCCGTCTTTGACGTCTCGACAGGGATTCTGATGGGAACCATCCTGTATGCCGTCGTTTACCGCAGGGAATGGCTCACGGTCAGCCGTCCTGCAAAGCATCGGAAAACACCGCAGACAGACTAAAGCTTACTAAATTGCCGCCACCCGTTATAGGTGACGGCAATCTTTTTTTCTGCAGCTTCCGGCTGCATTTTGGTTGCATCAGTTAAACTTAAAGATTTTCTGCGCTATTCTGTATCCTTCCACCGAGATCGCACGTCCGCCCTTCCCCGGCAGATTCATCGCCTCGCCGAGCAGCCCCGTGCGCAGTCTGCGGTACAGCTTTTTATCCTTCTGTCGGATATATTCCCAAAGTCCCGCCTTCTTCGCAAGATTCTCCTCCGTCCCGGAACGGAGCAGCAGAACCGAAGAGACCGTCGTAATGATCTCCAGATAATTCCACATATACTGGAACAGCCTCTTGGTCTTCAGAATCTCATTCTTCCTTTCAACGAAATAATCCACCATCAGCTGATTCACCCGGATCTGCTGATCGATCCGCGATATCATTACCTGCTCGTTGACGGACTGATCCTCACGCCCGATATAGTAACGGTAAAAATTCACATCCAGATAGTACAGATTCTTTACATAGGGCAGCGGCTCGAACACATACAGATTATCCACATAAAACGTATGCTCGGGCAGCCTGATCCCGCACTCCTTCAAAAGCTTCGTCCGGAAAATGACGGAATGCATCAGAATATAATGTCCCCTTTTAAAACGCTTACAGTCATTCCAGGTAAACAGGGTATCCGTGGGCAGCGTTCCCCGGTAATGAATGACCTTCTTGCGCTTCTCGCCCTCTTTTTCATATACATAATTGCACACTAACATATCCAGCGTCTGCGCCCCGCCCGCAAGCTGCCTAAGCGTCTCCAGAACGCGCAGATACGCATCCTTTTTTACCCAATCGTCACTGTCTACAACCTTAAAATACAGTCCGCTCGCGTTGTCGATCCCGGCATTGACGGCAGAACCGTGCCCGCCGTTCGCCTTATGTACCGCCTTTACGATTCCGGGAAATCTCGCGGCATACTCATCCGCGATCTCCGCCGTCCGGTCCTTCGTCGAGCCGTCGTCTACGATAATGATCTCGACATCCTCTCCCCCGACAAGAAGGGAATCAATACAATTTCCCATATATTCCGCCGAATTATAGCAGGGAACTGCTATTGACAATAATTTCATCCGTTCTCCTCCTCATATCTTTCTTTCCCCAGCCTGATGTTCAGCGCCGGCGTATATGCCGCAAAAGCGGACGGTATCGGATATTTTTCCGCCGTCTCGGACGGCTCGATAAACAGCCTCTCTCCGCTTTCCGTCGCCTTTTCCGCCAGCTCATCCACGCGGATCAGAAAGCCTTTCATATGCCATTCCTTGTGTGTAAAAATGTGTTTTGCATCCGCAAGCGGCAGGATGCGCAGGGCAGACAGCCCGTTTTGCGCCAGAAACGCCTTTACCTCCTCCGCCGTGCGGTATCCTTCCAGCATCGGAAACTCATACATTCCCGCCAGCAGTCCCTTCTTAGGACGTTTCCGGATTGCCACCCTGTCCGCATCCCGTATGATCAGAACCGTTTTCTGTTCTATCGTTCTCGCCTTTTTTTCCGCCTTTTTCGGGAACGACTGCTCCATGCCGTCCCTGTGCGCCAGACAGATTTCCGCCAGCGGACATTCCGCACAGTGCGGCGCCCCGTTCGGGATACAGACGCACGCGCCAAGCTCCATCATCGCCTGATTAAAATCTCCGGGACGCTCCTTCGGCATGATTCCGGAAAGCTCTTCCTCAACGGCACGCTTTACCTTCTGTTCCGAGATCAGCCGCTCATCCTTCAAAACCCTTGCGACAACCCGCAGCACATTGCCGTCCACCGCAGGAAAGGACAGCCCGAACGCGATCGAAGCGACCGCCCCCGCCGTATAGCTGCCGATCCCCTTCAGCTTCAGCAGCT
The DNA here is from genome assembly GCA_964631065.1 of uncultured Acetatifactor sp. GTDB lineage: Bacteria > Bacillota > Clostridia > Lachnospirales > Lachnospiraceae > Acetatifactor. The sequence goes on from CAZVWN010000066.1 coordinate 10,029, forward strand.
CCTCGTAGCTTCCCGGCATCTCTCCGCCGTAATCCTGTCTGATCTGTATCGCCGCTTTCTGAAGATTCCTCACGCGGTTATAGTAGCCAAGCCCCTCCCAGAGCTTTAACAGCGTCTCCTCCTCCGCCTCCGCCAGCGAGCGGATATCCGGCAGCGCTTTCATAAATCTGTCATAGTACGGCTTTACGGCTTCCACACGCGTCTGCTGCAGCATGATCTCCGATACCCAGACATGATACGGCGTCGGCTCTTCCCGCCAGGGAAGCACGCGCTTATTTCTATCATACCATTCCAGCAGCGGTTTGGGAATGCCCGCAAGCCTTAAGTTTTCCTTAACATTCCTCATCTTACTCAAAATGCGTTCCTTCTTCTGCTCATTCATCTGTCTGTCAGGAGCCGTCTCTCCGCAGACTGCACTTCCTTTCAGAATCTTACCCGATTTTCAGCGCCATTGCAATATCCAAAAATTGCATCCTTTTTGTCTGCGCCATACGCAAAACATGCCCCGGGAGGATCTCCCGGAGCATGTTCCCGCTGCTTTTCATTTTTCCTGTTCTGACACGTCCGCATCAGTCCTTCGGTACAATACGCTTTCGTCTATACGGCGCTGAGACGGAACGTCTCCGCACTCTTTTTCAGACGCGCCGCAGCGGCATCCGCTTCCTTCATCAGCTCAAGGATCTCGGAAGATGCCCCTGCAATATCCGCGCTGCGGGATGCGATCTCCATCGTTCCCTGCGCGCCCTCTCCTGCTGCCTTGCTGACATTGTCAATAGAAGCCATGACACCGTCGATGGATGCAAGCAGTTCCTGAGAAATCGCACTGAAATCCGTAACCAGCTCATCCACGTATTTCGCATCCTCATTATAAGCATCCGCAATGGTGAGGAAGGAATGGAAATTCGCCGAAATGTCAACCGCAACAAAGTTAAGAAGCTTCTCCGCGTCCGTCGAAAGATTTTCAACCGCTACCGTCACCTCTCCCGTCAGCTTCTGGATGTTTTCTACCGTTGCCTTTGACTGCTCCGCAAGATTCTGAATCTCATCCGCAACAACCGCAAACCCTCTTCCCGCTTCTCCGGCTCTCGCCGCCTCAATGGAAGCATTCAACGCGAGCAGATTCGTCTGAGACGTGATACCCATGATCGCTTCCGCCAGCTTATTGATCTCGCTGACAACCTTTGCCCCTTCAAGGGATTTCGTCAGGCTGACGCTGATCTCATTCTTGATATCGCTCGCCTTCGTCTTATTTGCCGTTGTATTTTCCTTTGCTTCCTTTGCGCGCTGATGAATGTCCGCCGCCTTTTCCGCTCCCTCCTGCGCACGGACGGCAATATTTTTAGAAACCGTTTCAATCTCCTGCGCCATGCTGCCGACCTGCTGCGCCGAAGCGGCTGCCTCCTGCGTTCCTGCCGTCATCTGCTCCGTCGTCGCCGAAACGCCGTTGATCTCGTCATTGAGTCTGTTCAGATTCTTTAACGCACCGTCAACATCCGCAGACAGCAGGACGCTTCCGCTCTGCACCTCCGAAAGAAGCCCGTCCAGATTCTCCGCCAGCGTATTCATGGAAGTCATAAGCGCTCCGAACTCATCCCTCGTCTCCATCCGTCTCTTATCCGCGCGTCCCGTCATATCGCCGGACGCCATACCGTTAATCAGCTTTACCGCCTCTCGTAACGGTCTGTCGATGCTGATCAGGATAATGATTCCCGCTATGATCAGCAATGCAAACACCGTCAGCCCGAAGCCCAGCATATATCCGGTCCATTTTGCCGAAACGGCATTCAGCTCCGCATTTCCGTCTGCGATCTGCTGCATACCGACCACGCCGAAAAAGGAAACGCCGAGCAGTCCGACTCCCATCAGCACCAGCTGTAATACCAGTTTCACCCTTACTGACATATTTTTCATCTCTTTTTCCTCCGGAAAGTTA
>CAZVWN010000067.1:0-11937 GCA_964631065.1 uncultured Acetatifactor sp.
GGGAGTGCAAAGCACGGAACAATCCGTATTATATATAAAGGAAATATCAAAAAAAGGGTTGTCAATTTTGGCAGCTTTTTTTTGTGTATAATGCCGAGAAGCCAGTAAATATGCGGGTTTGCAGGAATATTCTTCCGGAATGCGAAGGTTGACAAAGACGGCGGAGCGTGCTATATTTGTTAATGGTTGTAACAATTCTGTAACAAATGAAACGAAAAACTTTATTTTTTTGAAATAGATATTGCAGGGAACATACGGATGATGGAGGAAAGCATGAAGCGCAGAGGTGTGAGAGCGACGGCATATATACTGGCGGCAATGATGGGATTTTCAGGCGCGGGACTTACCGCAGAGGCATCCGTTCTGCCGAGCGGCGGGATCGGACTTGTTATCGCGAAGGGAAATAAACTGGAGGACGTCTCTGAACAGACGGCGATCCCCGTGGAATCCATTGTGGAATGGATCGGTAAGGAGAAGGAGGAAGCGGAGGGAACGCAGGATGCCGCTGCGGCAGAGGAAGAGCTGTTCCGCAATCTGGTGATTGCGCAGGTGAGAGCATATGTCAATGTGAGAAGTCTGCCGGATGAGTCGGGTGAGATCGTCGGAAAGCTCTATAACAATTCCGTCGGCACTTTTCAGCAGGAGGAGAACGGCTGGTATCTGATCCGTTCAGGCTCCGTTACCGGATATGTCAAGGGCGAATACTGTGTGACCGGAGAGGACGCGGTAGAGCTTGCGAGAAGTGTGGGAACAAGAATTGCAACGGTAGATACGCAGACGCTGTTTGTGCGTTCGGAGCCGACGACGGAATCTTCCATTATCGGCATGGTTCCGGAGGCGGACGAGCTTCTGGTTCTTGAGGAGACGGAGGGCTGGGCAAAGGTCGACGTCGAGGAAGGTACGGGCTGGGTATCGAAGGATTATGTGGTACTTCACAGCGAGTTTGTACAGGCGGAATCCCGCGAAGAGGAGGAAGCACGTCTGGCAAAGGAAGCCGAAGAGCGTAAGAAGGCGCAGGCGGCAGCAGCGGCAAAGGTTGCAAAGAAGACGGAGAGCGCTTCTGCACGGACGGATGTTACCTACAGCGTCGGCGAAGGAAGCGAGATGGGCGTGGCAGTAGCGGAGTACGCATTGCAGTTTGTCGGAAACCCGTATGTATGGGGCGGTTCGAGTCTGACAAACGGTACGGACTGTTCCGGCTTTGTCATGAGCGTCTATGCGAATTTCGGCGTCAGTCTGCCGCATTCCTCGGCATCTGACCGCACGCAGGGATACGCGGTGGACGGACTTGCCAATGCGCAGCCGGGCGACCTGATCTGCTATTCCGGTCATGTGGCGCTTTATATCGGCAACGGACAGATCGTACATGCCTCCAACAAGAGAACGGGGATCGTCGTTTCACAGGCAGATTACAGAAAGATACTTGCCATCAGAAGAATCTTCTGACGTAAGAAAAAATCCATAGGCAGCATATTATTATAGAAGAAAGGCCGCATCACCTGACACGGGGATGCGGCTTTTTTCCGGAGTTTTCAAAAAACTTTTTTCCCGCCTGTTTTCGGTTCCGGGTGTCCGCTGTGCAAAATAGACAAAACGGAGCGCAAAAAGAAAATTCCGTCGAAAGGAAAGAGAATCCGGCGAAAAAGTTATCCACAGTCAAAATTCCGCAAAATCAGACAAAAGTTACTTATACACTTAGTTATGCACATTATCCACACGGTCTGAGAGGGATTTTTTGTGATATTTTGTCGCAGGAATCGGAACGTCTGTTTTGTGAAGTTCTCCTAAAAATCTTATTTTGTCGAAAAATGTTGAAAATTCGGTTGACAGATTTAATATCAAAAAGCAGTAAAAAATTTGTTAAATTGTTGCAAAACCAAGCGGAAATATGGTATAATGCTTATACAATAAAGAAACGAAAGGGATGATTCGTATGAAATTTATCATTGTTGGAAGAAATATTGAGGTAACACCCGGACTGAAGGCTGCTGTGGAGGAAAAAATCGGGAAGCTTGAAAAATACTTCAATCCTGATACGGAAGCACATGTAACGCTGAGCGTGGAGAAGGATCGGCAGAAGATCGAGGTAACGATTCCGGTAAAGGGAAATATCATCCGTTCGGAGCAGGTAAGCAACGATATGTATGTTTCCATAGATCTGGTAGAGGAGATCATCGAGAGACAGCTGAAGAAGTATAAGACGAAGATTGTGGACAGGCAGCAGGCGGCGGGTTCCTTCAGCAAGATGTATGTGGAAAACGATTACATGGACGAAGAGGAGGTAAAGATCGTCCGTACCAAGAAGTTTGACATTAAGCCGATGTACGCGGAGGATGCCTGCATCCAGATGGAGCTGCTCGGACACAGCTTCTTTGTATTCATCAATGCGGAGACGGATCAGGTCAATGTGGTATACAAGAGAAAGGGAGATACTTACGGACTGATCGAGCCGGAGAACTGAAACTGCGGACGGCGCTTTGCGGGCGGCAGGGACGGGTTGCCGTGCAGTCCGTGAAGCGCCGGGACGGGTATCACGAAAGGCGGTGGACGGGAGAGTCCGCCGCCTTTTGTATGCAGAGGAACAGCTCTTGTTATTTTTTTGTCAAATATGCAGGAAATGGATTGCAAAACGCTTTTGACTATGGTAAACTAGGGACAGTGGCTATGATAAAAAAATAACAATCATAAAACAATTCACAGGAGGATTCAAAAATGGCAAAGAAAGTTGTTTTAGCCGGAGCATGCCGTACCGCGATCGGCACCATGGGCGGTACACTGAGCACAACCCCCGCAGCAGAGCTGGGCGCTGTCGTAATTAAGGAAGCGCTGAACAGAGCGGGCGTTAAGCCGGAGGATGTGGATCAGGTTTACATGGGCTGCGTTATCCAGGCAGGTCAGGGTCAGAACGTTGCACGTCAGGCATCCATCAAGGCAGGTCTTCCCATCGAGGTTCCCGCCGTTACGATGAACGTTGTCTGCGGTTCCGGTTTAAACTGTGTAAACCAGGCTGCACAGATGATCATGGCGGGCGATGCTGATATCGTGGTTGCCGGCGGTATGGAGAATATGTCCATGGCTCCTTACGCGATTCCGCAGGCGCGTTTCGGATATCGTATGGGAAATGCAACGATGGTTGATACGATGATCAACGACGCTCTCTGGGATGCGTTCAACAACTATCACATGATCATGACGGCTGACAATATCTGCCGTGAATGGGGTCTTACCCGTGAGGAGCTGGACGAGTTCGCTTTAAAGAGCCAGCAGAAGGCGGAAGCAGCGCAGAAGTCCGGCGCATTTGAGAAGGAAATCGTTCCGGTTATGGTAAAGAAAAAGAAGGAGACGATCGAGTTTAAGGTTGACGAGGGACCCCGTGCAGGCTCCACGATCGAGGGACTTGCAAAGCTCCGCCCGATCAATCCCGACGGCTTCGTTACCGCAGGAAACGCTTCCGGCATCAACGACGGCGCGGCTGCGATCGTTGTCATGAGCGAGGAGAAGGCAAAGGAGCTTGGCGTGAAGCCGATGGCTACCTTCGTTGCCGGCGCTCTTGCAGGTGTGCGTCCTGAGGTTATGGGTATCGGTCCTGTTGCTTCTACAAAGAAGGTTATGGAAAAGACCGGCATGAAGATCGAAGACTTCGATATCATCGAGGCAAACGAGGCATTTGCGGCACAGTCCGTAGCGGTCGGCAGAGATCTCGGCATCGACGTAGAGAAGCAGCTGAACCCGAACGGCGGCGCGATCGCACTCGGACATCCCGTAGGCGCTTCCGGATGCCGTATCCTTGTTACCCTGCTGCATGAGATGCAGGCAAAGGGTGCAAAGACGGGTCTTGCAACGCTCTGTATCGGCGGCGGCATGGGCTGCTCCACAATCGTAAAGATTGAAGACTGATTTTTTTCAAATTAAAAACGTAAGGCGGTGGGGTTCCTGCCGCCTTAGTGTACTGTCCGGAGGTAGATATGGATTACATTTTATATGAAGTAAACGGTAATGTCGCTACGATTACGATCAACCGCGAGAAGGCTCTGAATGCCCTGAATTCCCAGGTGCTCGACGAGCTGGATGCGACGCTGGATGCGGTAAACCTTGACGAGGTGCGCTGCCTGATCCTTACGGGTGCGGGCGCAAAGTCCTTCGTTGCAGGGGCGGATATCGCGGAGATGAGTACGCTGACAAAGGCAGAGGGAGAGGCTTTCGGCAAGAAGGGCAATGACGTATTCCGTAAGCTTGAGACGTTCCCGATTCCCGTGATCGCTGCGGTAAACGGCTTTGCGCTCGGCGGCGGCTGCGAGATTTCCATGAGCTGTGACATCAGACTCTGTTCCGATAACGCAGTATTCGGTCAGCCCGAGGTCGGTCTCGGTATTACGCCCGGATTCGGCGGAACCCAGAGACTTGCCCGTCTGGTCGGCGCAGGCATGGCAAAGCAGATGATCTACACGGCGCGTAACATCAAGGCGGCAGAGGCGTATCGGATCGGTCTGGTAAACGAAGTATTTTCCGCTGAGACGGACGCAGAGGGCAATGTCGTAAAGACGGCACAGGAGGTTCTGCTTGCGGCAGCACAGAAGATGGCGGCGGGCATCGCAAAGAACGCACCTATCGCAGTGCGCAACTGCAAGAAGGCGATCAACGAGGGGCTTGACGCGGACATGGATCAGGCGATCGTGATCGAGGAAAAGCTCTTCGGCGACTGCTTTGAGACGGAGGATCAGAAGTACGGTATGGCATTCTTCCTTGACAAGAACAAGGAGAAGGTAAAGGAGCCGTTCAAGAACGCATAAACGAAAAAGGCAGGCATGACGCTTGCGATTTCATAAATGAAGGAGGATTCAAAATGAAGGTTGGTATTATCGGTGCAGGAACGATGGGACAGGGCATTGCCAAGGCATTTGCCCAGGTTGACGGTTACGAGGTTGCTCTCTGCGATATCAAGCAGGAGTGGGCTGAGGGCGGCAAGGCAAAGATTCAGAAGGGATATGCAAAGCTGGTAGAGAAAGGAAAGATGACACAGGAGACCGCAGACGCGATCGTTGCGAAGATCACGCCCGGTCTGAAGGAAGATCTCTGCGCAGACTGCGATCTGATCGTTGAAGCTGCTTTTGAGAACATGGAAGTAAAGAAGACGACGTTCGGCGAGCTGGACAAGATCTGCAAGCCGGAGTGTGTATTCGCTTCCAACACCTCCAGCCTTTCCATCACGGAGATCGGAAACGGTCTGACCCGTCCGATGATCGGTATGCACTTCTTCAATCCGGCTGACCGCATGAAGCTGGTTGAGGTGATCGCAGGTGTGAATACGCCTGAGGAAACCGTAGCGACGATCAAGAAGATTTCCGAGGAGATCGGAAAGACACCTGTACAGGTAAATGAAGCGGCGGGCTTCGTTGTAAACCGTATCCTGATCCCGATGATCAATGAGGCTGCTTTCATCAAGATGGAAGGCGTTTCTGATATCGCAGGTATTGACTCCGCGATGAAGCTGGGCGCAAATCATCCCATGGGACCTCTTGAGCTGGGCGATTTCGTAGGTCTTGACATCTGCCTTGCGATCATGGACGTTCTCTATAAGGAGACCGGAGACAGCAAGTATCGTGCATGTCCGCTGATCCGCAAGATGGTTCGCGGCGGAAACCTCGGCGTAAAGAGCGGCAAGGGCTTCTATGTATACAATGCAGACCGTACCAAGACGCCTGTGGATGCAAACTAAGAAGAAAGAGAAAACAGCAGTAACAACCCTGCGCCGGAGGCTTTGGTGCGTTCCGGCGCGGGAATAAAAAGATAATTGGAGGATTAACATCATGGATTTTACATTATCCAAGGAACATGAGATGGCGAGACAGCTTTTCAAGGATTTCGCGGAAAACGAAGTAAAGCCTCTTGCACAGGAAGTGGATGAGGAAGAGCGCTTCCCCAGAGAGACCGTTGAGAAGATGGCAAAGTACGGATTTATGGGTATTCCCGTTCCGAAGCAGTACGGCGGACAGGGCTGTGATATCCTGACCTATGTAATGTGTGTAGAGGAGCTTTCCAAGGTCTGCGGTACGACAGGCGTTATCGTTTCCGCACATACCTCTCTCTGCATCGACCCGATCCTGACCTACGGTACGGAAGAGCAGAAGCAGAAATATATTCCGGATCTGGCAAGCGGCCGCAAGATCGGCGCGTTCGGTCTGACCGAGCCCGGCGCGGGAACTGATGCACAGGGTCAGCAGACAAAGGCTGTCCTCGACGGAGACGAGTGGGTGCTCAACGGCTCCAAGTGCTTCATCACAAACGGTAAGGAAGCAGACGTTTATATCGTGATCGCCGTTACCGGCATCATTGAGAAGAACGGCAGAAAGATGAAGGAGATTTCCTCTTTCATCGTTGAGAAGGGAACGCCCGGATTTACCTTCGGTACGAAGGAGAAGAAGATGGGTATCCGCGGTTCTTCTACCTACGAGCTGATCTTTACGGACTGCCGTATCCCGAAGGAGAATCTGCTCGGACAGAAGGGTAAGGGCTTCGGTATCGCAATGCACACGCTCGACGGCGGACGTATCGGTATCGCTGCACAGGCGCTCGGCATCGCGGAGGGCGCACTCGAGAGAACGATCGCTTATACGAAGGAGAGAAAGCAGTTCGGCAAGGCGATCAGCGGATTCCAGAATACCCAGTTCCAGCTCGCAGACATGGCGACCAAGGTGGAAGCTGCAAAGATGCTGGTTTACAAGGCGGCGCTGAAGAAGGATGAATACAGAAGCAATCCGAAGATCTCTTACTCTGTAGAGGCTGCACAGGCGAAGCTGTATGCGGCAGAGGTTGCGATGGAGGTTACGACAAAGGCTGTCCAGCTCCATGGCGGCTACGGTTACATCAGAGAGTACGACGTAGAGCGCATGATGCGTGATGCGAAGATCACGGAGATCTACGAGGGAACCTCTGAGGTACAGAGAATGGTTATCTCTTCTAATCTGTTGAAGTAAATTGAAAAGAATAATGAAAAGAGAATGAAGGAGAAAATACAATGAAGATTGTTGTTTGTATTAAGCAGGTGCCCGATACAAAGGGCGGCGTGAAATTCAATCCTGACGGAACTCTTGACAGAGGCGCAATGCTTGCTATCATGAACCCGGATGACAAGGCAGGTCTTGAGGCGGCTCTGAGACTGAAGGATCAGTTCGGCGCAGAGGTTACGGTTCTTACCATGGGACTTCCCAAGGCGGCAGACGTTCTCCGCGAGGCGATTGCAATGGGCGCAGACAATGGTATTCTGGTAACGGACAGGGTACTCGGCGGCGCGGATACCTGGGCAACCTCCACGACCATCGCAGGTGCGCTGAGAAACATTGATTATGATCTGATCATCACGGGCCGTCAGGCAATCGACGGCGATACCGCGCAGGTTGGTCCCCAGATCGCAGAGCATCTTGGAATCCCTGTAATCTCCTATGCGCAGGATATTAAGATCGACGGCGACAAGGTAACGGTTCAGAGACAGTATGACGACAGATATCATGTGGTAGAGGTTCAGATGCCCTGCCTGATCACGGCGCTTTCCGAGCTGAACGAGCCCCGCTATATGACGCCCGGCGGAATTTTCGATGCCTGTGCGGCAGAGATCACGACATGGGGCAGAGCTGACCTGAAGGATGTTGATGACAGCAACCTCGGACTTAAGGGCTCACCGACAAAGATTGCAAAGGCATCCGACAAGGTTCGTAAGGGTGCAGGAGAGAAGGTTGTGCCTGATTCACCCGAAGAGGCAGTAAGCTACATTGTGGGTAAGTTCAAAGAGAAGCACATCATCTAATAGAGGAGGCAAACCATGGTAACCAAGAATATTGAAGAATACAAGGGCGTATTTGTCTTCGCCCAGCAGGTAGACAATGAGGTCAGCTCTATCGCGTATGAACTGCTTGGAAAGGGCAAGGAGCTGGCAGAGAAGCTTTCCACAGAGGTTGTTGCAGTCCTGATCGGATATCAGGTAAAGGGACTTGCCGACAAGCTGGCTGAGTATGGCGCGGACAAGGTTATCCTTGTTGACGATCCTGAGCTGGAGGTTTACAGAACAGAGCCGTATGCACATGCGCTCTCTTCCGTGATCGAAAAGTATAAGCCGGAGATCATGCTGGTCGGCGCTACGGCGATCGGCCGTGATCTCGGACCTACCGTTTCCGCAAGAGTTGCAACCGGTCTGACCGCAGACTGTACGGTACTTGAGATCGGCGATTTCCCGCTGAACGCAATTCCCGGACAGGAGCAGAAGCACAATCAGCTGCTGATGACCCGTCCTGCATTCGGCGGAAATACCATCGCAACCATCGCATGCCCGGATAACCGTCCTCAGATGGCGACCGTTCGTCCCGGCGTTATGCAGAAGATCGCTCCGATCGCGGGCGCAAAGGCTGTTGTCGAGGAGTTCAATCCCGGCTTTACGCCGAACAATAAGTACGTTACGGTAAAGGAGATCGTAAAGGCAGTTTCCGATACTGTAGACATTATGGATGCAAAGGTTCTGGTATCCGGCGGACGTGGCGTCGGAAGCGCAGAAAACTTCAAGATCCTTGAGGATCTCGCTGAAGTGATGGGCGGAACCGTATCCTGTTCCCGTGCCGTTGTGGATAACGGCTGGAAGCCGAAGGATCTTCAGGTCGGACAGACCGGTAAGACCGTTCGTCCCCAGATTTATTTCGCAATCGGTATCTCCGGTGCGATCCAGCACGTTGCAGGTATGGAGGAATCCGACCTCATCGTTGCAATCAACAAGGATGAGACGGCGCCGATCTTTGATGTGGCTGACTACGGTATTGTCGGCGATTTAAACAAGATCGTTCCTCAGCTTACCGCAGCGCTGAAGGCTGAGAAGGCTGCAAAGGGTAACTGAGCCGTTACACGAAATTTTCAATTGCAATGACATACAAGGGACATTTCCGGAGAAATCCGGGAATGTCCTTTTTTGCATCAAGGCAGCCGGAATTAGCCGGATGATAAATAGATTGATGCCTGGGCTTATAAAAAATTGACATTTCGGGAAAACAGAAATAAAATTATACTCGTAAGATAGTAAATCACAAGATAGTTTTTTGGCAACCTTATGTTTTATTGCGGAAAGGAAAATTACTATGGGAAAGCAGTGGAGGGGAATTATGAAGCGGCTGACTTTCGCGCTGCTTGCGCTGTGTCTTGCGGGGTGCGGGCAGGAAGCCGGCTCAGAGGCATCTGAAAGCGCATCGGATACGGTATGGGAAGAGGCGGCATGGAAGGAAAATGGTTTTGCGGCGGCGCAGGAGGTCGGCGAAGGACAGGAGCTTTGGGCGAAAGAGTATACCGCTGTATCGTGGGCGGATCCGCAGCCGGAAGGGGAGATCCGGTTTCACTTTGTTACGGAGGAAGGGGAATGCGCCGGGAAGCTCTGCAGACTGCATGAATACAATATCGAGGGACTGAACCGTCCGAAGCAGTATCTGGAGGTGTATGATGCTGCGTCGGGGGAGAGCAGTCTGTATGAACTGACGCCGGAAAAGATGGGGATCGGCGCGGATGCGGATTATGAAGGGAATTATTTTCAGATTATAGATGCCGATCTGCTTGCGGACGGCAGCTTTGCCCTGCTTTTTGACAGGCTTGGAACGGATGAAAACGGAAATTCCGGTCACGCGCAGATCAGCATTGTACGGACGAGACTCGACAAAACGGCAGCGGAGATTACGGATGTCAGGGAGCTGTTTCTGGAAAAGGGAATCTTTGAAAATACGTATGAGATTCCGCAGATAGAATGTTTTTATGATGCAGACGGGCATAGCTACGTTGTCTCGGGAAATTCGGAAAATCCGTTGCGGGAGCTGTATGTCCTGAACGCGTCGGGGGAGCTTCTTGTCTTTCAGAAGTATGGGGAGTTGGAACAGATACAGTCTCCCGTCCGGACGGAGGAAGGGGAGCTGATCTTTCCGGTGTATGACAGGCAGGAGAAGCGCATCCGCTTTTGCCGGTTTGACGCGGAAGCGTCTGCTCTGAGAGAAGCGGGGGAGATGACAGAGCAGGATTACAGGGGAAGCTGCGGATTATGGGAAAACGGACTTTATTATATTTCCTCGAAGGGTATCGTCAGGTGGGATATTGAGAGCGGAGAGCGGGCACTTGTTTTTTCATATGAGGGCAATGGTGTCAATTCAGCTTATCAGACCATGCTTTTTCGGGGAAGCGACGGAATATACCGCTTTCGGATGTACGGAGAGATATCCGGCAAAACGGAGGATTGGATTGCGGAGCTTGGCGGTGAGCAGATCTCAAAGAAGGATGCCGTGCGTGTGGTCAGTCTGACAGACGCAGAGGTAAAGAAGGTTGTAAACTGTGCCGCAGTGTCTGCCCGGAGAAACCCGAATTACAGCTATGTTTTCGAGGCGAGAGGAGAGGAGCCGCTTTCCGATTACCGGGATCGGATCATAGCAGAGCTGATGGCAGGGGAAGGACCTGATATCCTGTATCTTTCCCGGGAGGATTTCGCCCTGCTTGCGGAAAAAGGGCTGCTGTCGGATTTGGGGTCGGTGCTTACGGAAAACTTTACCGGGCGGCTGCTTCCCGGAGCGCTGGGGCTGGGAACGGTGGACGGGAAGCTGTACGGACTGCCGGCGGATGTCAGTGTGGAAACGCTGGTTACGTTAAAGGATATCCGGCAGGAGGAAACATGGACGCTGGAGGAGATGCTTGATCTGATGGAGAGTGGGGAATTTGACGGATTGATCTGTCAGGGAGAGGGTGGATTTGCGCCGCGCGCCCTGCTTCGCTTTATGACGGAATATGGTGTAAATTCCTCTGTACTGATCGACTGGGAAAAGAAGGAATGCCATTTTGAGGATGAGATTTTTCTGCGGATCCTGAAGGCTGCAAAAAAATATGGAGAAGCGGATCCGCAGCCCGGAAAGAAGCTGGGAAAGGGCGAGACGCTGGCGGATGTGCTGGCAGGGTCTTCTCTGAACCAGATGAATGCGCTTTATGAAAAGTACGGGGAGAATTATTTCTTTGTCGGCGTACCGACGGACGGGGGGAACGGAAACTTTTTACAGTGCGACGGTATTGTCGCCGTGAATAAAAATACGGTGGATACGGCGGCGGTTTCTTATTTCTTTGAAATGCTGGCGGATGAAGAGATTCAGGAGCTGTCGTCCGGTTCATCACGGCTGAGCATATGCAGGATCTCTGAAGATTCTTCCTATTACAGGGAGCAGGACGGGGCTGTTTTCTGGAACGGTGTGGAGAGTATCCGGAAAGAGGACGGTACGACGACCTTACAGGACTGGAGCAGCTTCTTGGAGCAGTGCGTTCCGGCGCCGATTGCACATGAGGATTTAAGCGATATCATATGGGAAGAGGCGCAGGGATATTTCGAGGGAGATAAGAGCGCGGAAGCCGTCGCGGAGATCATACAGAACAGGATTCAGCTGTATTTGGATGAGAAGTAAGCGCATATATATGATAAAAAGCGCAGGAAAAATACATGTCATTTTTAGAGAAAGCAGGATTTCAAAAAACAGGATCAGAGATAAATTGGAAAGCATTGCTCATAAGCATCGCGATCAGCCTTGGAACAGGGATTGTCAGTACCCTGCTTACGGGCGGGGCGATGCGCAGGAATGCGCCGCTGTATCAGCCGCCCCTTGCGCCGCCGGGGTGGCTGTTTCCTGTTGTGTGGACAATTCTTTATGTCCTTATGGGGATCGCGGCTTATCTGGTATGGGCGTCGGATGGCGGAGACCGGAAGCTGTCGCTGTCCCTGTATGCCGTGTCGCTTTTCCTGAACGGAATCTGGTCGGTTTTTTTCTTTTGCATGCGCGCCTATTTTCTGGCGCTTGCGGATCTGCTCGCGCTCTGGCTGGTGATCTATCTGTTGATCAGACAGTTTCGCGAGAGCAGCCTGACGGCGGCGCGGCTTTTATATCCCTATCTTGC
>CAZVWN010000068.1:0-6777 GCA_964631065.1 uncultured Acetatifactor sp.
TGATAACGTCCTTCAGGACATAGTGAAAGCCGGGCGCGGAAGACTTCCCGTTTTCCGGATATCCCTCCCGCAGATCGATCGTATCCGCCTCATTCTCCGGATCCACGCCTGTGTATTCTCCCTGAAACACCTGAAGTTTCCCCTGCTGAAATTCACGGATCAGCTCATCCACCCGTTCCTGCGTTCCCGCTGCTGCCACAAACTCGTTGATTTCCAGCATATCCACCCAGCCATACTCAAAGCCCGCTCCCACATCATTTCCATTGACATTTCCCTTTACGTTCCGCTCGATCTCTTTACCGGAGAGCACCGCCTCTACCGCTTTCAGCATATAGGGCGCCCAGTTAATTTTACACCCCGTCAGATAGGTCGTGGGCGCAACATCTCTCATGCTCTCATTATAGCTGACATAAAACACTGCCTTAGAACGGTCCGTTTCCTCACAGGCGACCGCCGGTCCGCTTGTATCCGAATGCTGGGAGATGATTACGCACCCCTCGTCGATCAGCTCTGCGGCGCATTCCTTTTCCAGATAATAATTCGACCATGTCTCCGTGTATTTTACCGTCATGACCGCCTCCGGCACTACTGACCTTACGCCCAGAAAAAACGACGTATACCCGGAAATCACCTCCGCGTAGGGAAACGCGCCTACATATCCTACTTTTGCCTGTTTTGTCGTAATCGTTCCGGCATCGAGCAGCTCCTTCATTTTCATTCCCGCCACTACGCCGGAGATATATCTGCCCTGATAGATATGCCCCATAAACGTATGGTAATTGGACACCTGAGGTTCCTCGTCCGCATTGCCGCACGTCGCCTGACAAAACTGAATTTCCGGATGATCCGCGGCATATTCCTTTACCTTTTCCCCGTAGTCGTAGCTCGTTGCAAAGATCAGACTGCAGTTTTCTTCCGTCAGCTCCTCTAAAACGTCTTCCACGGCATCGGCCGGCACATTGTATTTCGCAATACCGTAAACCCGCCCGCCGTACTGCTTTTCTATCGTTTCCTGTACCTTCAGGAAATTTGCGGTATACGCGTCGCCGGCATCTCCTACATAGATAAAGCCCACCCGGATCGTTCTGTCCTTTTCCTTCCCGTCCGTCGCATAATGGATCGCAAAGGCTGCCGCAAGCATGACAACCGCGCTCATCAGGGTAATTCCATAAATCCGCCGCATTTCAGATTTCATTCTCACACGCTCCTTCCCGCCCGTAAATCTGCGTGATATCAATTGTGCCGTCCTGAATCAGCTCCAGCATAATATCGACCAGTCGCGGATCAAACTGTGTTCCGCTGCCCTTTTGAAGCTCTGACAGCACATATCCCGGATCCAGCTTCTTCCGATAGACACGGTTTGCCGTCATGGCGTCAAAGGCATCCGCAATTCCGATAATTCTCGCATTCAGGGGAATCTCCTCTCCCTTCAGCCCATGAAGATACCCGCGTCCGTCCCACCTCTCATGGTGGTAGAGCGCGCCATCCGCCACATGCTCAATCAGCGTAAAGCTCTTAAGGATTTCCGCGCCCTTCGTCACATGGGATTTCATCACTTTATATTCCTCGTCCGAAAGCCCTTCCGGTTTATTTAAGACCTGATCCGGAATGCCGATTTTACCGATGTCATGCAGCAGCGCCATCTTTCGCAGATCCTCGCATGCCCCGTCGCTGTATCCCAGCCTTTTTGCGATCAGAACCGAATATTCGGATACCCTTGCGGAATGCTGACTGGTATTTTCATCCTTTGCATCTACCGTCCTTGCGATCGTCAGTATCGTCTCGTTTCCCATCTGCAGCTGATTTTTCGCCCATTCCAGTTCCATTCTCTGTATGCGGATCGTTTTCTGTATCTGTGTTCTGACAAACATCCAGGTAAGATACGCAATGGCGATGGCTGCCACGGCAAGCACATATAAGTGAAACCACCAGTTATCATAGATTTCCTTTTCCTTGATGATCCGGTAGGTGTTCTCCGCAATGATATTGCCTGTCCGGTTCTCCAACACGGCAAGATGAAACGTGTATTCCCCCGACGGGAGGTTGGTATATACCATACCGGTCATCTCGCTCTGCGCCATAATCCTCGCTTCCTGATCAAAGCCTTCCAGATAAACGCTGACATTCGGATCATTGATGGAATAATTGACTATTTCGGGAATGATCTCAATCCTGCGCGCCCCCCGGGGTATATAAGTCGCCTCTCCTTTTTCCACCGGGTAGCTTTCCCCGTCTGCAACAATCTCCTTTAACAGCATACGGTAGGATCTGACAGAGATGTCATATTGATTCAGATTCATACATACCACTCCCGTATCTCCCGACAGATAGAGATTTCCCTCCTCATCCACATAATTCCATGAGTTGGGCGTAAGCTCCATGCGCAGTCCCCTTCCTGCATCCAAAAGCTCATAGGACACTTCCTTCCCCGCCAGCAGATCCGCCTTATCCACAACATAAATACCCGCCGAGCTTAAGACAAGCAGCTCCCCGTCATTCCCCTCCAAAAGATCATAATTGTTGTAATACGGAAAATTCTCTAAAATCCGGATATCCCCCGCCTCTGTCATGTAGCATAAGCCGTTACCCGTTACAACGAACACGCCGCCGTCCGAATCCGCCACCAGCCGTAAAATAATCTCCGAGCTTAAGCCGTCCTCCCGCTTCAGGGTCTGCGTGACACTGCCGTTTTCTATGACGGCAATCCCGTTTCCGTCCGTTCCGGCAAGAATACTTCCATCCTCTCTCTCATACAGCGTCAGCACCTTGGGATTACTAAGCCCCTCCGAAATACCGACGGTATCACACACCCTGCCCTGTCGGATGAAGGTAACTCCGGAATCCCCCGCCACGATCACCGTACCGTCCTTCCCTTCCATCGCGGAGCGTGTCTTATCTCCCGCAGCCCCGGACTTACTGTCAAATCTGCTGATCTCACCCGTTTCCGAAATTTCCCAGACGCCCTGTCCCGAGGTACAGATCCATAAGTGATTTCGGGAATCGGTCATCAGACAGCGGATGCGGATTCCTTTCAGCTGCTCCTCCAAAAAAACCTCAAATTCCGTCCTGCCGTTTTCCGTTCCGGCATAAAGCCCTGTGTCCGTTCCGAAATACATACAGTTTTTCCACTTTACCACGGTATTGACAACCGTTTCTTCCAGCCCGTATTTCTCATACATTTCCTGAAAAACGGACGGGCACAGGCGAAGCAGACCAAGCCTTGAAGAAACAAACCACAGATTTCCCTGATAATCGGTCAGCATATGCTCAATGGAGCTGTTAAAGGTGCCCGTGTCAATAAAATGATACGCTCCGTCCGGTGTCAGATACCCTACGCCGTTATCCGCGCAGATAAACGTGATATTTTCTTCCGAAATCTTCAGCGATTTGATCCCCGAAAGGCTGCCGCATTCCGTAGAGGAGAGCTTTTCCAGACGGTTTCCCGAAATCTGATAGGTTTCAATCGTGTCTGCCGAGGTTCCGACATATAATTTTCCCGTCTCATCAAAGGCACAGCAGCTGTAAGCTTTTCCGTCCTCCTGCATCGTCTGCCGCACGATAATCTCCGTACCACGGATCAGATAAAGTCCTCCTTCATCCGTAACAACGGCAATATTTCCGTCTTTATCCGCACAGATGCTGTCCGCGTACATCACATCAGAGATAATCTGATAAACCTCCAGTCCGCCCGACATGCGGATCACCGCCAGACCGTCAGTCGTTCCCACATAATAATACCCCTCCGCGCCCTGCACGATACAGCGGACAGAATTAGACGGAAGACCGTCCTCCCGGTTTACGACGTTGGATACCGTCTGATTGATACAGATGGATACCCCGTTGTCATTCGTTCCGATCCAGAGTCTTCCTGCTTCATCCTCATACAGACAGTTTACCGTTTTCACGGAATCAAATTGATTGATCCACTGAAAGTCATTCCCGGTATAGCGATATAATCCGCCATAGGTACCAATCCATAAAACGCCGTCCTTTGTCTGGACAATGTCATTCGCGCTTCCTCCCAGCAGTCCGTTTTCTCCGTTGTAAACCGTCTGCTCGTATTTTTGAAAATCATACTCCTCTGCATAAACCGTATTCCCCGGAAGCAGAACGGCAAAAAACAGCAGGAGGACGGAAGCGGCGCCTTTTCTTTTCCGGAAAAAACGGATTGCAGCAAACAGAATTAGCATCGTTACTACTTTGTCCGAAAAATCCAGATAAAATTCGCCGATTATACTGCTGACCGCCGCATGACATCCCAGCTCCCGCAGCAGTCCCGACACACCGTCGCCCCATATATTCCCGGTCGCGCCATCCCAGAGAATGAAATTTAACGGCGCAGACACCAAAACGGAAAGAACCGCGACCAGAAAGGCGCTTGACAGAATCCCGAACATCGTTTTCAAAACGCCCTTTTTTGCACAGATGCCGACCGTAACGCCGACCACAAGATTCGTCAGCCCGTAAAATAAACTCGCCTGAGAATGCAGACTGTACATGATGTTGGAGGTCACTCCTACGATTGCACCGCTTACCGGTCCGAGTGCATATGCGGCAAAAACAGTGCCGACGGCATCCAGCCACAATGGCAATGTGAGAAAATCCGATAATGCTTTCCCGAAATAATTGATCAGGATACAACCGACAACAAAGAAACAGATTTCATAGCTTTTCTTTCGTCTCATACCATTCTCCATTCCGCAGACGCGGATACCCTTCTGCCCGGCAGCGCAGCAGAACTTTTTACAGTTTATCAAGAATTAAAATATTGTATGATCAGCCGAAATGCAATCCTCTTTGTTCAAAACGCAGTTTTTTTGTCTAAGGCGCAAATTTTTTGTCAGATTTTATGTTATACTAGACTAGGAATATTTTGCAAAGGAGAAGCTTCAATGCAGATTGCGGTCGTCGATGACAATGCAGAAGACAGAAAAGAGCTGGCAGACTGTCTTGAAAAATATATGCAGCAGAACCATCTGAAATATACACTGAGCGAATATGAGAATGCGGCGCAGTTTCTGGATGCCGCCATGCAGACGGATTTTCAGCTCGTCTTCATGGACATTTACATGGAGGGCATGGACGGCATGGAGGCGGCGAAAAGGCTGAGACGGAAAAACAGGCATTGCCGGATCATTTTCCTGACCATAACCGAAGATTATGCCAGAATGGGATACCGTCTGTCCGCCACTTATTATCTGCTGAAGCCCCTTTCACTCTATCAGGCGGAATTTGAGGAAGCGATGGCACTGTGTCAGCTAAAGCCGCCCTACGAGGTGATGACGCTTCCGATCACGGTGAACCATCAGAAATTAGAGCTCCACACGGAACAGATTCTCTACATAGATTATCAGAAGCGTGCGACGCGGATTCATACGTCCGACCGTGTCATAACGGTAAGCGGAAGCTTTCAGGAGGTAACGGCGCCCCTACAGGATGACAGGCGGTTTTTGAACTGTTACCGCGGTGTTTTAATCAATATGGATTATATTGATCACATCGGCAGTCAGACCTTCCAAATGACAAACGGCGAAGATCTCCCCGTCACACTGCGCAACAGAAAACAGCTACAGGAAACATACCGCCAATATATTTTTTCCAGGATGGGAGGTATCGTGTGAAAAAACGCAGACTGTACCTACACATTCTCTCTTTCTGCCTGACCGTTTTTCTCTGCTTCACAGACGGTCTGCCGGTATTCTCAGCAGCCGCGGACTCCTCCGACATACCGGAGCATCCCGCAGACACGGAAAACGGGGTATCGTGCGTATCGGGCAACGGCAGTACGGAAACAGGCACCCCCTCTCTTGTTACGGCAATCCGGAACGAAGCGGAGCTGACCTCCCTACAGACCTTTACACTGCCCCTAAAAAGCTCTGCCGACACCGACAACATGACAAAGATCTATCTGCTGGCGCTTAAGTATCGGACCGTTTCCGCTACCGTGACAGCGGACGGGGAAAGCCGCGAAGAAACTTTTCCGGTCACATGGGATTTTTCAGACATCGATCAGACCAAAGCGGGCGACTATTACGCGGTCGGCAGTATTGAGCTGCCGGCGGGGTATGCCTTTGGCGAAAATGTATTACAGAAGCTTCAGATCCCCGTCATCGTAAAAGAGCTGCCGCCCGCAGTCATTACCTCGGTAGAAGTCTGGTATCCTTATACGAATGCTTATGCCTTTCCGCAGGGCAGCGGCGTGGAAGCATTAAAGGAAATGTTTACATCCTCCCCTTATTATCTGGAATGCTATACCGATAACGGTGACAGCTACACGGCTACGGTCGAATGGGATTTTTCAGACATTGACTTTGGCACGGTCGGACTGTATGACGCAAAGGGGAGCATCTCTGCGCCGGAGGGCACGGTGTTTGGAGAAGCGCTGTCCCTGCCGGAAATTTCCATTCCCGTCTCCATACAGGCAGTCGGAAAACCTGATATCAACTGTCTCATCGTTTCCAGAGGAAGCCTTCTCTTTCCCTGGGTTACACCGCCGGGAAATATGGAGGAAATCAGCGTCCTGCTGTCAGAGGACAACGGTTCCTGGATACGCCTGGAGGAGGATTTTTTTTATGCGGACCAAGAAATGCTCTCTGTCAGCACTTATCTGCTGACGCCCGACAGCAGTTACCGGCTTCAGGTCGAGTATGAGGGCGGCAGGACAGGCATCCTGTCCTTTTCCTATGCGGACGAAATTATCCTTGAGGGCTATCATGACGGCGACCGCGACGGCGGGGATGCGGACGGGAATCCCCCTTCAGATATGACCCAGCCGGC
>CAZVWN010000068.1:6877-11923 GCA_964631065.1 uncultured Acetatifactor sp.
CGCCGGCGACCCCTGTCATTTTAGAATATTTCGGAGAGACCACAGACAGGATTTCCGGTACGCGCTTTCTCATGATGCTTCAGACGGGGAATCGGCACGCCGTATTTTCCAAGCAGGGAATTACCGTCAGCATACCGGAGGACGCTTTGCCGGATACGATCCGGAATGAGGATCAGATCGAAGTTACTATTGAGAAAAGGCAGGACGGCGGCTTTTCCTTTCTGTTTTCCATCAACGGAAGCTTCCTTGATTCCCTTCCGAATGTCCGGGTTACGATGCCATATTCCCCGAAGCCGGCGCCGGATACCCTGTATCTGACGGATGAAAATGATGCGGAATTTCCCATGACGGCGTATGATGATACGGCGAGGGCTGCATCCTTCTTCATCGACCACACAGGAACCTATCTCATGACAACACGGGAAGCCGCTTCCGGTTCTTTGAGGGAAACGGTCGCTTCGGACGAAACCGGACGGCAATGGCGGCTCTTTCTGCTGCCCGGCTGTCTGCTTCTGCTGTCCGCCGGAGCAATTCTTTTAAGAAGGAGACAGAACTAACATGCTATCTTCTACGATAAGGAAATACCTCGTTTTATGTCTGGTCTGCCTATGCTCGTCCCTGTTCTTTTTAGGACTGTACCGGTTCAACAATAAATACAGTCAGGATACCATTCAGGCGGCAAACGGCATTCTGGCGCTTTCGGAGAGCGATATCCGGGATGCGCCGCTACGCTTTCTTGTATACGGCTGGGCATTTTATCCGGATGCGCTTCTTAATCCGGAAGAAATACAGACTTCCGACCATTATATGCGCTACCTCTCCATCGGAGAGCAGACCAACTTTTCCGGTCAGGCAGACTCTTCCCCCTACGGCTGCGGAACTTACCGGATGACCTTCTTTCTGCCGGAGAGAAAAGAGGGCTATGCGCTGGAAATACCGGAAGTTTTTTCCGCCTACACCCTGTATCTGGACAACGAGCTTATCCTACAGATGGGAGATCACGCCTCCAAAACGGCACAGATTCAGAACCGCATGATTACCTTTACAGGAGGAAAGCCTGTTACGCTTACCATTGCAGTCAGCAACTATGACCATTTTTACGGCGGCATCGTCTACCCTCCCGCTTTCGGGACGGCAGAGGCGGTCAATACCGTCAGGTACATCCGGTTTGCCGTCTGTCTGTTTTGCTGTACCGTTACGCTGCTCTGTGCGCTGCTGTCCTTTTACTTAAGTCTGCGGATGAAACAGAAAAACACGCTGCTGTTCGGGCTGATCTGTCTTGCCATGTGCGGACTTACCTCTTATCCCATGCTCCATATACTGATTGCGCTTCCTGTATTTCCCTGGTATACGCTGGAGCTGTTCTGCAATTATCTGGCTGCCTGGCTGATTCTCATCCTGCAAAACCGGATCTGCAGACCGGGAACTCTGCCCGCGACTGTCAGCAATACAGTCGGAGCTGTTTTCTGCGCATATGCACTGGAATACGGAATACTGTCCTCGCAGCTTTCCCTTGCGGCAATCCGATTTTTTTCCATATCCGCCTTTTGCTATAAGGCAGCTGCCGCCCTGTATCTGCTCGCAACTGCCGTATTTGCCATTCACAAAGGGCATAAATCCGGCAGGATGATCTTCTACGCTACCGTAATGGCGATGTGCTCTTTGGTATGGGACAGGATTCTTCCGGTCTATGAACCCGTTGTCGGAGGGTGGTTTATGGAATGGGGAAACTTCTTTGTCGTAGCGGCAATCGGCTGTTCTCTCTGGCACGATATCGTGGACGGCTATAGAAACAGCCTGATTTTTGAGGAAGAACGCAAACAGATCGTCCGACAGCTCTCCATGCAGACAGAATACAACCGACAGATTTCAGAGGCTGTAGCGGAAAACCGGAGACTGATTCACGACATCAAACACCATCTGCGCACGATAGACCGCATGGCGGCAGAGCACGGTCAGACGGACATCTGTACATTCCTGTCTCAGATAGAGGGACAGGTCGGGGCGGCATCCGGTCATTCCCATATTGCGTTCTGTAAAAATCCCGCCGTAAATGCGCTCATCGAATATTACTTTGGTATGGCGCAGACACAGGAGACAGACTTTCAGATATCTCTGGATCTCCCCGACCGGCTGCCGCTCACGGATGTGGAGCTGTGTACGGTACTTGGCAATCTTCTGGATAATGCCGTGGAAGCCTGCAGTCTGCAAAAGAAAGGTTCCCGCCGCATTTTCATTGTGGGAGAAACCAACGGCAGTATGTATTTTCTGAAGGTTGAAAACACTTATGACGGTCAGGTGCTGCGGGAGGCAGACCGTTTTACTTCCCGAAAGGGTGTCTCCCCCTATCATGGAATCGGACTTTCCTCCGTTCAACGAATCATCGGGGCACACGGCGGCAACCTCGATATTGTTCCCCGTAAAGAATCCTTTCTTGTCGGGATTGCAATCAGGTTATGAAAAAGACACAGATTGGAAAGAAAAGAGGGGAAAAAATGTAAAGGGGCGAGATGATCGCCCCTTCTGTTAAAACTACTTATCCTGATATTGATACTTTTTTAATTTTTTACCCGTAACAAGGCAGATGATGCTTCCACTTACACCAAGTATAAACATCGTAAGTGCAGCGCCTGAACCTTTTCCTGCACCAAAAAGTGTTTTCAGGATTGATAAATCACCAAATGCTGACATAAACGGTTCGCATACGTTATCTACCATGAAACCGCCCAAAAACAATCCGATCGGGATCGTAAAAAACTGAAGCGTATTACGACACGCGTAAACGCGACCCTGCAATTCCACCGGAATGGTACTTCTAAGAATCACATCCAGATTAGCATCCATAACAGGTACAAGAATCCATCCGATGATCTGTCCGATACACCAGACAAACGGTTCTCTGGAAAGTGCAAGTAAAAAATTTTCAGTTCCCAACGAAAACAGCATTGTCAAATAAACAACCTTAACCCGATCCTTTGGCTTCGGTAAAACCGAAACAATCAGACTGCCAATGATCATAGCTACACCGGAACAGGAAGTGACAATTCCAAGAACGGTCTGACCGCCTTTAGGATTCGGAAGCACATACCCCGGTAATGTTGCATCAAAGGCGGAAGCTACCAGATTCACGCCTGCCATAAATAAAATCAGCGTCATGATCATGGGATTATCTCTCAAAAATCCGATTCCCTCTTTTGCAAGAACAAGTACACTTTCCTGTCTTTCACTTCTGCTTTCCGGAATTTTAACAAAAAACAGCAGTGCCGTAAATGCAATGACAAAACTTCCGAGATCCACTGCCACCACGCCGGTAAGTCCCGCAAATGAATACACGGCTGTAGCGATCAACGGATTTAGTATGGATATCAGCGACCTTGACAAAGAGCGAAGACCACTTGTTTTCTGATAATACTTTTCAGGCATGATAAGCGTCATCGCAACTTCTGATGCCGGCTGCTGTACGGTATTCATCAATCCCGAAATTGCATTTAAAGCATACAAATGCCATACCATCAGACGATTTGTACAAAATAACCCGAATACTACGACAGTGCAGCACGCCGCAAGCACATCACAGACAAGCATTGTTTTCTTTTTATCAAATCTGTCCGTCAATGCTCCTGCAAATATGCTCATCAGCACATATGGCGCATAAGAGCATATTGTAAGCGCTGCCGTGCTTAACGAAGAACCCGTTTTTTCATACAGCCATAAAGTAAGTGCAAATGCCGTGATACTGCTGCCAAGCTGAGATACACTCTGGGTACTCCAGAGGATCAGAAAATCCTTCAACTCACATAATTCATTTTTCTTTATATTTTTCATTTCTTTGCTCCTTTTTGCATCAACGATTTCTCAAAACAGAAGCAAAGTCTGAGGATATCAGCTTAATGCGATTCCTCCATGCAGTCTCCTCAGACTCTGCATGGAGCTGCTGCAATACAAAGTATCATTTTCTTCTTTTCCTTTCCGTTCATAAAACTTAAATTTTTTCTTCTATTTTATCACGTCCGTTTTAGATAGTCCAGCGAAACTTCCATTTTCCTGTACCGTCTTCGTAATTTCCCGGACATCTCCTCTCACTGCCCGCCATATCCTGTCTTCCTGCTTTTTTACAAACGCAAACAGGCTCATGGCATTCTTCGCCCGGCGCACATCATCTACACTCTCATAGTAGGCGGCAAAAAGCAGCTCAATACATTTCATGACACAGGGCACAAGCCTTTTTTCCGTCTCTGTCAGGCGCAGCTTCCGCTCATAGCCCGTAAAAACATTTTTTGCAAACGCGAACCAAAGCTCGTCCGTCAGCTCAAATTTTTCCTTTTCCGACAGCGCGCCAAGCAGAAAATAGCAGAGATCAAAAATCCGGATGTTTCTCTGGCTCAGATCAAAATCTATATATCCGGAAAATCTGCCGTCCGCAAACAGAAAATTTCCGAAATGTACATCCCGATGAATCAGCTGCACAGGCAGCTTATCATACACTGCGCTTAAATCCGTGACAAGCCGTCCGTATTCCTCTTCCCCGATATACGTCCAGCCGTTTGCCTCAAAACCGGCTTTTACCCAGCCTTCCATTTCGTCTAACAGACTGTTATTCCAAAACGTCTCTGCTGCTTCACACCTCTGAAATGCCATATGAAGATCGGCGATCACTTCCCCCATGATAATGCCGGGCTTTTCATCGCTGCCAATCCGCACAATGTTGCTTCCCGGAAGCTTCTCTGACAAAAAGTAAAACAGACCGCCGCAGGATACATATTGTTTCCCGTCCTTTGCAGGAATCACTTTGCCAACGGGAATCCCCATGCCATCCAATATGTGCAGAATTTTCAGGTTTCTCTCCAGCATATCCAAATTTTCATATACCTTCAATACATACCCGTCTCCGATCTGCCATGTCGTATCATGTATCTGCTTTATCGCACTGTCTTTCGGAAGCCAGTTGTGTATTACATCCGCTATTTTATCTTTCATGTGTATATTTCCTTTGCGCTGTTTTACAAGAATCCTTCTGACGCTGGATTCAGACAGATTGTATATTCC
>CAZVWN010000069.1:0-1499 GCA_964631065.1 uncultured Acetatifactor sp.
ACTTGCAAAACACGAACATATGTACTATGATAGAAACAAACAGATGTTCGCACTAAGGGAGCGGAGCCGCGCGGTGTGCGGCGGCATCCGGAAGCGGCTGCGGAGAGAGAAGCAGTGTACAGGGAAGGAATGGAGCAGGAGCGATGGAATATCTCAGAGCCGGGAATGAAATGAGCGTGTCGGAAAAGCTGGAAATCCTTACGGATGCGGCAAAATATGATGTTGCCTGTACCTCGAGCGGTGTGGAGCGCAAGGGGAACGGAAGGGATATGGGGAATTGCGCAAAGTCCGGTATCTGTCACAGCTTCAGCGCGGACGGACGCTGTATCTCGCTCTTAAAGATCCTGCTGACGAATGAATGCGTCTATGACTGCAAATACTGCCGCAACCGCTGCTCGAACGATATTCCCCGCGCAACCTTTACGCCGGAGGAAATTTGTACGCTGACGATGGAGTTTTACAGAAGAAATTACATTGAAGGGCTGTTCTTAAGCTCGGGCGTGATACGGAATCCTTCCTTTACCATGGAACTGATCTGTAGAACGATAGGACTTTTGCGGAAGAAGTACCGTTTTAACGGCTACATCCATGTCAAGGCGATTCCCGGGGCGGATCCGGAGCTGATCCGGCAGACGGGGTTTCTTGCCGACAGGATGAGCGTCAATCTTGAGCTGCCGACAGCCGAAGGACTGCATGCGCTTGCGCCGAACAAGCACAGAAAGACTATCCTGACGCCGATGCGGCAGATCCAGAACGGCATTACACAGAACCGGAATGAACTGGTTCTCTACCGCAATGCGCCGAGCTTTGTTCCGGGCGGGCAGTCAACGCAGATGATCGTCGGGGCAACGCCGGAAAATGATTATCAGCTCCTCAATGTCGCGGAAGGACTGTATCAGAAATTCGGACTGAAACGGGTCTTTTATTCGGCGTTTGTCAACGTGACGGGCGATAAGGCGCTTCCCGCGCTCGCGGGCGGCCCGCCGCTTCTTAGGGAGCACAGGCTGTATCAGGCAGACTGGTTATTAAGATTTTACGGATTCCGTGCGTCAGAGCTTCTGGATGAAAGCCGTCCGTTTTTCAATGTGCTGCTTGACCCGAAGGAGGACTGGGCGGTGAAGCATCTGGGATATTTCCCGGTCGAGATCAACCGTGCGCCGTTGGAACAGCTGCTGCGCGTACCGGGGATCGGGGTAAAAAGTGCGAAGCGGATCGTTGCGGCGAGGCGGTGTACGGCGCTTGGCTTTGCCGATTTGAAAAAAATCGGCGTGGTTCTAAAGCGCGCCCTGTTCTTTATTACCTGTAACGGACGGATGATGTATCCCGTGAAGCTGGACGAGGATGCGATCGTGCGAAACCTTACGGAGGAAAAGGAGCGGATCAGGCTGGGCAGTGACGGCATGACCTACAGGCAGATGTCGCTGTTTGACGACAGCCGGTTTTCCGGCAGGATTACGGCGCAGGAGAGACTGCAGACTGCCGTCGGGCAGCTGTGAGAA
>CAZVWN010000069.1:1599-11852 GCA_964631065.1 uncultured Acetatifactor sp.
TGTGAGGATTCGCTGGAAAGCATTTTTACGGCGATCTACCGGTTTTATGAAGAGAACAGAAGGGCGGAGGAGACGTATCTTTCCCTGAACGACGAGCCGCTGCTTTTTGCGGAGGATGTGCGCGTGAAGCCTGATCCGGAGAAATTCCGGAAGGTGATGCGCACGCTGCAGAGACGGTTCGGGGAAGAGGATTATCTGTCCGTCTGTATGGCGCTTGCCGCAGAGGATGAGCAGAAGGCGCAGGCGGTATTTCGGACTGTGGTAAAAGGGCTGGACGAGAGATATCCGAGAGGACATCTGCTGGACAACCTTGCGGATGATTCCGTCATGCGTACCTTTTCCCTCGCGCGGGGAACGGGCAGGGAGATCGACCATCTGAAAGGGTTTCTTCGCTTTCAGGAGCTGGAAAACGGGATACTGTACGCAAAGATCGGGCCGAAGAATAATGTATTGACGTTTCTGATGCCGCATTTCGCGGACAGGCTTCCCGTAGAAAATTTTGTGATCTATGACGATAAACGGAATTTTTTCGGCGTGCATCCGCAGCGCGGTCAGTGGTATCTTCTGCTCGGAGACGAAGCGGGAGAACCGCAGCTTAAGCCTTCGGAGAAAGAATTGCGTTATCAGGAGCTGTTCCGGCATTTCTGCCGGAGTATCTCCATAAGAGAACGGCAGAATGAAGCGTTGCAGCTAAACATGCTGCCGTTGCGGTTTCGGGAGTATATGACGGAGTTTCAGGAATAGTCGTTCCGGCGCAGCTTACGTTTTTCGGGTGACGAAAATTTTGACGCGGAAAAGGGCAGAAAGCATAAAAATGGTTTTTAGCAGGATGCCGTACTAAAGTACCGTCTGAACAAAATGGACAAAAATGGAAAAACCAAAAAAACAGGACTGTGCATTTTGATGAAGCGGGAAATAAAACGGCGAAAAAGGGAGAAAAACAGGGATGTAAATCGCTTTACTTTTTGATCCGTCTGCATATAATAGTACATTATAGATGATTTTCTTTTTTTGAATGAGAAAGGACGGATGGAAATGGTAAAGACAATTCGTATGACGCAGGATGATGTGCAGCGCTTTGTGGACGTAGCGTCCAAATGTGATTTTGACATTGACATTTCCTATAACAGATATGTAGTGGATGCCAAGTCGTTTTTGGGTGTTTACGGACTGGATTTCAGAAAACCGCTGACGGTATCGTATGACGGCTATAACGCCGGGCTGGAGGAATTTCTGAAGAAGTATGCAATAGCCTGCTGACAAAACTGACTCCCTGTGTAAGATAGCGTACTATCTTCACAGGGAGTTTTTTATGTGATACACTTTTGGTGAGACGAAAACGGGCTGTGGCGGAAGCATTTTCCCTGCCGTCAGAAAAAACGGGAGGACTGCGGGATTGAAGGGTGAAATCAGAATATCGGTGCGCAGACTGGTAGAGTTTGTGCTTCGCCACGGTGATATTGACAACAGACATCATGTGGGAGCGGACGATGCCATGCAGGAGGGAAGCAGGATCCACCGCATGATACAGAAACGGATGGGACCGGAATATCAGGCAGAGGTCGCTTTGAAAATGACCTTTGAGGAGGAAAAGTATGTTCTGACCATCGAAGGACGGGCAGACGGGATCCTGCGGCAGGACGGGCAGACTGTGATAGACGAGATCAAGGGAACATATCGCGATCCGGCGAAGTGGAAGGAGCCGCTGCCGGTTCATCTGGCACAGGCAAAGTGCTATGCCTATCTGTATGCGGTTTCGGAAAAGCTTCCGGAAATACGGATTCGGATGACCTATTGTTATATTCCGACGGAGGAAGTGCGCTATTTTTATCAGGATTACACATTTTCAGAGCTGTCGGAATGGTTTGCGGCATTGCTTGCGTCCTATCGCCGTTGGGCGGATTTTGCATGGGAGTGGCGGGAAATCAGACAGGCATCCATAAAGCAGCTTGTCTTTCCGTTCCCGTATCGGGAAGGGCAGAAGGAGCTGGTCGCAAATGTTTACCGCACGATCTATCATAAGAAGAAGCTGTTTCTGGAAGCGCCGACAGGCGTCGGAAAGACGATTTCCACGATCTATCCTGCGATACAGGCGATGGGACAGGGAATGGGAGAGAAGCTCTTTTACCTTACGGCAAAGACCATAACGGGAACGGTTGCGGAGGATACGCTGGAGCTTTTGCGTGGGAAGGGGCTGCGCTGTAAGAGCGTGACGCTGACGGCGAAGGAGAAGCTCTGTTTTATGGAAGAGACGGAGTGTAATCCGGAATATTGTCCGTATGCAAAGGGGCATTTCGACCGGATTAACGATGCCTTATATGATCTTTTGACGACGCGGGAGAGCTTTGACAGGGAACGGATCTTGGAGTATGCGAAGAAGCATCAGGTCTGTCCGTTTGAAATGTGCCTGGATATGACTCTTTTTGCGGATGCCGTCATCTGTGATTACAATTATCTTTTCGATCCGCATGTTTACCTGAAGCGCTTTTTTGCGGAAGGTGCGGATGGGGAATATCTTTTTCTGATCGATGAGGCGCATAATCTTTTAGAGCGCGGGCGGGAGATGTACAGCGCGATATTGCGCAAGGAAGACTTTCGGGAAATGCACAGGGAACTAAAAAAGACAATCGTGTCAGAAATGAGCGAAAAGCGCAGAAATAAAGGGATTGAGGGGCAGCTGACACTGAATGTGACAGGCGCGTCAGACTACGTTGACCGGATCAGTACCGTGTTTGTGCCGGAAAATCCTTTGTCGGATCCGGAAGAGACACGCGATACGCGAAAGGGGCGAAGGGGAGCGCGAAGCATCCTTGTCAGAGAGGGGTATGCGGATAAGCTGTTATATCATCTGGAGAAATGCAGTCAGGCGCTGCTTGCCCTGCAGCGGGAGGGCGGCGAAAACAGTGTCGTAGAGGAGATTGACGGCTTCGTACAGCCGCTGCAGCGTCTGCACGCCGTGCTGGACGACTATCTGTCCAAACAGGAGGAAGAGCGGTCAGCCGTCCGGGAGCAGCTTTTGGATTTTTATTTTGAAACAGGGCACTTTCTCGGGATCTATGAGCTGCTGGATGAAAATTATGTGAAATATACGCAGCTTGAGGAGGACGGGAGCTTTTTCTTAAAGCTGTTCTGTGTGGATCCGTCGCAGAATCTGCGGCAGCGTATGGCGCGCGGACGGAGCAGTATCCTTTTTTCGGCGACCTTTCTGCCGATACAGTATTATAAAAAGCTTTTGGGCGGAACGGCGGAGGATTACGAGGTGTATGCCGCATCCGTATTTGATCCGGAAAAGCGCGCCCTGTTTATCGCGGAGGATGTGACAAGCCGATATACGCGCAGATCGGAGGAGGAGTACGACAGAATTACCCGTTATATCGAGGAAATCGTAAAGAACAGGCACGGGAATTACATGGTATTCTGTCCGTCGTATGCCTTTATGAATACGATCTGCGAACGGTATCAGAGATATTTCGGCGGCGAGGGCAGGGAATGCATCCGTCAGGGGGAAGCCATGAGCGAGGCGGACAGAGCGGCGTTTCTGGCGCAGTTTCAGGGGAATGCGGAAATAGAGCTTCAGAAGGACATCCGGATGGAGATTGAGGAAGAGGATACGGTTCTGATCGGCTTCTGCGTCCTCGGCGGAATTTTCGGGGAGGGGATCGATCTGAAGGAAGACAGTCTGATCGGCGTGATCATCGTGGGGACAGGACTGCCGCAGGTCTGCTTTGAGCGTCAGCTGCTGAAGGATTATTTTGACGCGCAGGGGGAAAGCGGTTTTGATTATGCGTACCGGTATCCGGGCATGAACAAGGTGCTTCAGGCGGCGGGGCGCGTGATCCGCACGGATGAGGATGTCGGAATCGTCGCCCTGTTGGATGAACGCTTTTTACAGACGTCTTACGGGAGACTGTTTCCAAGGGAATGGGAGAGCTTTGAGACGGTGCGCGCAGAGAGCGTGGCGAAGCGGGTGGAACGCTTCTGGAATGAGTGGCTGTAGAGGAAATGACAGCTGTGGAAAAATAAAGTGACACATGTGTATATGTGGATAACCCTGTGGATTTTAGCGGGTTTTGGGAGAAAAAATGACAGGCAGGTCCAATTTTGCAAACCGTGATTTTGGGCGGACTGTCAATTTAGTACTGAAATAGTCAATGATGGAGGAGAAGAAAAATGTGGGCTTATGAGAGTGTGTTTTATCAGATTTATCCGTTGGGGTTCTGCGGCGCGCCGTTTGAAAACGACGGGGTTTTGGAGCATCGGATCAGAAAAATTGCGGACTGGATCCCGCATATGAAAAAGTTAGGTGTCAATGCGGTCTATTTTTCGCCGTTGTTTGAGTCGGATACGCACGGGTATAACACGCGGGATTTCCGCAAAATGGATGTGCGTCTGGGAACAAATGAGGATTTTAAGGAGCTGTGCGGACTGCTGCACCAAAACGGGATCCGCGTCGTCCTGGACGGCGTGTTTAACCATGTCGGCAGGGGCTTTTGGGCATTTCAGGATGTTTTACGGAGACGGGAGCAGTCGCCTTATGTCAATTGGTTTTACCGCATCGCGTTTGACGGAAATTCTAATTATAACGACGGGCTCTGGTATGAGGGCTGGGAAGGAAATTATGATCTTGTCAAGCTGAACCTGAAAAATGAGGAGGTCGTAAATTATCTGCTGGAGAGCGTGCGGTTCTGGGTGGAGGAATTCGGGATCGACGGTCTGCGGCTGGATGTCGCCTATAGTCTGGATGAGGATTTTGTCCGCAGACTGCGTTCCTTCTGCGACGGCCTGAAGGAGGAGTTCTTCCTTGTAGGAGAGATGCTGCACGGCGATTACAATAGACTGATGAATGACAGTATGCTGCATTCCGCGACGAATTATGAATGCTATAAGGGACTGTACAGCAGCTTTAACAGCATGAACCTTTTCGAGATCAATCATTCGCTGCTTAGGCAGTTCGGACCGGAAAACTGGACGCTGTATAAAGGAAAGCATCTGTTATCCTTTGCGGATAACCATGATGTGACGCGTGTCGCGAGTATTTTAAGCAATGAGAGACAGCTGCCGCCGCTCTATGCGCTGCTGTTCGGGATGCCCGGCATTCCCTGTATTTACTACGGCAGCGAGTGGGGAGAAAAGGCGGAGAAATCGCAGGGCGATCCGGCGCTGCGGCCTTCTTTTGAATCGGCGCAGTGGAATGCGCTGACAGACCTGATATGCAGACTGACGGAAATTAAGAGAAAGTCGGAGGCGCTAAATTACGGTTCGTTCCGGTCGGTGCTTTTGACGAACAGGCAGTGCATCTTTGAGAGAAGGTCTGAGAATGAGCGGATCCTTGTGGCGATCAACGCGGAGGAACAGGATTTTGCCGCGCATTTCGATGCGGGCTGTCAGAAGGCAACGGAGCTTTTAAGCGGCAAGGAGCATGATTTCAGTCAGGGGACGGTGCTTCCCGGCTATTGCGCAAGGTTCTGGAAATGTCCCGTATGAGGAAAGGATGAGAAAAATCTGTTTCGGGTGTGAGAATGAAAAAAATTGCAAGGACAGGCAGGAGAATCGGACTGTGCATCGTACTTGCCGTGTGTATGACGGTGGCGGCGGTTTTGTGCCTGAAGGGACCGGACGGCATCCGGGAGCTTGTCTCGTCCGTCACGGGCGGCAGACTGACGTTTGATCCGGATACATGGAACGGCATCGGTGCGGCGATACAAAACAGTCTGGATACGGTGGAGTATGACATAAAGGATGCGGTGCGGTTTTCGGAGGCACATGAGATCTTAAGCGGCGATGTAGAGCGGTATTGTCCGGGAGAAGCGCCGGAGCGGCTTCTGATTCAGGCGGGCGGCTGTGAACTGACCGTGAGCGCTTCGGAGGACGGTTCTCTGTATCTCGAGGCGTCGGGAGTGGGAAAGCTTCAGGCTTATCAGGAGGGAGACAGACTGATCGTCAGGACGACGACCGCTTCCCGTGAGGCGACAGACACGGAAACGGCGCAGGTAAGGCTCTATCTGCCGGAAAACGCTTATTACAGCGAGGCGGAGGCGGAGCTGGGGGCAGGACTGCTGAAAATTGACGCGTTGACAGCCGGGAAAATCGTATTGAAGGCTGACGTCGGGAAAATTGAGGCGAAGGGGCTTACGGCAGAAGAGCTGGCCGTCTCTGCCGGAGCGGGGAATCTTGAAGCGGAGGAGATCAACGTGCGGAAGCTGACGGCAACGCTCGGCGCCGGAGGGATGACCTTAAGCGGCAGCGTGACCGGGGATGCAGCGCTTTCCTGTGCGATGGGAAATCTGAAGCTGCTGTCGGACGGCAGCGAGACGGATTTTAATTACCTGATTGCGGGAAATGTGGGTACGGTGACGCTTGCCGGAGAGAGCTACAGCGGCGTGGATATCAAAAGAGAGCTGGACAACGGTTCGGCGCAGAATATGGAGATTACATGCAATATGGGAACCGTTACGGTCGGCTTCCGGTAAGGCGGTTTAAGTATTTCTCAAAGAGAACGCCTTCCTGAACCGGAATCCCCGCCGCTTCCGTGCCTTTGATACAGAGAGCGACAAAGTCTGCCGCCTTTCGGACGCTTGCGGCGAGCGGCGCTTTCTGCAGCAGCCCTGCCGTCAATACGGAGGCGAAGAGGTCTCCGGTGCCGGGGCGGGAGTTTCCGGTTTCGGGCGTGACGCAGATTTCCTTTCTGCCGTTTTCGAGACAGATGTTTACAAAGTTTCCGCCCTCGCGCAGTCCCGTGATCACGATTGCGCCGGGACAGAGCGCGGTAAGCTTCCGATAAAGGAGCGTCAGCTCTTCCTCTGACCAGCCGTCCGGTCTGTAGGGGGTATCCGTGAGCAGACAGGCTTCCGTGAGATTCGGTGTCAGAACGTTTGCATGCTTACAGAGCCTTCGCAGCGCCTGAGCGTGCCCTTCCGTGACGGAGCGGTATCTTTTCCCGTGATCGCCCATGACGGGATCGAGGAGAAAAAGCGGCGGGGCAAAGTCGGAGAGAAATTCTTCGACGATCGCGGTCTGCGCCGTGTCTGCGAGGAAGCCGCAATAGAGTCCGTCGAAGGAGAGTCCGAGCTTTTTCCACGCGCCGAGATAGCCGCGCATATGCGGCGTAAAGTCATAGCTTTCACAGACGGGAAAGCCGAGATGGTTCGACAGAATGGAAGTGGGCACAGGACAGACCTGTACCCCCATTGCGCTGATGACGGGCAGCGCCGCCGTTGTGGAGCATCTGCCGAAGCCCGCGATATCGTTGATCATGGCAAGCCGGGGAACACCGCCCCGGCTCATTTTTTGTGAAATGTCATGCATCTTTGGTTTCCTCTTTGACATCCGCAGGAGAAACGTTCAGCTGAAGTCCTGCTTTCCGCAAGGCGGGGCGCAGGGCAAGGTAGAAGACGGAAGCGGCGATCACGGCGACAACGGCGTTGACGGCGGTTGTCAGGGTGCTGATCTTGGCGAGCGCGGCGGAGATATCCTGCGGGACGCCGAGGAGATACATCTTATAGAAGTATCCGACAAGGGGATCTGCGACAATGTTAAAGCCCATACCGCAGACACAGGAAAGGATGGTCGCTCCGGTCACATATTTTTTAGAGTGCTCTCTGTCCAGCTTAAAAACGGTGTGCGCGACAAAGCCGACGATCAGACCGATGCAGAGCTTTAAGAGAAAGGTTTTCGGCGCACTTGTCACATAGGCGGTCGTGAGATCGCCGATCGTCATGCCGATCGCGCCGGCGAGTCCGCCCCAATAGCCGCCAAGGAGCAGCGCGGCGAGCACGCAGAAGACGTTTCCGAAGTGGAAAGCGGTTTTCTCGGGACCGACGGGAATGTCGATCTTAAAGAAGGCAAAGCCGATATAGCACAGCGCCGCCATCAGTCCTGCCGTGGCGAGCCTTTTTACATCCGGCTTTGAATGTCCGTATACGCCGCGGACGGCGTTGTAAATGCCCTTGGCGCTTAACAGGATGCCGAAGAATACGGCGATCAGCGCGTAGGAGTAGGGGCGCTCCAGGGCAAGCTTTCTGTCGGTGAGCGCGGTCTTTTCTTCTTTCAGCGCAGCAAGGTCGCCCTCCGCATTGTTCTCTTCTATTTCGGAAATCTGCGCCTTGACTTCTTTCAGGGATTCGCCGACGGCGACGGATTCCTGATAGCTGTTGTTGTAGGTAAGGACTGCGGCGATGATTCCCGCGATCAGCAGGACGACGCCGATGAGCAGTAAGGTAAAGCTTTTTGTTCTTTTCATAATCTTAGGTTCTCCTCTCAGTGAAATTCCATACGCAGAGTTTATGATGAAAGTGGTATGATAAAAAGTACCAGAGCGAAACTTTTTTACCATACCAGATTGAACAGACCGGTTCAGCCCTCTGCATTCATAAAAGCGTCTGCTTCGCATCCGCCGATACTTCCGGCTGAACTGTTACGGAACATAGCAAAAAGTGCGCACGAATCGACAAGGTTTGAGAAGATTCCCGCGGGGCGGGTCGATTACAATATGATCAGGGGCTTTTACCCGTGTATGGAAATGAAAAATATGCAGACAGGGGGGCAGACATGGCAGGATTGGTTGCGGCGCCGCGTGATGCGGAAAAAAAGAGAAAAAGCTTTTATGTAATGCGGAATAAGCAGGTGGCGGGATCCCCGCAGGCGGACGGAACGGGAACGCAGTTTATCTATCTGAACGACGGGCGGCTCGTCAGCTCGGCAAGGCTGGTCGGCGGGATTGCGGATGAGGAAATGCTGGGGCTTCTTACGACAGTGGAGGGCTTCCGGAGAATGGTATATGCGGTCGGCGTGACCGTAGAGGCGGAGGATCCGTTTACGGAGGTGGAGTTTGCCTTTCAGATGTACGGGAAGACGGACGTTTACGGCTCGGGAACGACGCTTCGCCTAAGCTTTCAGGCGGACGGCATGGAACATATGATCCGTCTTGCGGAAGAAGACTGGAGCGCGGATGACGACATCCCCGGACAGATCCGTTTTCATTTTCCCGAGGGCGGCATGCAGGCGCGTGTAGCGGTCAGATTCTTATTGCAGGACGGGTTTGACGCGCCGGAGCCGGAGGAGGAGAGCCCGATTGATTTTGCGTGTCCGGAATATCGGAATATGCTGGAAAATTCCCTGCTTCAGACCGGAAACAATGCGCGCATCAGGCGGGCGATCGACCGTGCGAGAGCCGGAGAAGCGGTAACGGTTGCCTTTATCGGCGGCTCCATCACGCAGGGCGCGGGCGCCATTCCGATCAACACGGAGTGTTACGCATGGAAAACCTTTGAACGGTTCTGTGCGCTTTGCGGAAAAGGAACGGCGGAAAATATACATTACGTCAAGGCGGGCGTCGGCGGAACCTCGTCCGAGCTGGGAATGGTGCGCTATGACAGGGATGTCTGCGCGGAGGGCGCGGTCGTACCCGATCTTGTCGTCGTGGAATACGCCGTGAATGACGAAGGGGATGAGACGAAGGGGCATTGCTATGACAGTCTTGTGCGGAAGATCCTTCTCTCAGCGCAGAAGCCCGGTGTGATCCTGCTGTTTTCCGTGTTTGCGGACGACTCCAACTTACAGGAGAGGCTTTCCCCCGTCGGCAGGGCATATCAGCTTCCCATGGTCAGCATCAAAAACTGTGTCACGGCGCAGTTTTACAAAAAAAGCGGGGAAGGACGCGTCTTATCGAAAAACCAGTTCTTCTACGACAGCTTTCACCCGAGCAACAGCGGACATACCATTATGGCGGATGCGCTCGGGTATCTGTTAAAGCAGATCGACGCGCAGGAGCCGGATGCGGACATGGATATCAGCGAGACGGAAGCGCCCTACAGCGCGGAGTTTACGGAGGTCAGACTGCTGGACAGAAAAGAAGATGCAGCCGCCGTGCGGATCGACTGTGGTGACTTTTGCGAGACGGATACGGAGCTGCAGGCGGTGGAGCGCGACCGCGACCTCGCGGCGACACCGGAATTTCCGAATAACTGGAAGCATGTTTCCGGCAGCAGACCGTTTGTCATGGATATTGTCTGTACGGCGCTGCTGATCGTGGAGAAGGATTCCGCTTCTCCGCTCGCCGGCTGCATTGAGGCGTATGTGGACGGGGAAAAGGTGCGTGAGATCAATCCGCGGGAGGTCGGCTGGACGCACTGCAACGCATTGATCCTGTTCCGTGGAGAGGAGCGGCGGGCGCATCATGTCGAGATCCGCATGAAGCCCGGAGATGAGGAAAAGCAGTTTACCATTCTGGGCTTTGGATATGTCGATGCGGAAAA
>CAZVWN010000070.1:0-10029 GCA_964631065.1 uncultured Acetatifactor sp.
AATCTACGGCTCCAACGCCGCCACCCTGTCCTTCAACGCGGCGAGATAATTCTTCGTGGCGGACAGCATCTGCTCACAGGCCTCCTCTGACAGGCTTTCAAAGCTTTCGGCTTCTGCCCGGATCAGCGGCAGGATCACGCGTTCTATAAATTCTTTTCCTTGTTTTGTCGGCTTGATCAGCTTATTCTTTTTATTTCCGGGAACGGCTTCCAGATAAATGAGCCCCTTTTTTTCGAGATCCTTCAGCGCGGAATTGACGGTCTGCGGTGCAAAAAACCAGCCGTTACAGAAGTCGCGCTGTGTAAAATAGGCGTCGCTTTCCGCCATGGAATAAAGAATCCAGTATGCCATGTCCGAAAGTCCGCATCGCTTTGCATAATTGTGGTGGACAAGATCCATTTCCTTATAAAGTCTGTTAAAGGTTTCCAAATGGCTGAAGGTGTTCATTGTCATCCTGTCCTCCATGTTATCCGATTTCGGATAATACTATAATCTGAACCCGTCGGAATGTCAAGAAAAACTGACAGTCCGGCTTTTTGCGCGCAACCGGGTAAAAAAACGCTTGACAGAACAGAGATTATGCTGTATATATAACACATAAACAGCATACAGAAAGACATACAGCCGTCTTGTGACAGAGAGCTGCCGCATGACGGAAGAAAGAGAGGAGTTTATGAAACTGGAGGTAAAGGGAATCCGGAAGAGCTTCGGAGAAAAAGAAGTGCTTCACGGCGTCAGCTTTGAGGTGGAGAGCGGAAAGGCGCTGGGACTTTTGGGAAGAAACGGTGCGGGAAAGACGACGACGATCCGTATTCTGATGGATGTATTTCATGCGGACAGCGGCGAGATCCTGATGGATGGAGAAAAATTCGTGCCGTCCCGGTATCAGATCGGCTATCTGCCGGAGGAGAGAGGACTTTATCCGAAACGGACGGTTCTGGATCAGCTGGTGTATCTGGCGCTGCTGCGCGGAATGGGAAAAAAGACGGCGACGGAGAACGCGAAAAAATGGCTGAAGCGTCTGGAGGTTTCGGAGTATGAGACGAGAAAGCTGGAGACGCTTTCAAAGGGAAATCAGCAGAAGGTACAGCTTGCGGCGACACTGGTTGCGGATCCGGATATTGTCATTCTGGATGAGCCGTTCAGCGGACTTGACCCGGTAAATTCCCAGATCTTAAAGGATGTGGTGAATGAGCTGATCGCATGCGGAAAGCTTGTGATTTTTTCCAGCCATCAGATGAGCTATGTCGAGGAATTCTGCGATCATATCGCCATCATCGATCAGGGCGGGGTCGTTCTTGCCGGGCAGCTGAAGGAGATCAAGAAGGAATACGGGAAAAACCGTCTTGTCCTTGCGGCGGAGGGGATGGCGCAGGATGCGCTTGCCGAAAAGGCAGAGAAGGAATTTGCGGACATTGCCCGTGTCTCGGGAAGGAAGAAGGAATTTCTGATTCTGGAGCTTTTGGAGGGACATACGCGCAAAGAGCTGCTGGAGCGTCTTTCCGGGGCGGATATGGAGATAGAGAGGTTTGGAAGCTATGAGCCTTCCTTAAATGATATTTTTGTGGCGAAGGTAGGAGAGGAGTAAGGCGTAAGATTGCGGAGCTGATTCCGGAGAGGGAACACCGGACGGCATCGCAGGGGCTGCGTCGGAAGGGAAAGCTGTCGGATCGTGCAGCAGACCCGATTCCGGAAGGGAAACGTCGGATGACGCAAATTGATGAAACAGCCGTTTCGGCGGCGGATTGTGAGGGAATATGAGAAAGTTTGGAATTGTTCTGAAATATGAGCTGCGGGAATTTTTTTCCAGTAAGGGTTTTATGATTTTTACCGTTCTGCTTGCGGTTTTGGGAGCAGGAGCGCTCTTCCTGCCGAGAGTGATCGACCTGTCGGATTTTACGGGCGTGAAGATCGTAGGCGACACGGATAACGCAGCAGGAGAAACGGCAGACGGCGGGGAGCAGGAAAATTTTGCTTATCTGGATCTGTCCGGCGAGGGCATTCTGCGCGAGGAGGTTTTACAGTCGTTTTTCCCGCATGCGGTCTGGCATGAGATGGAGAGCGAGGAGGCGCTGAAGGAAGGCGTTGAGGCGGGATATGATGCCGGATTTATTGTCACGGGAGCGACGGCGTATGAGTATGTCGTGTATAATAAGTCCATGACGGACAGCAATGCCGCGGTGTTTGACGAGGTGATGAAGCTGCTTTACCGCATGGATTATTGTGAGGCAAACGGGATGGAGCTTAGCGAGCTGGATGCGGTTTATTATGTACCGATCACGGTGACGGAAGAAGTCCTGAATAAGGATACCGGAAGCAACTACTGGTATTGCTATTTCCTTGTCATTATCGTCTTTATGCTGATCACGCTGTACGGAACGATGATCGCGACCTCCGTTACGAGCGAGAAGAGCAACCGTGCGATCGAGGTACTCGTAACGAGTACGACGCCGAACAGTCTGCTGTTCGGAAAGGTGATCGCCGGAGCGATCGGGGGCGTGCTGCAGATCGGCGTGATCCTCGGGTCAGTCCTGATTTCTTATGAGATCAACAGACAGCAGTGGGGCTGTGCGCTTGACATGTTCCTGCATGTTCCCGGAGATGTCCTGCTTACCTTTGCGGTATTCGGTCTGGGCGGTTATCTGTTCTATGCGTTCTGTTTCGGCGCGATGGGGGCGCTGTGCAGTAAGACCGAGGATGTCAGTAAGACGGTCAGCGGGCTGACGGTAATCATTATGGTCGTTTATTTCTTCTCCCTGATCCAGCTGACGGATGTGGAGAGCGTGACGATCAGGGTACTGTCGTTTCTTCCGATCAGCTCCTACAGCACGATGTTTGCGCGGATCGCGATGGGAACGGTTGCACCATGGGAGATCGTGTTATCGCTTCTTATCCTGATTGCCTCCATTATCGGAACGGGCGTTCTCGGGGCGAAGCTGTACCGCATGGGAACGCTTCGTTACGGAAATCCCATCCGGCTTGGCACGGCGCTGAAGGATCTGAAAAAAGAGAAAAGAACCGCATAAAAAGCGGCTCGGGAAAACGGGGAACAGACTGCCGCGCGCAGCTGTTCCTCTTTTTGCTTTTTTTCGCTTGAATTTGCGGGGGGGTATGCTATAATGGTACTTATTTCCCTCATTTGCAAAAAAAGGATAACCCGCTTTCACAAAGGGCGGCAGAAAACGAAAGGAACGAAAAAGATGAATATCGAGAAAGGTCTGAAGAACTTAAAGGTTGCCGCGAAGCTGAATGTATATCGCGGCTGTATGGTCGCGGTGATCCTGCTTATGGGGATCGTCTCCGTCGTGATGGGGCTGGTTATGAACGCCAAGCTGCATGAGATTACGGATGTCTGGTCTCCGTCCCTGTCCTATGTACAGGCGTTAAATACCCTTACCTCGGATTACCGTATAAAGCAGTACGGGCATCTGGTGTCTGTGGATGATACGCACATGACCTCCTATGAAGAGGAGCTTGCGACCGTGGAAGAACAGATTGCAGAGACGAGCGCGCTGTTTCAGTCTGTTATTTCTACGAAGTATGAGCAGGAAAAATATCAGGTAGTTCATGAAAAGTGGGAGTTATATAAGGAACAGTCGGAAGAGATCATGGAGATGAGCCGCGCGGGAAAGACGGAGTCGGCAGGACTTTTGATGATCGACGAGGTCTATGATACCTATAATGAGTTCTGTACGACCTTTGAGGAGCTGCAGACTTACGAATCGGCAGAGCTGCAGAGCGCAAAAACGGTTGTCAAGGTCATCGTGATCGTCATGGTGGTTATCATTGTCCTGTCAACGGTGTGCGCGATCTTTCTGGCAACCTCCATCGGGAAGGCAATCGGCAATATGATCACGGAGCCGGTTGCGCAGATCGAGACGGCGATCATCAGCATGCGCGAGGGAGATTTCTCCAAGGCGGATCAGCTTAGCTATGAATCGGAGGATGAGCTGGGAATCGTTGAGGAAAAGCTGCGTGAGACGATGGAGACCCTGACGGCGTATGTCGGCGAGATCTCGGAGGAGCTGCGTCGGATCGCGGGCGGGGATCTTACGAGAAACGGCGAGGATATCACGGATTTTCTCGGCGAATTTTCGGATATCAAGACTTCCCTGCTCTACATATTAAAGCGGTTTAACAGTACGCTTTCCGAGATTCAGCAGACCTCCGCGCAGGTAGCGTCCGGTGCGGAAGAGATTTCTAAGGCGTCTCAGGCGCTTGCGGAGGGCGCGACGGAACAGGCGGGCGCGGTAGAAGAGCTGACGGCAACCGTGAATACGGTCTCTGAGCTTGCCGTTGACAGCGCAAAGGCGACACAGCGCGCGTATGAGCAGATCAAGGCATCCTCGGACAAAGCGGAAGCCGAGAAAGCGAAGATGGAAGAGCTGACGACGGAGATGGAGCGTATTACGGAAATTTCCAAGGAAATCGAGAACATCATCACGGCGATCGAGGATATTGCGTCACAGACTAATCTGCTGTCCTTAAACGCATCCATCGAGGCGGCGCGGGCAGGAGAAGCGGGAAGAGGCTTCGCGGTTGTCGCGGATCAGATCGGAAAGCTGGCTGCGGACAGCGCACAGTCTGCCGTAAGTACGAGAAACCTGATCGGAAAGACGCTGGAGGAGATCGAAAAGGGCAACGCCATTACGATTTCGACCTCGGAGTCCTTTGAGCGGATCATCACGGATATGAAGTCCTTTGCGGAGCTGGCGCACCAGTCAACGGAAAATGCGGACAAACAGGCAGAGGCGCTGGAGCAGATCGAGGAGGGAATCGAGCAGATTGCCGGCGCGGTAGAAAATACGGCGGCATCCTCCGAGGAAAATTCCGCGATCAGTGTCAATATGTCCGAGAAGTCAGAGCAGCTGGACGGTCTGGTACAGAGATTTAAGCTCTTCTAAAGGCGGACGATATACGGAATCACCGGAACATATCCCCTATTCTTCGCGTAAGATAAAAAAAGCGGAGGATGGGGGATTTTCGATGCCGGAGAACTGTCGGGAAAAAATTCTCTCGGAAGAGTATTTTGATATCATTACGGATTATCCGGTGAGACCGGAGGAAGAGGCGCGGCTGGATCTGTGTACCGTCAGTGTGGAGGAGTTTTATCGGATCCTCTATCTGAACCGTGAGGAGGTTGCGGATCCGGACGCTTATTTTTTCAGTCACGGAAATATGCCGAAGCTGTACGGGCTGATGCAGGAGGGGGAGGGAATTTCCTTTGATCCGAATCCGCTCATTGTCAGCGGGATCACGCAGGTACAGCGCGAACCGCTCGGACTGACGGGGCGCGGCTGCGTGATTGTATTCATCGACACGGGAATTGATTACACGGCGCCGGTATTCCGCAATGCCGACGGCAGCAGCCGTATTCTTGCAATCTGGGATCAGACCGTTCAGACGGGAACGCCGCCGCAGGGATTTTTATATGGCAGCGAGTATACACAGGGCAGGATCAACGAGGCGCTTCAGGCGGAGGAACCTTATGCGGTCGTTCCGACAAGGGATGAAGACGGGCACGGAACCGGTCTTGCGGCGGTTGCGGCAGGCAGCAGACTGCGGGGCGGGCTGGAATATCTCGGCGCGGCGCCGGAGGCGGATATCGTTGTCGTGAAACTGAAAGAATGTAAACGGTATTTTCGTGAATTTTATCTGATCCCGGAAACGGTTCCCGCATTTCAGGAAAACGATATCATGCTGGCGGTACGGTATGGGGAAGGGTTTGCCGATATCTTCCGCAGACCGGTTGTTTTCTGTATCGGGCTCGGAACGTCTTACGGGGATCATGCCGGCTCTTCCGCACTGTCGCGTTATCTGGACGCGGTTGCCGTGAGACGGAGCAGGGCGGTTGTAGTCTGCGGCGGCAACGAGGGGAATGCCGCCCATCACTATCAGGGAAATCTGCGCGCTTCGGGAAACGCGGGAGCGGCAGAGGAGACTGCGGAGGTACGCGTCGGAGAGAACGCCGCCGGCTTTTGTATGCAGATCTGGGGAGGTATCCCGGATACGGTTACGGTTTCCGTGCGCTCGCCGGGAGGAGAGACCATTCCCGCGATACGGCTGGGGCTTCAGGATATCCTGACCTATGGCTTTATCTACGAGCGCACGCGGATTACCATTGCGGGAGAGATCGTAGAACCGGCATCCGGCGAAGAACTGATCACGCTGCGCGTACAGGATCCGACGCCCGGAGTGTGGAGCTTTACCGTCGGGTCTGTGGGTACGGTTTCCAACGGACGCTTTCACATCTGGCTTCCCATCACGCAGTTTCTCAATACGGAGGTTTATTTTCTGGAGCCGTCGCCCTATATTACGATTACGGAGCCCGCCATGGCGGCATCCGTGATCGCGGTCACGGCATATAATCCTTCTGACAACAGCTTTTACATCCGCTCAGGACGCGGCTTTTCGGGGGATGACAGGATCAGACCGGACCTTGCGGCGCCGGGGGTCAGTCTTTCCGTTCCGGCGGGAAGGGCGACGGGCAGCAGCCTTGCCGCCGCAGTCACGGCGGGAGCGGCGGCGCAGTTTATGCAGTGGGCGGTCATAGAGGGAAACGCTCCCTTTGCGGAGAGCCGGGAGATTAAGAATTATTTTATCCGCGGTGCTTCGCGCAGCAATGATCTTTCCTATCCGAACAGAGAATGGGGGTACGGGCGGCTAAACCTGGCGGGAACCTTTGACGCGCTGATCGGGGTGTAGAAGAACTGTTTCCAAAATATAGTTGCAATATAGCCGGGAAATATTTAAAATAGAAATCTGAGAGGAAGAATACAGGACGCGTTTTTTGTTTGGAGGTAGGAATGAGATATGAGATCAGGCACGCCCTGGTGCAGTTTGGCGCGGATACCATACTGGAGGACGTGAATTTTGAGGTACATGATAAGGAGAAGATTGCGATCGTCGGGAGAAACGGCTGCGGAAAGACGACGCTGTTAAAGCTGATCGCCGGAGATATTCAGATGAACAATCCGGACAGTGACGAGGAGTGCGGCATTACCATGGCGGGGAAGCAGGAAATCGGCTTCCTGCGTCAGGTGAATTTTGATGATAAGGAAATTACGGTCGGAGAGGAGATCAAAAAGGTCTTTGCCCCGATTTTTGCGTGCGAAAAACGGATGAACGAGATCGAGGAAGCGCTGAAAACCTCTGATGACAGACAGCTTCTGGGCGAGTATGACAGTTTACAGCGGAAGATGG
Organism: uncultured Acetatifactor sp.; assembly: GCA_964631065.1. Classification (GTDB taxonomy): domain Bacteria; phylum Bacillota; class Clostridia; order Lachnospirales; family Lachnospiraceae; genus Acetatifactor. Next base: position 7,204 of record CAZVWN010000070.1, read on the forward strand.
AGGCGATGCGGGGGTATTCCTGGCAGCAGGATATGGAGATCATGTTCCAGCGGTTCGGCTTCGCGCTGGAGGATCTGAAGCGCCCGATCGGCAGCTTTTCCGGCGGACAGCAGACGAAGGTTGCGTTTATCAAGCTGCTTTTAGGCAGACCGGATATCATGCTGTTGGACGAGCCGACGAACCATCTCGATCTGCCGACGATCGAATGGCTGGAAGGATATCTGAAAACTTATGACAAGGCTGTCATCATCGTATCGCACGACCGGATGTTTCTGGATAAGATCATTGATGTCACCTATGAGATTGAATATCACAGGATCAAACGTTATCCCGGAAACTATTCTGCGTTTATGAAGCTGAAGGAGGAGGCGCTGCTCAAGCAGGAAAAAGATTATGAGGAACAGCAGAAAGAAATTAAACGGCTGACCGAGTGGATCGAGAAATGGAAGAACACGCCGACGAAGGTGGCTTCGGCACATTCCAAGCGCATGGCGATCGAGCATATGGTAAAGATCGAGAAGCCGAGACGCTTTGACACAAGGGCGTTCCGCGCGCGGTATGTTCCGCGGATCGAAAGCTACACGAACGTCATTCAGGCAAAAAATCTCCGGATCGGCTACGACCATGTCTTAAGCGAGGTTTCTTTCCTTTTGCAGAAGAAGGAGAGACTTGCCATCATCGGCGAAAACGGCAAGGGAAAGTCGACGCTGTTAAAGACGCTGATCGGGGAAATTCCGGCGCTGGGCGGAGAATATAAATTCGGACAGAATGTGGAAACCGGTTATTTTGACCAGCAGAAAGCCGTACAGGACGGCGCGGATCCGGAGCAGACGGTCATGGATAATTTCTGGCAGGAATATCCGGATTATCTCAGGGAAGACGTGCGCAGTGCGCTGGGCGGATTTCTGTTTTCCGGCGAAGACGTAGAGAAAAAGATGGGACAGCTCTCCGGCGGGGAGAAGGTGCGCCTCTCTCTCTGTAAGATGCTGCAGACAAGACCGAATCTGCTGATACTGGACGAGCCGACGAACCATATGGACATCATCGGCAAGGAAGCGCTGGAGAAGATGCTGAACGAATACGAGGGAACGGTTCTCTTTGTCTCCCACGACCGTTATTTTATCAGCAGGATCGCAACGCAGATACTGGAATTTTCGCAGACGGAAGTAAAGCAGTATGCCATGAATTACGAAGAATATCTTCTGGAAAAGCAGAAGGAGGAAGCGGGAACGGTCGGAAGCTTCCTGCGGACCGGACAGCCGGGGAAGGAGACGGCTGCGGGGAAGGAAGGACAGACGGGTAAGAACGCGAATGCGGCGGCAGAGGCTTCGCCGGATACGCCGACGCTGAAGGATGTCTTTGATAAAAAGACTTATTATAATCCCGGCAAGATCCGGTCGCGCCTGCAGAACCAGCTGGCGAAGTATGAGAGACAGCTCGCGGAGAGTGAACAGAAGCTGTCCGAGCTACAGCTTCAGATTCTGGATCCCGCGCTGGCAAGCGATTATCCGAAGCTGATGGAAATCCAGAATGCGATCGAGGCGGAGGAACAGAATCAGGAAAGTCTTCTGGAACGGATGCTGGAGACGGAGACGGAGCTGGAAGAGATGCAGGAATAAACGGCAAAACTGCCGTCTAAGAGGAGAGGAGAAGGGCATGCCCGTTGCGGAAAGCCGGAAAAACAAAAGGAAAGCGCAGTCTGCCGCAGAAAGCTCCGGCATATATATAACATAAGTTCGGTACCCGGAATGGAGACCGGTTATGAAAACCATTGATGTAAAGGAAAGACTCAAAAAAGCCGGAAACGGCACACACCTGACATGGCGGAAAGCGATACCGACAGCGGTATTCCTCTTCGCCATGTTTCTGCTTGGCAGAGCGGCGGCAGAGGTTTTCGGGGAAACGGCACAGACGAACGGAGCGGGCGGGAGCGTATTTTCCGGGCAGGATGGCGGAAGCGTACAGACGTCCGGACAGACGGATCCGCAGATGCTCCTGAACGCGACGGAAAACTGGGGGTTAGGCTTTGGCAGGAGCGGCGAAAAGCCCTCCGGAAACGCGACGGTTGAAGCGATGAAGGCATACAACGCCTATTATATGGCGGAGGGCGGGGAAAAGGTGCTCTATCTGACCTTCGACTGCGGGTATGAAAACGGGAACACGGTTCCGATCCTGGATGCCCTGAAAAAGCATGATGCGCCCGCGACGTTTTTTGTCGTCGGCCATTTCCTTGAGACAGCGCCTGAAATCGCGAAACGCATGGTCGAGGACGGGCATACGGTCGGGAATCATACCTACCACCATCCCGATATGTCGAAGATCGCGGATGCGGCATCCTTTCAGAAAGAAGTAAACGACGTTGCCGCGCTGTTTCATGAGATCACGGGAACGGATATGGCGATGTATTACAGACCGCCGCAGGGAAAGTACAGTACGGCGAATCTGCAGATGGCGCAGGAGATGGGGTACGCAACCTTTTTCTGGAGCCTTGCGTATGTGGACTGGAATCAGGACGATCAGCCGAGCCATGATGCGGCGATGGAAAAGCTGATGGGAAGAGTACATCCCGGCGCGATCGTGCTTCTGCACAGTACATCAAAGACCAACGGCGAGATTCTGGACGAAGTGCTGACGGAATGGGAAAAGATGGGATACACGTTCCGCCCGCTGTCGGACTTTACGGACGGAGAGAAGGCGGAGAACGCGGAACAGGGCGGCGGAAGGATTTTACAGGATGAGGGTGTGCCGAACCGGATTTGAGGAACGGTTTGCTGATGTTATTCTTGACGAACGCGCGGCATGAAATTATAATGGTGTCTGGATTTA
>CAZVWN010000070.1:10129-11769 GCA_964631065.1 uncultured Acetatifactor sp.
CATGCAGATTATGTCCGCATGAACAGATATGATTTTGAGGTTCACAGGCAGCATGGAATGACAGATTTATGTGAATTTGCGCTGAGAAAGGACATGGATACGGGAATGCAAAAGGAACTGGTAGTTGTTATCGATTTTGGCGGTCAGTATAATCAGCTTGTTGCACGGCGGGTCAGAGAGTGCAATGTTTATTGCGAAATCTATTCCTATAAAACGGATCTGAAAAAGATCAGAGAGATGAATCCCAAAGGAATTATCCTGACGGGCGGACCGAGCAGCTGCTACGAGGAAGGGGCGGCGACCTGCTCTCCGGAGCTGTTTGCACTCGGGATTCCTGTTCTGGGATTGTGTTACGGCGCGCAGCTTATGACACATGTTCTGGGCGGCAGGGTCGAAAAAGCGCCTGTCCGCGAATATGGCAAGACGGAAGTACAGGTAAATACGACCTCACCGCTGTTTGCGGACGTACAGGAAAATACGATCTGCTGGATGAGCCATTTTGACTATATTTCAAAAATTGCGCCCGGCTTTGAGATCATCGCGCACACGGCGGACTGCCCGGTTGCCGCGGCACAGAATGCAGAGAAAAAGCTGTATGCGATTCAGTTCCATCCGGAAGTGCTTCATACGCAGGAGGGGGCGAAGATGCTTGCGAATTTCGTAAGAAATATCTGCGGCTGCTCCGGCGACTGGCGCATGGATTCCTTTGTTGAGGAGAGCATTGCGGCAATCCGGGAGAAGGTCGGAGACGGAAAAGTACTGCTCGCCTTGTCCGGCGGCGTAGATTCCTCCGTGGCAGCGGGGCTTCTTTCAAAAGCGATCGGTAAGCAGCTTACCTGTGTCTTTGTGGATCACGGTCTGCTCAGAAAGAATGAAGGCGACGAGGTAGAAGCTGTTTTCGGTGAGGGCGGACAGTTCGATCTGAATTTTATCCGCGTCAATGCGCAGGAACGCTATTATAAGAAGCTTGCGGGCGTTACGGAGCCTGAGGAGAAGCGAAAGATCATCGGCGAGGAATTTATCCGCGTATTTGAGGAAGAGGCAAAGAAGATCGGCGCAGTCGATTTCCTCGCGCAGGGAACCATCTACCCTGATGTCGTAGAGAGCGGACTGGGCGGCGAGTCGGCAGTGATCAAGTCGCACCATAATGTCGGCGGGCTTCCCGACTATGTCGATTTTAAGGAAATTATCGAACCGCTGCGCAGCCTGTTTAAGGATGAAGTCCGAAAAGCGGGGCTGGAGCTCGGTATCCCTGAGAAGCTTGTCTTCCGGCAGCCCTTCCCCGGACCCGGGCTGGGCATCCGCATTATCGGGGAGATCAATGCGGATAAGGTACGCATGGTACAGGATGCCGATTTTATTTATCGGGAGGAGATTGCGAACGCCGGTCTCGACGGAAGCGTCGGACAGTATTTCGCAGCGCTTACAAATATGCGCTCCGTCGGCGTGATGGGCGACGAACGCACCTATGATTACGCGGTGGCGCTTCGCGCAGTCAATACCATAGATTTCATGACTGCAGAGGCGGCTGAAATTCCGTTTGCGGTGCTCCAGAAGGTCATGAGCAGAATTATCAATGAGGTAAAGGGAATCAACCGGGTATTTTATGATCTGACGAGCAAGCCGCCCGGGACGATAGA
>CAZVWN010000071.1:0-5701 GCA_964631065.1 uncultured Acetatifactor sp.
GGCAAAAAGCGGGTGAACAGGGATGCAGAAGACGGTCAGTCAGATACTGGAGGGAAAATTTGATCATGAGAAGGGGTCGCTTGATTTCTCCTGCACCAAAATAGAGCTTTCCCTGAAAAAGGGCGAAAGCTTTGAAGGGGCGTTTCGCATCCGTTCGGAGGAAGGACGGTTTACTGACGGGAAGGTCATTTCCTCCGATCTTCGGATGGAGTGTCTGACGGATGAATTTGTCGGCTGTGACGAGGAGATCCGTTTCTGTTTTCATGGGGAAAATCTGGAAGCGGGGGATGTCGTCAAGGGGAATTTTTATGTGATCAGCAATCACGGGGAGTACTACCTTCCCTTTGTGGTGTCGGTGGAGCACATCGTGTTGGAATCCTCCGTGGGCGTGATCCGGAATCTGTTCCATTTTGCAAATCTGGCAAAGAGCAACCGGCAGGAGGCGCTGCGCCTGTTTTATTCCCCGGAGTTCCGACTGGTCTTTGAGGGGAGCGACGCGCAGTTTGCGGAGGATTACCGCGCGCTTTCCGTGTATGAAGGGTCAGAGCAGAACATGGAGGAATTTCTGATCCGGATCAATAAGAAGCAGAAGGTGGAATATCTGGCGCAGGAGGAACGGCTCCTGCTGGAGACGGCAAGACCTGCGGATGCATATGCGGTTCTGGAGAAGGAACTGAATATTGTACGCAACGGCTGGGGTTATACAAGGCTTTACGTGGAATGCGAGGGAGATTTCCTGTTTACGGAGAAGGAAGTGCTGACGGATGATGATTTTCTGGGAAACCGTTGTACCCTTCCGGTCTTTATCGACAGCAGCCGCTGCCGTGACGGCAGGAATTTCGGGCGGATATTCCTCTATAATTCGTATGTTTCGCTGGAAATTCCCGTGACGGTAAGGATCGGTGAGGGAGCAGCCGCAAGGACGCGCGATATCACCGGGAAGCGCTGTACGGTTCAGCTGATGGAGTTTTATCAGGCATTCCGGACAAAGAAGATCAGTACCGGAACATGGCTGAAGGAGACGAAGGCGCTGGTCGGGAAGCTGGTCGCACTCAATGAGAACGATATTGCGGCAAGACTTTTTCAGGCACAGCTTCTGATTACGGAGGACAGCTATAACGAGGCGGGCTGGATTCTGGATCATGTGGCAGGACTGCTCGAGAAATACGGCGGAGATGAGACGCTGTATGCCTATTATCTCTATCTGACAACGCTGATCCACCGGGAGGAAAAGTATGTAAACCGTGTGGCGGCAGAGGTGGAGCATATCTATCGGAAGGATCAGACGAACTGGCGGGTTGCGTGGCTGTTACTCTACCTCTCGGAGAAATATCAGAAATCTGCGGCTGATAAGTGGAGCTTTCTGGAGGAGCAGTTTACGATCGGCTGCAGCAGTCCGATCCTTTATATTGAGGCGGTCTTTCTTTTGAACATGAATCCTGCGCTGCTGCGGCGGTTGGGGAATTTCGAGAGACAGGTGATCTGGTACGGCATCAGGCAGGAGCTGCTGAAAGCGGAGGTGGCGGAGCAGCTTCTGTATCTTGTGGAAAAGGTCAGAAGCTATTCGGGGCTTTTGTACCGCTGTCTGGTGAGTCTGTATGAGAAAAAGAAGGATGTGCGTATTCTGCAGCAGATCTGCACGCTCCTGATCAAGGGGAACCGGGTCGGAGAGGACTGCTTTGACTGGTACAGGCTCGGGGTGGAGAACAATCTGCGGATCACAAATCTGTATGAGTACTATATGCTTTCCCTGAATCCGGATAAGCCGCAGGAGATCCCGAAGGAGATCCTCCTGTATTTTTCCTATCAGAACAGTCTGGATTATGAGCGGACGGCATATCTCTATGATTACATTCTACAGAATGAGGACAGGCTCGGGGAGCTTAGTGAAGCCTGCCGGAGCCGTATGGAATACTTTTGTGTGGATCAGATCATGAAGCTGCACATCAACAGACATCTGGCAAATCTGTACAGACGGCTGCTGCAGCCGGGCATGATCACGGAGCAGCTGGCGGAGCCGCTGTCGAGACTTTTGTTCGCGCATCGGATCTGTGTGGAGAACGACAGGATATGCAGGGTATTCGTCTATCAGCCGGGGAATCTGTATCCGACGGAATACCGGCTGACGGACGGCAGGGCGTGGATCTCGCTGTATGGCAGCAGTTATACGATTGTTTTAGAGGATGCCTGTCAGAACCGCTTCTTAAAGACGGTGGATTACACGCTGGAAAAGCTGATGCTTCCCGGAAAATATCTGCGGACGCTCGCGGATCTGCCGACGGATAATCCGGAGCTTGCCCTCTATCTCTGTGAGAGCGGGCGTGAGGAGGCGGAGAAAAGTCAGGAGTGGCTGCAGCGTCTTAGGAAGGTGGCGGATTCCGATTATGTGGAGGGCACGGTAAAGAGAGAGCTGACCATGCTTCTGGCGCAGGGCTATTATGAGCTGGAGGATGAGCGCCTTCTGAACGGATATCTTGCACAGATTGATCCGGAGATGCTGACGGCAGAGGAGCGCGGAACGCTTGTGCGCTATGCGATGCTGCGGGGGAACAGGGAGCTTGCAGGGAAGTGGCTTACCCGTTACGGTCCGTATTTTATGGACGCAAAGCTGCTGGTAAGGCTGATCGGGCCGATGATGGAAGAGAAGTATATGCTTGAGGATGCGGTTCTGAAGGCATCCGCGCTCTATGTATTTCAAAAGGGGAAATATGACGGTACGGTTCTTCGCTATCTGACCCTTTATGCCGAGGGCATGACGAAAAATCTGCGGGACATCTGGAAGGCGGCGCAGTCTTTTTCGATTGAATGCTATGCGCTCAGCGAAAGGATTCTGGTACAGATGCTTTATTCCGGTTCCTATGTCGGGGAGAAAATGGACATTTTTCATTACTATCTCTCGCAGGGAGCAAAGCCGGAGGTGGAGGAAGCCTTTCTGACGCAGTGCGCATATGATTTCTTCGTGCGGGAGCGGCTGACGGAGAAGACGGTGTTTGAGGAGATCGGGCGTCTGTATTTGCGCACGGGATCCGTACAGAAGGTCTGTAAGCTTGCGCTGCTTAAATATTACGCGGAAAACCGTTCGGAGCTTACGGAGGACAGGAAGGAGCCTGTACGGCGTTTCCTTGAGGAGATGCTGGATCTGGGGATTCATCTTGAGTTTTTCAGGGAGTACAGAGACAGCGCGAGAGCCGCACAGGAGCTTGAGGACAAGACGATCATAGAGTACAGGGCGGCGCCGCAGTCGAAAGCCCGTATCCATTATGTGATCCTGCATGAGGACGGCGAATCGGGAGAATACACCACGGAAGCCATGCAGGAGGTGTATGACGGCGTCTTTTTTAAGGAGTTTATCCTGTTCTTCGGCGAGACGCTCCAGTATTACATCACGGAGGATAATGGCAGCGGCGAGCAGCTCACGGAAAGCGGCACCCTGTCAAAGAGCGATATCCGGGGCAGGGAAGCGGAGAGCAGATACCATCTTGTCAATGACATCGTGATCAGCAGAACGCTTCAGGACTATGACACGATGGAGAAGCTGTTAGAGGAGTATTACAGAAAAGACTTTTACGTCAGCAGATTTTTTACGTTGAAGTAGCAGAGAGGAGCAGTGGGAAGGATGGGGCTGTTAAGCGGGGACAGAATCCTTGTGGGATATGACCTTGGAAATGAATACTGCCGGATCAGCTACGCGCTTTCGGAGACGGGAGATGTGGAAACGCTGTCACAGACTGCGGGGGCAGAGCATTATAACATTCCGCTGGTACTCTGTAAAAGAAGCGGCGTGAATCAGTGGTTTTACGGGAAGGAGGCGCTGCGCTACAGCGAGGAGCAGCAGGGGATCGCAGTGGATAATCTGCTTGCGCTCGCGCTGGACGGAGAGCCTGTTCTGATAGAGGGGGAAAGCTTCGATCCTGTTGCGCTGCTGACCCTGTTTGTCAAGAGAAGTCTCGGACTGTTGTCGGGAATCACTTCGCCGGACAGGATCGGTGCGATGATGCTGACCTGTAAGACGCCGGATGCAGGGACGACTAAGGTGCTTGGCAGGGTCGTACAGGGACTTCATCTGAAGACGGATAAGATCGCGATTCAGAGCTATGCGGAGAGCTATTACAATTATATGCTGCATCAGCCGGAGGAGCTTTGGCACAACCGCTCCGTGCTCTTTGCCTGTGATGTCGGCTGTATCCGTTCCTATCGTCTGGAGTGTAATCAGCGCACCACGCCGGTTGTCGTGTTTGCCGAGGAAAGGGAATCCGTCTTTCCGGAATGGGAAGGGACTTCACAGGAGGAGGCGGACGCTGCCTTTTTAAGGATCGCGAAGGAGGTCTGCGGGAATGACCACTTCGGCAGCGTGTATCTGATCGGGGACGGCTTTGACAGGGAGTGGATGAAGGAGTCTCTGAAATATCTCTGCGGGAGCAGCAGGGTATTTCAGGGAAGCAATCTGTTCAGCAAGGGCGCGTGCTTCGGGATACAGGAGCGTCTCTGCCCGGACGGGGCACAAAAGCGGTATGTCTTTCTGGGAAAGGATAAGCTGAAGGCAAATATCGGAATGAAGGTTCTGCGTCAGGGGGAGGAATCCTATTATGCGCTTCTGGATGCCGGAGTCAACTGGTATGAGGCGGAAAATGAGACGGCGCTTTATCTCCAGGAGGGAAACGCGCTGGAGCTTATCATTACGCCGCTGATCGGACAAAAAGGAAAGCTGGCGCAGATCATATTGGAGGAGCTGACGGAGGCGCTTACCAGAATCCGCCTCAGACTGACGATGGAGTCGGAAAATATGCTGGTTGTGGAAATTACGGATGAGGGGCTCGGGGAAATACGTCCTAGCTCCGGAAGGGTCTGGAAGGAAAACGTGGAGATTTATCAGGAGGCTGTATGCGGGTCAGTGTCTGTGTAGGAGAGTATGCGGAAATACCATATTGTGTGCCGGGGCTGGAGATCCGTGTCCGGTGTATGGAGGAGCTTTGCTATGTGATGCGGGAGAATGCGTTTTTACTGGACGTTTCGCTGATGAATGACGGACTGCTGGACTGGATGGAGCGGCAGTGCGGGCTGGGAAGTCTGGCGAGGGCATTGCATCCGATGGTTCACAAAAAGGGGTCTCTCAGCGTTTTTGTCGTATCCATCCTGAATTTTGTCGGACTGTATGAGAGCGGCGTTGTCGCCCGGATTGAGCAGGTGCTGAAGCAGGGCGCGGGGTTAAGCGGAATCGAGCGGAAAAAGAAGCAGACGGATTATCTTGTGCAGAAGCGGAAGTATGCCGCCGCGATCCGAGGATATGACGGACTGATCGGACAGTGGAAGGAGCAGCAGGCGGGCGTGGAATGTCTTGCCGCGATCTGGCACAATAAGGGCGTTGCGCTGGCGGGACTGATGAATTTTTCGCGCGCTGCGGAGTGCTTTCTGAAAGCGTATGAGCTGGAGGAGCGGGAGGACTATTATCTGGAATATCTCGCGGCGAAGCGGATGGAGCTTCCGGAGAATGCGTATGTTGCGCTGGTAGCGGAAAAAGCGGGGAAATATGAGCTGACGCTGCGTCTGGAGAAGAAGCTGGAACAGCTGAGCGGGGAATGGGAGCAGCAGCCGGAATATCTGCAGCTTAACAGCTTCGGCGAACTCCGCAGGGGAGACCGGAAGCAGAAATACTATGAGGCATGCGAGAGCTACACGCAGACGCTGAAGGAAGAGTATCGGA
>CAZVWN010000071.1:5801-11688 GCA_964631065.1 uncultured Acetatifactor sp.
TTTATGCCGCAGGAGGAAAATGCCGGGGAAAGCGTTCCGGAATGGAGACGGATATGGGATTTTGGAAGAAGATTTTCAGAAGGAATAAGGCGGTACAGGAGCAGCAGGAAAACTGGGAGGAGATCGTCTATGACAGGGCGGACGTGGATTTCGATGATGAGGAGCAGAGAAAGCGTTACGTCACAAACTGTCTGGAGCAGATCGCGGAGGCTTCCGGAGAGGTCAGGCTTCTGACGGGGGAATATGGGCTTGTGACCTCTTATCTGACGGATATGGAGGAGATCGAAGCGCTTCCGGCAGAGGAGCATGCGGGGCTTGAGGATATCGCAAGGCGGCTGCTTGCGCTGGAAAAAGAGTGCGAGCAGTATCGGGACAGAAAGGACCGCATGGCGGACAGCGAATATCAGCAGATCAGAAAGCAGGAGGATGAGATTCAGGAAGGAATCGCGAAGCTGCGGGAATGCGAACGCTATGGAGAGCTGGTGCGACAGGATTTAAAGCGACTGGACAGAGAGCGGCATGCCTATGAATACCGAAGGAGTGAGCTGGAGGTCATGCTGAACAATTTCCGTGGGATGGCAGTGATCTTCTTTACGGCATTCGTGCTGTGTACGATCCTGCTTCTGGTTTTACAGTTTGGCTTTGAGATGGATACGAAGGTCGGATATCTTCTGGCGGCGGGCGCCGTTGCCGTCGCGATGGCGGCGCTGCTTGCAAAATATACGGACGGCGAGAAGGAGCAACGCCGCGTCGCCGGCGCGATCAACCGTCTGATACAGCTTCAGAATAAGGTGAAGATCCGGTATGTGAACAATAACAATCTTCAGGATTATCTGCGCATGAAATACGGCGCGGAGAATGCCGGTATACTGGAAAAACGCTGGGAACAGTATCAGCGGGAAAAGGAAGAGCGCAAGGAGTTCGCGGAGGCGGAGGCGAAGACGGACTATTACCGCAGACAGCTTGTGGGCAGACTGAATAATTATCATATCAGCGATTCCGCAAGGTGGACGATGCGTCCGGGCGCGCTTCTGGATAAGCGGGAGATGGTCGAGATGCGGCATGAGCTGATTCAGCGCAGACAGGCGCTCAGAAAGCAGCTCGATTATAATAACCGTGTCGCGGAGACGGCAAAAAGTGAAATTATGGATATTGTAAAGCGTTATCCCGATTACGCGGAGGAAATTCTGGCGATGGTATCGGAGGCGGAAGGCAGTTACGCTTGACTTCCGGCGGGCTGTGGGCTATGATTATCCCGTTGACATTGTTACGAAGGAAAGGAAAGAAGCAGTGGCGGATACAATTTATATGCAGACTCAAAATCAGGATAAGCTGCGGGAGGAATGCGGCGTATTCGGCGTCTATGACTTTGACGGACAGGATGTCGCTTCCACGGTCTATTACGGACTGCTTGCATTGCAGCATCGCGGACAGGAGAGCTGCGGCATTGCGGTCAGCGACACGGACGGACCGAAAGGACATGTTCTCTCGGCAAAGGATATGGGACTCGTAAATGAAGCCTTTACGCCGGAGCAGTTAGAGAAGCTGAAGGGAAATCTCGGCGTCGGGCATGTGCGTTATTCCACGGCGGGAAGCTCCACAAGAGAAAACGCACAGCCGCTCGTACTCAATTATGTCAAGGGTACGCTGGGGCTTGCCCATAACGGAAATCTGATCAATACTCCCGAGCTTCGCAAGGAGCTTGCCTATACGGGAGCGATCTTCCAGACAACGATCGATTCGGAGGTCATCGCTTATTGCATCGCCCGTGAACGGCTGAACACAAAATCGGTCGAGGAGGCTGTCGGAAGGACGATGGACAGGATAAAGGGAGCGTATTCCCTTGTCGTGATGTCGCCGAGAAAGCTGATCGGTGCGCGCGATCCGTTCGGCTTTAAGCCGCTCTGTATCGGAAAGCGGGATCATGCGTATTTCCTTGCGAGCGAGAGCTGTGCGCTTGATACGGTGGGCGCTAAGTTTGTGCGGGATGTGCTGCCGGGAGAGGTGGTAACGATCTCGAAGGATAAGGGGATCGAGTCCGACATGAGCCATGCGCTTCCTGCGGCAGAGCATGCGCGGTGTGTGTTTGAATATATTTATTTTGCGCGTCCGGACAGCATCATTGACGAAGTCAGTGTCTATCATTCGCGCATGATGGCGGGAAAATTTCTCGCACAGGATGATCCGATTGAGGCGGATCTTGTCGTCGGCGTTCCGGAATCCGGAAATGTCGCGGCGCTCGGGTATTCCTTACAGTCCGGCATTCCCTACGGAACGGCGTTTGTAAAGAATGCCTATGTCGGCAGAACCTTTATCAAGCCGAAGCAGAAGAACCGTGAGAGCAGCGTGCAGGTAAAGCTGAATCCGATCCGCGAGGCGGTAGAGGGAAAGCGGATCATCATGATCGACGACTCCATTGTGAGAGGAACGACCTCCGACCGCATTGTGCGTATGCTGCGCGAAGCGGGCGCAAAAGAGGTTCATATGCGTGTCAGCTCGCCGCCCTTCCTCTGGCCGTGCTATTTCGGAACGGATGTCCCGGCGCGGGAACAGCTGATCGCGTATAACCGTTCGGTCGAGGATATCCGTAAGATCATCGGAACGGACAGCCTTGCTTATCTGAAGGTGGAGCGGCTGGAAGAGATCGTAAACGGGCTGGGCATCTGTAAGGGCTGCTTTACGGGAAAATACCCGATGGATCCTCCCGCAGAGGATATCCGCGGGGAATATGAGAAGTGACGTAACGGGGACTTGCGTTCCCGGAGGGAGCTGTGTGTCTGTTGCAGACTGTATTGAGCGTCGGTACTTAGCTCCTGTACTGTAGGAGCTTATGTACCGCTACGCGAAATCCCAAGCGCAAGCGCGTCTGCAATCAGACATGCAGCTCCCCCACCGGGAACGTAATTGCCGGAGTGTGGCTGCATTCCCCCGGCTGGAACGCAGTTTCCGGAGTGGGACTGTGTTCCCCACCGGGAACGCGGTTTCGCAAATGTCTGAATAACGCAAAAAGAAAAGGAGACAGGAGCATGAGTACAGACAGATATCAAAGCCCTCTTTCGGAGAGATATGCAAGTAAGGAGATGCAGTATATTTTCTCGCCTGACATGAAGTTCCGTACCTGGAGAAAGCTCTGGATCGCGCTGGCGGAGACGGAGAAGGAGCTGGGACTTTCTCAGAACGGAAAGCCCGTCATTACGGATGAGCAGATTGAGGAGCTGAAGGCGCATGCGGAGGATATCAATTACGATGTCGCGAAGGCGCGGGAAAAGGAAGTCCGCCATGACGTCATGAGCCATGTATACGCGTATGGTAAACAGTGCCCGAAAGCGGCGGGTATCATCCATCTCGGCGCAACGTCCTGCTATGTGGGAGACAATACGGATATTATCGTTATGACGGAGGCTTTGAAGCTGGTAAAGAAGAAGCTGGTAAACGTCATGGCGGAGCTTGCGGATTTTGCGGAAAAGTATAAGGCGCAGCCGACGCTGGCGTTTACGCATTTCCAGCCCGCGCAGCCGACGACCGTCGGAAAGCGTGCGACGCTCTGGCTGCAGGAGTTTTATCTTGATTATGAAGATCTGAATTATGTCTTGAGCACGATGAAGCTGCTCGGTTCCAAGGGAACGACGGGAACGCAGGCATCCTTCCTCGAGCTGTTTGACGGGGATCAGGAGACGATTGATAAGATCGATCCCATGATCGCGAAAAAGATGGGATTTAAGGAGTGCTTCCCGGTTTCCGGACAGACGTATTCCAGAAAGGTCGATACGCGGGTGGCAAACGTGCTGGCGGGAATTGCTGCCTCTGCGCATAAGATGAGCAATGATATCAGACTGCTCCAGCATCTGAAGGAGGTAGAGGAGCCGTTTGAGAAGAGCCAGATCGGTTCTTCCGCGATGGCGTACAAGCGGAATCCGATGCGGAGCGAGCGGATTGCTTCCCTGTCGAGATATGTCATGGTGGATGCCTTAAATCCTGCGATTACCTCCGCGACACAGTGGTTTGAGAGAACGCTGGACGATTCTGCAAACAAGAGATTATCCATACCGGAAGGCTTTCTTGCGATCGATGGGATTCTTGATCTCTGTCTGAATGTTGTGGACGGTCTGGTCGTTTATCCGAAGGTGATCGAAAAGAGACTGCGCAGCGAGCTGCCGTTTATGGCGACGGAAAATATCATGATGGATGCGGTTAAGGCGGGCGGCAACAGACAGGAGCTGCATGAGCGCATCAGAGAGCTTTCCATGGAAGCGGGGCGCAATGTAAAGGTAGAGGGCAAAGAGAACAATCTGCTCGAGCTGATCGCCGCAGATCCCGCGTTCAATATGTCGCTTGAGGACTTGCAGAAAACCATGGATCCCGCAAGGTATGTCGGACGCTCCAAGGAACAGACGGAAAATTTCTTACGGAATGTCATCCGTCCCGTGCTGGAAGAAAACAGGGAACTGCTCGGCGTAAAAGCGGAAATTACGGTGTAGAGAATTTATTTTAATACCACTTCAAACAGAATGCGTTCCTGTGCAAGAGAGACGGCGCGGATTTCTCCCCTGTGCAGCTCGACGACGGACTTCGCGATAGAAAGTCCCAGACCGTAGCTGCCATCGGAGGTCCGCGCTTTGTCGGCTCTGTAAAAGCGTTCAAAAACTCTTGAAAGGTCGCAGTCTTGGGCATTTTTGTAATCGTTGATGATCTGTAGTCTGATCCGGTTACCGGAAGGGAAGAGCCTGACGGCAATTTTTCCCTTCTCATCACAATACTTCACGGCGTTGTCCAGCAGGATGGAGACAACCTGACGGATGCCGGATTCTTCTCCCGTATAGGAAATATTTTCCTGTATGTCAAAGGTAATCAGCTTTCCCTGTGAATGAATCAGTCCCTCGAAGGATTTTGCCGTATCATAGACGGCATCGCTTAAGTCAAAGGGGGCAAAGTCAGGCTTTTGCTCTTCATCCATCCGGGCAAGCGTGATCATGCTGCGCACAAGCCGGTTCATTCTTGCGACCTGTCTGTCGATGCCGTCAAACCATTCGCTGTCTCCGTAGAGCATCCGCGCCAGCTCGCTGTTTGCGGAAATGACGGTGAGCGGGGTCTTTAATTCATGTCCTGCATCCGTGACAAACTGCCTTTGTTTTTCGTAGCTTTCCACAATTGGTTTTATGGCGCGCTTTGAGGCGAAGAGGATGACGAGGAGCACAAGAGATAAGCTTGCGATGCCGATCACGACGGAGATCACAAGCATCGTAAAGACGGCGTTGAGATCCATGGAGGCGTTGATCAGACCGATCGCCGTCACGGCTTCTCCTATGGCGCAGTCTTCCACGCGGTATTTAAAGTACTGATATCGTCCGCTGTCCTTCCTGCCGCTGCGGATGGCGGCGGCAATGGCGGTCAGTTCATCCTCGGAATAATTTTCTGCGGCATCCTGCCGGATTTCCAGTATTTCACCGTCGGCGTTCAAAAGCAGCAGACAGCCGTCGGAATGGATGCGGAGACGGTCGCCGAAGGGAGCGAAGACTTTCGGTGTCCGATGTGATTCAGACTGATCCGGCTCTTTCGGCGGTTCTTCCTTTGTAAAACCGTTCAGCTGCGGCGGCTGTGTTTCCATGATGCGGTCTAAGCGTTCGTTTAACTGCCTGTCGGTCTGGAAGAAAAAAATACCGTTGACCGCGGCAAGCACCAGCAGAATCATGGCAAAGAGGGCGGCTGCCGTTATGGAGATATATTTTCGCTGTAATTTCCGGATCATGCTTTCGTCTCCTTTTTGGGGGTTGTTTTTAGGCGATTGTGAAACTTGGGTTTTGCGGCGTCGGCTTTGGAATTGTGTTCCCGCAAAGAGCCGTGTGTCTGTTGCAGACTGTATTGAGCGTCGGTACTTAGATCCTGTACT
>CAZVWN010000072.1:0-11575 GCA_964631065.1 uncultured Acetatifactor sp.
GCCACGCCGTTTTACGACAGCTCCGCGATCGAAAAATCTATCGTCCTGCTGAATCTGTCGCAGCCGTCCACCGTTACCCTGACAGGCATTCCCAGCTTCAGCCGCCGCCCTGTCGCCTCTCCGACCAGCTCGCTCTTTCTTTCGTCATAGACATAATAATCATCGCACAATTTAGAGATATGCACAAGTCCCTCCACGGTATTCGGCAGCTCGACATACACGCCCCAGCCCGTGACCCCGGAGATCACGCCGTCAAACGTTTCGCCGACACGCTGCTCCATGTATTCCGTTTTTTTGAGCTTATCCGTCTCCCGTTCCGCCTCGTCCGCGCGCCGTTCCAGCTCGGAGGAACGCTTCGCCACCTCCGGCAGGATTCCCTGATAATGCGCCCTGCGGTCTTCGTTCATTCTGCCGCGCAGCTCTTCCTTGATGATGCGGTGAATCTGCAGATCCGGATACCGCCTGATCGGCGACGTAAAATGACAGTAATACGGACTGGCAAGTCCGAAATGCCCCGTGCATTCCACGCTGTAGCTCGCGCGCTTCATACTGCGCAGCGCCATACGGCTGATCATTGCCTCCTCCGGCGTTCCCGCGATCTTTGCAAGCAGCTTCTGGATCTCCTTTGGATGAACCTCCTCGCCGCCGGTTTTCGATTTTGCCCTGCCGACCGCTTTCATGCTGTAACCGAAATTCCGGATGATCTCAGAGAGCTTCTGCAGCCTTTCCGCGTCCGGAACATCATGCACTCTGTATACAAACGGCATCTCCATCCAGTAAAAATGCTGTGCGACCGTCTCATTCGCCGCGAGCATGAAATCCTCTATGATATCCGTCGCCGTATTCCGCTCATAGGGCAGAATCTCCGTCGGATGCCCTTCGCCGTCAAGATAAATCTTACACTCCGGAAAATCAAAGTCGATTGAACCGCGCTTCCGTCTTTTCTCCCGAAGCAGCGCGGCAAGCTTCTCCATATCACGCAGCATCGGCAGAAACGCCGCATATTCCGCTTCATCCGCCGATCGTTCCGTCGGCTGCCATTCTCCCACGGCTCTCGCTCCCGTCAGTCCTTCCTTCGTCTGCCCTTCGCCCGCAGACAGCGCTTCATCCTCCGACCGTTCCGTCGGCTGCTCTTCCTCCACGGCTCTCGCTCCCGTCAGCCCTTCCTTCGTCTGCCCTTCGTCCGCAGACAGCTCCCCCGTCCGCGCTTCTCCCGCGAGCACCCTCTGCACAGCCGTATAGCTCATGCGCTTATCCACGCGGATCACGGACTCACAGATCTCATGATCCGTAATCTCTCCCGTCTGGTCGACCGTCATCAGACAGCTCAGCGCCAGCCTGTCAACGCCCGCATTCAGCGAACAGATTCCGTTCGAGAGCGCGTGCGGCAGCATCGGGATCACGCGGTCCACAAGATACACGCTTGTCCCGCGCCTTTCCGCCTCCCTGTCCAGCGCGGAATTTTCCTGTACATAATTCGCTACATCCGCAATATGGACGCCGAGATGATACCTTTCTCCGTCAAAGGAAACGCTGACCGCATCATCGAGATCCTTCGCATCCTCTCCGTCGATCGTCACCATCTGCATATCGCGCAGATCCCGTCTTCCGGCCCTATCCGCCTCCGACACCTCCTGTGCCGTCCGTTCCGCCTGATGCATCACCTTTTCCGGAAACTCCACGGGAAGCTCATACCCTCTGACAATGGACATAATATCGACCCCGGGATCGTTCAGATGTCCGAGAATTTCAATTACCTTTCCCTGCGGGCTTTTCCTGTCCGTTCCGTAATCCGTGATTTCGACAACAACCTTATGCCCGCTGACCGCCCCCTTGGAATGCTCCTTCGGGACAAAAATATCCTGCGCCAGCTTCCCGTTATCCGGGACGACAAAGCCGTAATTTTCCCGCGAACGTTCAAACGTACCGACAACCGTTGACATCCCCCGCGCGATGATCTTTAAAACCTGCGCCTCCTGACGCTTTCCGTCGCGCCCGGGCAGAAGCGCTACTTCTACGATATCCTGATGGAACGCGCCGTTTATCCGGTCCTCCGGAATAAATAAATCCTCCTCGCGCCCTTCCACCTCGACAAAGCCGAAGCCCTTGGCGTTACCGATAAATTTTCCCGTAAGCACCCTGCCGTTTGACTTCAGATACTTTCCCTTTACGGTCAGCATCAGCTTTCCCTCTGCAAGAAGCTCCTGAAGGATCGCCCTAAACTCCTCTCTGTCCTCCTTTGCGACCTGAAGCAGCATGACCAGCTCCTTCTCCTTCATCGGCACATAGAGCGGATCGTTTACCAGATCACAAATAATCTTTTTTCGCCTCTCCCTGCTGTTTCGTTCTTCCATTCCCTCTCTCTTCCTCATCCTTTCGCCCGGATCAGCCGCCCGACACACACTTTCCTGCATCTGTTCCTTCCGCCATGGCGTTCTTCCCTGCCGCAGCGCGAAAATAACTCTGACATCATCCCGCAGCATATTCCCGTCTCACACGAAAAAGCACTCCCGTGCCGCAACACAGGAGTGCTCTGAAGTAAACAGTCTTAAAAAACGTTCAGATTCAATATCATCGCAAGCAGCATAAACGCTACGGCAAGAATCTTGGTAATCTGTACCATCCGTCCCTCCATGGAACGCGCCTTATTCTTTCCCCAATAGGTTTCAGCCGCTCCGCCGATGGAACCCAATCCTGCGGACTTTCCCTCCTGCATCAGCACAAGAATCACCAGTGCAACACAGACTATGATAAAAAGAATTGTCAAAACAATTTTCAAAGCTCCCATTTCACACCTCCTAATGCCAGGCAGGACAACTCACATGCCATCCGGCAGTCCCTTGTCCCAGAATAAGGTCAATTGTATCACATGACAGTAAAAATAGCAAGAACTTTCTCAATACTGATACCAGACAACCGTAAAAAGCACGCTGACCAGAAGAAATCCGAGCCCGACAAGCAGCATGGACTTCTCGCCGCCTGATTTTCTGTCCGCCTGCTTCTCCTGTTTATATTCATAAAATCCCGTGACATCACATTGTACCAGCCCCGGAAGCAGCGCATGCGCACCCTTTTTTACCGCATACCCGAAAATATCAAAAAACCCCGTTGTCGCTACCCAGAGAAGAACCCCGACCGAAAGAAACAGCAGCGCCGTAACGGAAAAGCCGTCGCTGACGATCATGATCCTCTCCGCAGTGTCTCCCGCTTCCGCAATCCCTCTGTAAAACATAATGCCGACACAGAGCAGTACACCGCACCCTGTCTGAATCAGATATTTCAAATACTTCATATTTTAACCCTGTACACTCGCCTGATACTTCTCGAACTCAGCCTGATTGCAATGCACAAAATGTCCGGGAAGCACCTCGCGCAAGGTGGGCTGATCCACGCTGTAATCATGCTCCTTCAGCGGAACATAGGTAATTCTCTTACGCTGCTTCTCATACTCGGGATCCGGCATCGGGATCGCGGACAACAGCGATCTTGTATAAGGATGCAGCGGATGCGCAAACAATTCGTCACTGTCCGCAAGCTCCACAAGCTTTCCGTAATACATCACGCCGATCCTGTCCGAAAAATACTTGACGACGGACAGATCATGTGCCACAAAAAGAACCGTCAGCCCCATCTTCTCCCGAAGATCGTCCAGAAGATTGATGACCTGTGCCTGAATGGAAACATCCAGCGCACTGACCGGCTCATCCGCAATGATCAGCTCCGGCTCCATGACAACCGCGCGCGCAACACCGATACGCTGTCTCTGTCCGCCGGAGAACTCATGCGGATAACGTCCTGCGTGTTCGCGGACAAGACCTACCATCTCCAGCGCATCATAAACCTTCTGTCTGATAACCTTTTTATCCTTTTCTCCGTTGATTACCAGTCCTTCCGCAATGATCTGTTCCACCGTCATACGCGGATCCAGGGATGCGATCGGATCCTGGAAGATCATCTGGATATCCGTATAGAACTTTTTCTTCTTATGATCCTTCTTTGCCTGTCTGATCTCCTCGTGCTGCGCTTTGATGTAAGCTTCCAGCTCTGCTTTCTTCGCGCTGTCTGTCTCACTCTTCAGTTTTTCCTGCGCTTCTTTTATCTTCTGCTTATAGGAAAGCGTTCCTGCCGCGATTCTCTCTCCCTTAAAATAAATACTTCCGGAAGTAATGTCATACAGCTTGATAATGGAGCGTCCCGTCGTCGTTTTTCCGCAGCCGGACTCTCCGACAAGCCCAAAGACCTCCCCTTTCTTAATCTCAAAGCTGACATCATCAACCGCTTTATTGCTCTTAAAATACTGGCAGAGATGCTCCACCTTCAGCAGTGTCTCGTTTTCCTGTACGTTTGCCTGATTACTCATTGGAAACACCTCTCTTCGCCTTCATTCTGGCAATTCTGGATGTAATCGCCTTCGGGATCTCAACCTTCGGTGCATCGGGATGCAGAAGCCATGTTGCCGCCTGATGCGTCTCGCTGATCCGGAACATCGGAGGCTGCATTTCAAAATCAATCGCCATTGCGTACTTATTCCGGTCCGCAAACGCATCCCCGACAGGCGGATAGATCATGTTGGGCGGCGTTCCGGGAATCGCTTCCAGACGCTCGTTCGTCTCTACATCCGGCATTGCCGACAGCAGCGCCCATGTATAGGGATGAGCCGGAGAATAGAAGACATCCTCGCTCGTTCCCATCTCTACAATCTTACCCGCATACATAACGGCAATCCGGTCTGCCATATTCGCGACCACGCCGAGATCATGCGTAATAAAGATAATGGAAAGATTTCTCTCTCTCTTTAAGTTATTGATCAGCTCGAGGATCTGTGCCTGAATGGTAACATCCAGCGCCGTTGTCGGCTCATCACAGATCAGAATGTCCGGATCCGCCGCAAGCGCGATCGCAATAACGATACGCTGCCGCATACCGCCGGAAAACTCAAACGGATATTGACGGTAACGCTTTCTGGTATCGGAGATACCGACCTCCTCCATCAGCTTCAGCGCCTTATACTTCGCCATCGTCTTCGTTACCTTCAGGACAACGCCGGAAGCATTCTCCTGAAAGAACTTCACAAGCGCTGACGTCTCGGCTGCAAAATCGCGATTTCCCTGCTCTGCAAGCGCTTCTTCGTAATGCGCGATCAGATGGTCTATCCTCGCAAGAATGGTGTCCTTT
The DNA here is from genome assembly GCA_964631065.1 of uncultured Acetatifactor sp. GTDB lineage: Bacteria > Bacillota > Clostridia > Lachnospirales > Lachnospiraceae > Acetatifactor. The sequence goes on from CAZVWN010000072.1 coordinate 5,176, forward strand.
GCCGCATCCGGATCTACCGCGGTAGAAGGCGCAACCTTCCATGACGGTGCTTTCCCCTTTGCGACCAGCGCGTCATACTTCTTCTGCTGCTTTTCATGGACAGCAGAAGCCTTTTTGTTCTTCTCTATGCCGTCGAAATACGTCTGTAGATCGCTTTTTAAGCAGATACCGAACGTATACGCCTCACTGTCCTTGCGGATCTCCAGCCTGTCAATGGACGCTTCCACCGCTGCGATCAGCTTCTTCGCCGTTTCCGTACACAGATGTCTGTCAAGCTGCTCTGCCTCATATACCTTACGATTTTCCTTCAACAGCCCGAGGGCTTCCGCCTTTAAGGCAGCGTGCTTTTTCGCACTGTATTCCAGAGCTTCCGCCGCGTACTGCCTGAACTCCTGCACAAAATGCTCTTCCGTATAACTGCGCAGGAAGCCGTTCAGCTCCGAAACCGGCTTCTTCGGGAGCGGCTGTCCGGAAAATACAATATAATAACCCATGCTGAAGAAATCCGGCTCTTCCTTCGCAAGCGCGCTCTTCAAAATTTTCCTGATATCCCCGAGAACACGGACGGTTTCCGGATATTCTTTCCGTTTGATCTCCGCGCCGCTGACACGCTTTAACTCCGTTAAGAGAGAAGACAGCGCCGCAGCCTCTTCTCCGCAGACCACATAATCATTCGTCGTCTGCTTTGCAAGACGGATGATCTCGTTGAGATTATATTTCTCATCCTCGAAAGCATTCTTCTCAATATGAAACAGTACATCTTCTATGGCGTCCGCCGCTTCCACCGCGCCCTCATGCGCCTCATTATACGCCTGTTCCAGCTCGATATGCTTAAATTCAAACTTATCAAAATTCTTACACATGCTCTTAAGCTTCTCCGCCTTCGCCGCATCGCCCTGCGCAGAAGCCTCCACCATGGTATCCGAAAGCAGTGACAGTGTGGTATTGAATGCCGCTCTGCTCGCCTTCTGTCTCGCCTTTCCCTTTAAGAGCATCGCCTCCGTCAGCTGCTTGCCGATCCGCATGATCGGATTCAGACTGGAAAGCGGATCCTGAAAGATCATGGCAATCTTATCTCCTCGGATGTGATAAAACTCATCCTCAGACACCTTTAACAGATCCATCCCGTCATAGATGATGGAGCCGCCCTCTATGATGGAATTTCCCGCCAGAATTCCCAGAATGGACTTACTGGTAACGGACTTTCCGGAGCCGGACTCGCCCACAATGGCTAACGTCTCGCCCTCGTTTAAATCAAAGCTGATATCGCGCACCGCCTGTACCTTACCGCCGGGCGTCCGAAAGGAAACAACGAGGTTATTTACAGATAATTTTTTCGTCATAAGTTAATCCTCCGTTCCGCGCAGTGAAGGGTTAAAGGCATCGCGCAGACCATTTCCGAACAGATTAAAGGAAATTAACAGCAGCGCAATAAATATCGCCGGGAACAGCACCACATGCGGGAAGTTCGCCATGATGGACTGTCCGGAAGAAAGCATACTGCCGATACTGGTTCTTGTCGAGCTGTCAAGGTTTACAATGCCAAGGTAAGTCAGATTGGACTCGGAATACACCACGCTCGGAATATATAAAACCGCACTGGTGATCAGCGTACCCAGCGCATTCGGGAAAATATGCCCGAACATCAGCCGGAAATCTCCCGCGCCGAGCGTTCTCGCCGCAAGAATATATTCCTGATTCTTAAAACGGTAAAACTGCATACGGGTCTTTCCCGACATGCCCAGCCACCCTGTCAGCACGAACGCAAAGAGTAACGACGGCAAAGGCCCCACCTTCTTTGCCAGATGCAGCTGGAACAGGGTAACAACAACCACAAAGGGAATACCGCCCAGAATATCCACAATACGCTCCATGATCAGGTCGGTCTTACCGCCGTAATACCCCTCTATGGCTCCGTAAATCGCACCGATCAGCAGATTGACCGCAGAGACACAGATGGCGAAGACCATGGAAAATCTTGCGCCGTTTGCCAGACGCGTCAGAATGTCCTGACCGTAAGCATTCGTCCCGAACAGAAAGCTCGGCTCAAAGCCATAGCGATACTGGAAATAGGTATAGGTAAAGACGCGGACGCTGTAGGACGGGGATGCGGAAGTACCCATCATGACCGCATACTTATAAGATCCGTCATCTCCCGCGATGCGCAGACTGTCATATCCGCCGTCATTTCCGGTCGTCCTGTAGATCGGCACAAAATTTCCCTGCTTATCCAGCTTCGGCGCTCCTTTTTGCGTACACGCATACCAGATATTTGCATCCGTCTTCAGCGTTGCCAGCTTTAAGTCAGCAGTATCCACTGCGGGATAGATTACCTGGATTCCCGTCTCATTCTGCCAGTCCTGAATGCTCTGATACTCCTCCGGCGTGATGGAAAGATAGACCATACCGTTCTTGATATAGGAATCCACCTTTACGTCATAATAAGTCGTATTGCTGACGCTGTTTTCCGCCACATAATCCTCCCGGTAAATCTCCACGATCGGATTCATTCCGGTTTCCACGGCAATCGCCCTTCTGGCGTTGTAATCATTTTTGCTTAAGGTCTCCTTGCTGCAGCCGTCCCAGCCCGCCCATGCAAACAGCTCACATTTCGGCAGAAGCTTGGTATACCGCAGATACATGGTATCCGTAGGCGAATTCGTATAATTATTTCCCGCAATCCATGGAATAAAAACCGCATAAGCGATCAGCAGACAGATGATGACCGCCGCCGCCACGGAACTCTTATTCTTTGCGAACCGCCGCATGGCATCACGGAAATATCCCACCGGCTTTGTGTCCAGCTTCTTATCATGAAGATTCTCATTTTTCTGGCAGAACTGAAATTTTTCCTTCGGTATATTCGTATAATCCATTTTCTTTTCCATATTAGCGCTCTCCCATCCTGATTCTGGGGTCTATCAGACCATAGCTGACATCTACGACCAGTCCTGCCGCAAGACCGATAAAGGTATAAAAAATCGTCAACAGCATGAACAGATTATAATCCAGAGCCGTAATCGAGTTTAAGAAAAGCTGTCCGATGCCCGGGATACCGAATATCTTCTCGATGATCAGGGAGCCGGACAGGATACCGATAAACTCTCCGAGGATCATGGGGAAAATCGGCACCATGGAATTCCGCAATGCATGACGGACGGTCGCCTGACTTCTCGTCAGTCCCTTTGTTCTTGCAAGCAGCATGAAATCGCTTGTCAGCACCTCCGAGAGCTCCGCACGCACATTCCGCGCAAGTCCTGCGACAGTCGGAAATCCCAGCGCAAGGATCGCCGGAACAAGGGAGCGGAACATGGAAAAAGAAAAATAATCCGTTCCGCTGTCCATCTGGAACGGAAACCACTTTAACTTAAATGCAAGCAGATACTGCAGCAGCAGACCATATACATAGCTGGGTACGGAAATGAATACCATGATCAGCGTTGAAATCAGATACTCCTGCCACTTATTCTTCTTCAGCGCCGCATAAATCCCGAGGAGGATTCCTACCGGCACGCTGAAGAGCAGGGAATACACGTTGACAAGCAGGGTAGCGGGCATCTTTGACATAAAGATCGTCCAGACCTCCTGACCACGGTAAAGCGTTTCGCTGATTCCCCAGTTTCCTTCCAGTATGCTCTTCTTTAAGAAAATACCGTACTGCACAAGGATCGGCTTATTATAACCGAGCGCCTCACGGCGCAGCCGGATCAGCTCCATATCCTGACCGAACGCCTCTATATTGGGCAGCGGTAAAAGCTTGATCAGCACAAAGCTGATCGTCGTAATGGAAAAAAGGACGAAAATCATCAGCGCGATACGTTTCAGAATATACTTGAACATAAATACCTCCATTGCCTGTCTTCGTTTTGTAACGCATTGATACAGTCCCCGAAGCCTCCGCTTCGAATCCTGTATCAACACAAAACCATAGCCGGAGGAGGGCAAAAGCCTCCCCCGGACGGTTTTTGTCAAACGTGCATTTTAGTTATAGGTCAGCGTGCCGCCCTGAGAAGCAACAAACTCATCCCACTCAGCATCGTTGTAATTGTAGGTCAGGTACTCAACGCCGTCAGAACCGTTGAAGCCGACACCGAAGATATATTCCTCGGAATACATCTTTGTCTGCATACTCTTTAAGGATGCAGCGTTATCGTCGATCAGCGGAAGCAGCTCATAGCGATCCAGAACCGCGCCCTCGAGCGCCGTCAGGATCTCAAATCTCTCCTGCGCGTTATCGTCTGCCGTTCCTGCGCTGAACTCAGAGGTCGTACCGTCCTCTGCGGTAATGGTGATCTTCTCGCCGGAGATGGTGTAAGTCCAGTCCGCAACGGAAGCCGTATAATTCTTGCCGCTTAAGTTTACGGTCAGCATCTCATGCTCGGTATCCCAGCAGGTATTATAACGGAGACTGTCATCCGTCGTATAGCACTGGATCAGGTTGTAAGGATCCAGCGCGGATCCGGAAAATCCGACACCGAACAGCATATCTACACGGCACTCACGAAGCGCACCGCCGAAGTCATCCGAAATGGTGTCATCCGTCGTAAAGGTCAGCTTGCCCTCGAGCTTGGTTCCCTTTACCGCGTCGATCCAGTTGTTCTGCAGGAATTCTGCACCCTTAGTCTGGAAGTTACCATTGTTATACATGCCGAGCTTGATCTCGATGGTGTCATCCTCGTCCATCAGACCGTCTGCGATTGCAATATCATATGCCTTGTCGAAGTACTCCTTCGCCATGGTCAGATTGTAACCGGTAATGCTGTCGATGGCATCGTCCATGGTCGCATACATCTTTCCGTCGCCGATCTCGTCAGCCAGTCCCCAGAAATCAACCAGAACCTGCTTTGCCTCATCTGTGCTGCGGTAGGTATATCCCGCCTCAGGATCGTAAATGATCAGGCTGGAATACATACCGTATGCCGCACTGTTCGTCGGAGCGGCAGCCAGTGCAAACGCCGCACGGTCCAGAGAGTAGGACAGCGCCATACGGAATTCCTTGACGGTCAGAATCGTCTTGTTGTAATTTGCGCCGAGCGCTTCCTGATTCGTCTTCAGAAGCTCCATGTCAGGGTTCATCGCAACGAAGAAGGTAGAAGCGCCGGTGGAGTAATATGTCCAGTCGCTCGTAGAATATGCTTCCATATCCTCGCTGGTCAGTCCATAGCTGTCAAGCTGACCGCTTAAGAACATCTGCAGTCTTGTAGAAGCGTCTCCTACATACTGAATGCTGATGTTCGTCGTCTGGTACTTGCCATCCTCAATGCCGAAGAAATTCTCATTTCTCGTCAGCTGGATCTCCTTGTCCATCTGGAAGCCGGACAGGACGTAAGGTCCATAAGACTTATATGTCTCTGCGGATGTACCGTAGGTGTTGTTGTAAACGCCGTCAACAACGGACTCGCACTGCTTGTACAGCTCCTCGTATACCAGAACATCCGGCATCGCATACTTCAGGTAGAAGCCCTCAAGAGGAGACTCGATCGCATAGCAGAGCTCATAATCGGAAAGAGCAAAGATGCCGACCTCGGAGAAATCCATCTCAGAATAAGACTCGCCGAAGTAACAGAACTCCTCCCACTCCTGATAAGCGTAATCGCCGTCAGCGCCTGCTGCACGCGTATCCTCGTCCGTGGATCCATGAAGGATAGCAATCATGTTAGAAAGCGCCTTGCGGACTTCCTCGGTTACGAGAACCAGACCGTCCTCGTCAGCCGCCGGCTGAATGTACTCTGCGAACTGGTCAACGCCGTCTATGGTAAAGGTCTCTGCGCCATACGCATCGTAATACTCCTGCAGCTCACCGCCCCAGTCTGCGCCGTCGTTCAGATAGAAACCGATCTGCTTGCCGTCTGCCGTCAGAACACCGTTCTCGTCAGCCGTAAGATCCGCGAGATCATAATATACGCTTGCACCATTCGTCATAAGAGACGCAAAAGCGGTCGTCCCCGCATACAGATAATTCTTTGCATTGACAACCTTAAAGCTGCCGCCGTAGAAATAATCATCCGCACGGGAGTTCTTCGCAACGGGATCCAGCAGAAGCTTTGCACTGTTTACATAGCTCTGCGCCGTGATCTGCGTGCCGTCCTCCCACTTTAAATCGTCGCGCAGGGTGATCTTCCATACCTTTGCGGTATCGCCCTCCTCAACGCCGTACTTGCCGACATAATCAGCCGTAACATCCACAGGATCTCCTACTGCCATTCTGGGAACCAGCGCATAGCCGTCCATCGTCTCGTTGTAATCGAAGTAATACAGGGAGCTGGTCGTGTAATCCATGACACATTCCTTCGCCGTATTGGTCTCATACACGAAAGGGTTCCAGTTGGTAGGGAATACGTCAGTCGCCAGATTATAGGTATAGGTTGCGTTGTCGTCAGACGCTGCCGCCCCCCCGTTA
>CAZVWN010000073.1:0-5311 GCA_964631065.1 uncultured Acetatifactor sp.
GACGGCTCCGCACACGTAAAAAGGCTCCGGCATACCCCGCCGGAGCCTGCTGTTTTCTCGATAAACTGTCGTAACTTATTCCTTTACCGCTCCGACATTTACGCCCTGCACAAAGTAATCCTGGCAGAACGGATAGAGGATCATGAAAGGAATGATCGCAACGATGATCGCCGCATTCTGAATGGTATTCGTAGAAAGCGATCCGTCGTCCGTCGGCAGATCGTTATCCATAACCATCGCCCGCAGCTTCATCTGGAAGTTGAACAGCTTATTGTCCGTAATATAAATCTTAAAGTTTGTATAATCGTTCCAGTACGTTACCGCAAACATCAGTCCGATCGCCGCGAGAGCCGCCTTGGAGAGCGGGAGCACGATCCGGAAGAAAATGCCGATCGGGCTGCAGCCGTCCAGCTTCGCCGATTCAAACAGCGATTGCGGGATACCCTCGAAGAAGTTCCGCATCAGTACCAGATTATAGACGTTGATACCCAGCGGAAGGATAACCGACCAGAGCGTATTCGTCAGATGCAGATTCATCATGACAACGTAGGTCGGGATCATGCCGCCGCTGAAGAGCATCGTAAACAGCAACATCCAGGAGAAGAGATTTCTTCCCGGCATTTCCCACTGGATCAGTACATACGCGCCCAGCGTGGAAAGCGTCAGTCCGACAAAGGTTCCCGCAACCGTTACCAGTACGGAGATCAGGAACGGTCTGTAGAGATCCGCCCTCGAAAGGATCATCTTGTACGCGCCGAAGGTAAATTTCGCCGGCCAGAGTCTCATGCCGTATCCTGCCGCCGCATCGAGAGAGTCAACGAGCACCTTCCAGATCGGGATCAGGATCAGCAGGGAGATCAGGATAAACAGTATGGTATTTACCACGCTGAAGGGAGTAATCTTATTTTTCTTTTTCGTATTCTTTGCAGTTCTTTCCATCTTTTCTCCCTCCTTAAACGATTCCGCGTCCGCGAACCTTCTTGCTCGCCTTATTACAGATCAGGACAAGCGCGCAGCTCACAAGAGACTTAAACAGACCGACCGCCGTCGTATAACCGTAGTTCGCCGCGCCGCCCGAGAAGGACTGCCGGTAAATATAGGTCTGTAAAACATCCGATACATTGTAAACGGACGGGTTATACATAACGAATACGGACTCGAACAGATTCATAACCTTCGCAAGGTTTAAGATGAATACGGTAATAATCGTGTTGGCAAGCGCCGGCATCGTAATGTAGCGCATTCTGTTGAAACGGTTCGCGCCGTCAATCTGCGCCGCTTCATACAGATCGGGGCTGATGCCGGAGAGGGTTGCAAGGAAGAGGATCGTTCCCCATCCTGTATCCTTCCAGATGTTTACCATAAAGTACACCCAGCGCCAGTTGGACTCCGAGGTCAGGAACTCGATCGGCTGCGTGATCAGACCCATGTTGATCAGCGCCTGGTTCAGCATTCCGGAGTTGGACGCGGAAAGCATCATCTTAAAGATAGACGCAACTACTACCCATGACATAAAGTGCGGCAGATAGATGATCGTCTGTACCGTCTTCTTAAAATGGATCTGACGCATTTCATTCAACAGCAGGGAAATGACAACCGCCATACCCGTGTTGAGGATCAGCTTGATAATGGAAAGGCTCAACGTATTGCCGAGCGCATTCATAAACTGTCTGCTCGACAGCTTGGAAAGCTCGGAGAGTCCGAACATATCCACAAAGTGCTTGATACCTACATATTTAGGCTGCGTGCCGGAAATGAAATCCGTAAACGCATACCGCAGTCCCGCCATGGGAAGGTAATTAAATAGGAAGAGGAAGATGAATACCGGCAGGAACATAACGTAGAACCATCTGTAGTAATACATTCTCTGCCATACCGTCTTGTTTCCCGTATACTGGAAATCAAGCTCGCCGTTCTTCCGCTTTCTCTCGGCGGCATTTTTATTGACATCAAGGAACGCGCCCACAATACCGACGATCGTACCGACGATCACGATAGCGCTTGCGATGCCGTTCTGCATCCCCGGCGCGCCGTGCCGGTTGCAGATACTGTTATATGTAACCCAATAGACAACTCCGGCAGCAACCGTTGTTGCTATGGAAATTTTTTCGAGTTTAACCGCGCACAGGATAACGGAAGCAACGAGCAGTGCAATAAAGAGATACCATACTGCCGGCTGTTCATAATTCATAAATCCATAGGCGGGCGTAAATTTTTTGACCGCATCCGAATTCTGGATGGCAGGAAAGAACCCTCCTGCGAAGGAGATCACCGCTCCGGCGATCGCGATCGGATATACATTTCTTTGATTTTTACTTTTTTTCGGCACTTCAGCGCCAACGGCTTTACGCAACATAAGCATTCTACACCTCCATGCCCGCTTCCGCAGACACTGCTCTCAATTCTTGAAGCTTTTCCCGGACAAAGCGCCAGAAAAATTCTTCAGCCTTCTCTCTCATTTTGCCATGCAGACGGGCAATACCGGGGGAAATCCCCCCGATATCGTCCTGTCTTCATGATCTGTATTTCTAATCTGTTTTCATACCTTTTCAGCCTTACTTGTTGAAGGAATCCAGAATCAGCTGTACAATCGCGCCGCAGTCCTCGTTGTACTTGGCAATTGCCTCTTCTCCCGTCATCTCTCCCTTTGCAACAGCCGCGATCAGCTGATCCTTCTCCGTCCAGAGCGTCGCGCTGTTCTCAAGATACTCTGCAGAAGAGTTGATCTTTGCAGCTGCGGAGGAATGCGTGTTGAACAGATTGAAGGACTCGTCGATCACCGCATCAGCAGGAGTGTAAGGATCGGTTCCGGAGAAGTTCGCAAGCTTTAAGTTTGCCTCGAACAGATTCTTCGTCGTCTTGGAAACCTTCTCGGAATCCTTCGTTGCCTGTGTAGGAAGACCCGTGATTGCCGTGTGATCCTCGTTCCACTCGTAGTGAACGCCCTCTACGCCGTACTGGAACAGCATCTGTACATCGCCGCCGTCCAGAATCTTATCGATGAAATACTTGAATACGCCTTCCGGATTCTCACATGCGCTTGTAATACAGATCATCGGAGAAAGTCTCTCGATGTAATCGCCAACCTCTGCGATCGGCTCCATTGCCCATGCTTCGGAGTACTTGTCGCCGTCAGGATATACCTCACCGGTGTAGTTGGAAGCCAGCTTTGTCTTGATGGTGTAAGCCCAGGTTCCTGCCCAGTAGGTGAATACGCTGGTTCCGTTCTCAAGGTAGAACTTATCACGAACGTTCGCCGTGGAAGGTCCCTCAAAGATGGTAGCGTCAATGACACCGTTCTCATATCCCCAAGCCAGTCTGTCGAGCGCGTCGATCATGGACTGCTCAGAGAAGCCGTCAACCCAGATGCCGTTCTCATCCTGGTAGAACTCAGGATATGCATCCTGATAAAACTCAGGCAGATAGTTTACATAAGGAGCTTCGTGTGTGATCAGACCTGCCGCAAGAACAGGAGCCGTTCCGGTTGCATCCTTCATTGCGAGAAGGAACTGCTGATACTCTTCCCATGTTGTAGGAAGGGTGTCCTTTGTATATCCTGCCGCTTCCGCTGCAACAGCCTTGATATAGGTAACACATCCGTTACCACGTGCAGGATACATACCATAGATACCGTCGGATCCGTCAGGACCTGCAACGATCCAGTTCTCGATGTTCTGCTGTGCCGCGTCCGTCAGTCTTCCGGAGTTAGCCGTCTCGGAATTTGCCCATGCGTCCGTCATGTTCCAAAGGCTTCCCTGAGATGCGTAAGACGCATACAGATTGGAAGGCATGATAACTACGTCTGCAAGAGAGCTCTGATCCGTGAAGGCGATGCCGACCTGCTCCGCATAGCTGGAGTGATCCGGACGGACCCACTCGATATGAAGACCGAGCGCCTCGTCAAGAGCTGCATAGAACTCTTCTGCGTAGTTGTCACCCTCTTTGAAGATGGTGCCGTCCCACATAACCTTGATTGTCTCAGGCTTTACGACCTCGGCAGGAGTTTCCGCCCCCCCGTTGTCCGTGCTTTCGCTGTTCGCTGCGGAAGAGCTTTCCTTGGACTCCTCTGCGGAACCGTTCGCCGCGTTGCTGTTTCCGTTGCCCTCTGCATTTCCGCAGGCTGCCATGGAAATGACCATCGTTCCTGCAAGAAGAGAAGCAACAACCTTGTTGAACTTCTTCATTTCAGAATATCCTCCTTTAAAATGTAAGTGTTTACAGGATTTTTTCTTTTCCTGTAATCTTCTTGTGTTACTTGCTGTGTCATTATCGTACCACAAGTTAGGCATTTTAACAAGTCTTATTTAAGATTTCTTTTATTTTTTTATTAACTTTTGTGTAAAATGTTAATTTTTGGCTTCTCAAAAAGGGCGGATTTTATGCACTTTCTTTGTAAGCTCTTTCATTCTGCAACTTTCATTTTCAGTAACGGGCGAAAAAAGGGATGAAAAAAGCCCGTCCCGCGCTCAGACAGGACAGACTTTCCTTTTTCATTCTTAACGATTTTTAAGCAACGCTTCCGCAATCATCATATCTTCCGGCGTCGTCACCTTAATATTCGTGTAATCGCCCTCCGCGAAACGGATCTTATGTCCCGCAAAGCGCTCCACGACCCCGGCATCATCCGTCACGCTGACGGCTTCCTTTCCGATCCGCTCCGCCTCCCTGCAAAGCGCTTCATACGCGTCCGTCAGAAGCTGTGCGTCGAATGCCTGCGGTGTCTGGACGATCCGGACACATCTTCTCTCCGGCGTCTCCTTCGCCATTCCCGCATCATCCGCCAGCCGCACGGTATCCTTCGACGGCACGGACACGACGCATGCGCCGGATCCGCACACCGCCTCATAGGTTCTTTCTAAAATCTCTTCCGTCAAAAACGGGCGCGCCCCGTCCTGCACAAAAAGATAATCCGCTTTTTTCTGCTCCCGGTTCTTTAAGAATGCGATCGCCTTTGCAACCGATTCCCACCTCTCGCTTCCGCCCGCGACGATGGCAGACACCTTTTGAAAACCGTACCGCTCCACGATTTCACGCCGCATGTAACCGATGTCCTTCTCCCCCGTGACGAGGACGCATTCGTCGATCAGCTTAGAACCTTCCGCCGTATGCAGACAATACCAGATCAGCGGCTTCCCGCCAAGCAGCATAAACTGCTTCGCCGTACCGCTTTTCATGCGCGAGCCGCTTCCCGCCGCGAGCAGGATCATGACACAATATTTCTTTTCCAAAGCCGTACCTCCCTGCCGCGCAGAGCATGCCGTTGCCCGAGAAGCTTTCCTCCGCCGCATGCCCGAAAAACGCTGCTGTATTT
>CAZVWN010000073.1:5411-8331 GCA_964631065.1 uncultured Acetatifactor sp.
CCCTCACCCGAGCTTCAGATTCGGAACGGCATTCAGATCATAGCCGTGCCGCACGCCTTTTTGGTATTCATAATATCCTGCCGCCCCGATCATCGCCGCGTTATCGGTACAGAGCGCGGGAGACGGATGATAAAACGCAATGTCCCTTGCCGCGCATTCCCGTTCAAACGCTTCCCGCAGGGACGAATTAGAGGCAACACCGCCGGCAATCGCAAATTTCCGATACCCGAACGCTTTTACCGCATGCAGGGAATGCTCTACCAGCACATCAATGACCGCTTTCTGGAAGGAAGCCGCCACATCCGCCCTGTTGACCTCCTCCCCCTTCATCTGACAGGAATTGAGGTAATTCAGCACTGCCGATTTCAGACCGCTGAAGCTGAAATCATACTCATTTTCCGCAACCTTTGCCCGCGGAAAGGAAATGGCATCCGGATTTCCCTCTTTCGCAAGTCTGTCGATCTTAGGGCCGCCCGGATACCCCAGTCCGATCGCCCGGGCAACCTTATCAAAGGCTTCTCCCGCCGCATCATCCCTGGTTCTTCCGATGATCTCATACTCGCCGTAATCCTTTACCACGACAAGATGGGAATGACCGCCGGAAGCGACAAGGCAGACAAAGGGCGGCTCCAGCTCCTGATGCTCGATATAGTTCGCGCTGATATGCCCGCTGATATGATGTACGCCGACTAACGGCAGTCCTGTCGCAAAGCTGATCGCCTTTGCCTCTGCCACCCCGACCAGCAGCGCGCCGACCAGCCCGGGACCGTATGTCACTGCGACCGCCGTAAGATCCGCAAGCGTTACGCCCGCCTCCGCAAGCGCCTGTTCAATCACCTGATTGATCTTCTCGATATGCTTTCTGGAAGCAATCTCCGGAACGACCCCGCCGAACTGCGTATGCAGTGCAATCTGTGTATATATGACGTTGGAAAGCACTTCCCTGCCGTTTTTTACGACAGCCGCAGCCGTCTCATCACAGGAGCTCTCGATCGCAAGGATCAGGACATCTTCCTTCTTTTCCTGTTCCACTTTCTTTCCCTCCACTCTTCCTTCGGTGATCCCGGAGCGCGTCAGTTCTCCACTGCCGCATCCTCCCAGCCGTAAATTTTCCACCGTCTGTCGGCATCGCGGCGCAGCAGATAGACACGTCCCGACATCTTACCCTTCCCGCCGCTTTCCTTCACGACATAACCGCAGTAGATCTTTGCAAATTCATATCCGTCCTGTTCAAAAAAATCCACGCTGGTACTGGACGCGACCGCAATCGTGCTGATCCTGCGCTTTGCCGCGCGGAAGCTCTGAACATCCGCCTTCAGCCGCAGCAGATAGGATTCCTCGTCATTGTTCGCCTGTAACTCCTCATCAAACAGCTTCCTCGCCAGCAGTCCGAGCTTTTCAAGCTCCTCTTCGGTACATTCTTCATTATAGAAGCATTTCTCAATATCCGTGTAAAGCTTTACGACCTCCTTGACCGTCGCCGGATAATTCCTGTCAGGATCACGGCAGAGCACCTCCTGTACAGTCGTCAGCGCGCCCGCCGCAGCCTCCGATTTCGCCCTGCTCGCAAAATAGGCGTAGAGAACAACAACGCCCGCAACGACACACATCAGGATCACTGCCACTACCGTAGTCTTCTTCTTTGCCTTCTTCATCCGTTTCCCCACCTTCTTATTCTTCCCCGTCAGTCTTCCTCAAAGTTAAGCTCCACTGTCCTTCCGTCCTTCGCCGCAACCGTTCTTTGGAAAATTTTTCGGACCTCTCCGAGATATTCCTCCGGATGCGTCAGGGAAGGACTGTAATGCGTCAGCCAGAGCTCCGGAACGTCTGCCGCCTTCGCGATCCGCGCCGCCTCATACATCGTCATATGGCGGTTTTCCTTCGCTTTTGCAAGCTTATCCGCCTCACCGTACATCCCCTCTAATATAAGAAGATCCGCTCCGCGGGCATTCTCTGCAATGGACTCCGTCGGTCTGGTATCCGTACAGTAAGTTACCTTTAATCCCTTTCGCGCCGCGCCCAGCACCATGTCCGGCGTATAGGTACGTCCGGCGTCCTCGATCGTCTCCCCCTTCTGCAGCCGGCTCCAGAGCTTCATCGGAATCTGCTGTTCCAGCGCACGCTCCCTGTCAAACCTGCCGCCCCGGTCAACCATCATGCTGTACCCGTAGCACAGCACGCTGTGATTCACGCGAAACGCCCTGATCCGAAACCCTTCAAAGGCAAACTCCTGCTGATTTTCCGCAATCTCCATACACCGGATCTCAAAGGGAAGCTCGGGCGCGATCGTCCGCAGGGCATTCACCGTCCGCGTCAGTCCTTTCGGTCCGATCAGCAGAAGCGGTTCCGTCCGCTCTGCGTTTCCCATCGTCAGAAGCAGTCCGGGAAGCCCGCTGATATGATCCGCATGATAATGCGTAAAGCAGATAATGTCAATCGGCTTCGGACTCCATCCCTTTTCCCGCAGCGCAATCTGCGTCCCCTCGCCGCAGTCGATCAGAATGCTTTTTCCGTTATATCGAAGCATCAGCGACGTCAGCCACCGATAGGGCAGCGGCATCATGCCGCCCGTTCCCAACAGACACACATCCAGCATCTTTTCACCTCCATGTCCGCTCCGGCGGGCGCTGTCAGGACAGCTGCGTATTCCGCCGTTTAAAGCAGTTCCGTTCCCTCACTTTCTTCAACGGGCACACAAAAGCCCGAAATCATCGCATCGTAGCAGTCCTCACAAAGATCAAAGCGATGCCGGACGCCGTCCTTGCGACTAAAATATCCGAACCGGACATCCGCCGCAAAGCAGCCCTCCTTCAGATATCCGTCCTCTACGCGCAGCGTGCGCCCGCACCGGTTGCACACAACATCAAGCAGCTTCTGTCCGTTTTCGTATTTCCGCATTTTCCTCTTCTCCTTTGGTAAT
>CAZVWN010000073.1:8431-10090 GCA_964631065.1 uncultured Acetatifactor sp.
TTCCCTTGGAAAATGTTGTTATCGCTTCCACATGATGTTCGCGTCCTCGACCGGCTTCTCATAAAAATCCGGGCGGATCCCTTCCGATACAAAGCCCAGCTTTTCATAGATATGGATTGCCGCCGCGTTGCTGACGCGCACCTCCAGCGTATACGCTTCGATCTTCTTTTCCTCTCCGCGCTGCAGCAGCGCAGACAGCATACGCTGTGCGATGCCCCGATTCCTGAATTTCGGCGCGACCACAACATTGTCAATGTTTGCAACGCCGCAGCTCTCCGTAAAGCCGCAGCAGCCGGCAACCCTTCCTTCCGCTAATGCTGTCACATAAGTACAGTAAGGATGCGACAGAAGCTCCGCAAACTGCGCCGCAGACCATGGCATGGAAAAGGATTCCGCCTCGATTTCTGCCAGCTGCTCAATGTCACTCTCCCGAAGCTCCCTTACGATAATTTCCCGTTCGCGCTCCGCCTGACTTTTCCGCAGATATTCCGGCTGATGCGCCGCTGCGGTAACGGTACGTCCCGCCCGGTAATACACCGCCCCGAGCGCCGCAATGTTCGCCGCGCGCTGTCTGTTGCTGCCTGCGGGCGCAAAGCTGTATGCCGTTTTCAGCTGCTCCTCTATCACTTTTCCGTAAACGGGAACACCGTCTCCGAGAAAGATCACTTCTCTCCCGAGGGCATTCAGCCGCTCCAACAGCTCTGCAATATCAGCCGACGTCTGCGGAAGCACCGTTTGCAGCGCAAAGCCCCCATCCTGCGCCGCAAATTCATACGCCGCCGTGTATACCTGATTTCTTCTGGCATCCATGATCGGGCAGACCAGCCTGTCCGTTCCCCAGAGATTCCACGCAAGGCCTTCCAGCGTCGGCACCTCAATCAGCGGCTTATCCAGCGCAAGTCCCAGTCCCTTCGCCGTCGCGGAACCGATCCGCAGTCCCGTAAAGGAGCCCGGACCTGCCGCAATGGCGATGGCGTCAATCGTATGCAGATCCAGCTCTATCATTCTCCGAAGCTCATCCAGCATCGGAAGAAGCGTCTGGGAATGTGTTTTCTTATAATCCGTCGTATATTCCGCAAGCAGCGTGTCATTCTCAACGACCGCTACCCCCGCAACCAGTCCCGAACTGTCCAGTCCAAGTATCTTCATCTCTTTCCTATCCCCAATCTGATCCTGCGATATGCAAAGCCCTGCGCCGGATCCTTCTCTATCGTCACGCGGATACAGTCGTCCGGCAAAAGCTCTTCGATCAGATTCGCCCATTCAATCATACAGACGCCCGCGCCGTAAAAGCAGTCCTCGTACCCGATTTCCTCCATCTCCTCAATGTCCGCAATGCGATAGACGTCAAAGTGGTAAAACGGCAGACGTCCCGTCTCGTAAATCTGAAGGATGGTAAACGTCGGGCTGTTTACCGGCTCTTTGACGCCGAGACCCGCCGCAAAGCCCTGCGTAAACACGGTCTTTCCGACCCCGAGATCCCCCTCCTGCGTATAGATCTGCCCCGGCTGCGCCGCAAGCCCGAGGCTTTCCCCGAGCGCGAAGGTCTCCTCACTGCTCCAGGTTTCCAGCAGTGCCTCACCCGTCTGTTCTAACTGTTTCCATATTTCAGCTCCGGAAAATTGATTCCTGTGATCCATTTTTGTTCCTCTCGTCCGC
>CAZVWN010000073.1:10190-11487 GCA_964631065.1 uncultured Acetatifactor sp.
GCTGACCTGTCCCGCCCGTCAGCTCCGGATTTTCACCTTCGCGGGCGGCATGTGTGTCGAAATCATTTCCACAACCCCGGGGAGCTTTTCCGCCAGCTGCTTTTTCGGGAAAATCGTCGCATTGACCTTCGAGGTATAGACAATGATGCTTCTCCCCGTAGAGACAGCCTTAACCAGCTCCTCCCACGGGTACTGCACGGTTTCTTCCCCCTGCGAGATCGTAATCCCCTGCTCATCCAGAAGATAGTGGAGCGGCTTCTGAAAGCCCGGATTGGAAAGAATCTGCTGCCTGCTTCTGATAAACAGCGTCCACGGCAGATACAGCAGCATGATCACGCCAAAGATCAGATACAGCCATTGTCCCGACATCACGGCAAGCACGATCAGCATGGCGCCGAAACAGCTGCCGATGATTCCGGACGCGCTGTTATAAGAATGCCGCAGCATATAATCATACAAATCCTTCGCTTCAATCTTTACATCCAGTTCCATCATCCCGTCCCCTTCTTCCGAAGTTAAATCCATTCTTCCGCAATACTCCAAAAAGCACCTACTGTTTCCGTAGGTGCTTTATCGGGATTACCTATGCTAAATTCTACTCCGGGCACGCCAAAAATGCAAGCGGTATTTCAGCTTGAGCGATCCGCTTACAGTCCCTTATAAAAGGAAAGTACGTTTTCGATATCCGTCTGATCCGGATGCCCCTTCGCGATCCCGCCGATCAGCTTAAACGGTCCGAACGTATTAAAGCCAAAGCAGCCGAACTCACCTAAAATCTTTGCGTGGCGCTTTCCCACGGCTTCCGTGATCGCCCTTGTATACCCCTCCTTCTTTGCCCCATAGGTATAGATAAAAAAGGTCGGCTTCCCCTCCGGCATATGGCTTTCCGCATAGGAAAGCAGTGATTTCTGAAACTTGGAATAGTAGATTCCGGACGCAAAGCCGATGCGGTCATAACCGGAAAGATCCGTTTCCGGAGCATCCGACACGTCGATCAGCGTCACCTCATTTTCCTTCGCGATCGCGTCCAACAGTTTTTTCGTGTTCTCATGATGTCTCGAATAATAAACAATGGCTGTCTTCATCCTCTTCCTCCTTGACAAATCCCGGTACAAAAAATATACTGTAAGTGAGCAGAGCCCTGCAACAGAAGAAGTCTACAGGTGACAGTTTTGCAACGGACTCTGCCTGATTACAATGTACTATCCGGCGGTGCGATCCGCAAGTACGCAAAATTATCGTACCTGGTACACAAAAACATACCATAATTGCTCCGCAATTACGGTACGGATGCCAT
>CAZVWN010000074.1:0-5280 GCA_964631065.1 uncultured Acetatifactor sp.
TTTTCTGCTTTTCATAAAAGATCCTCCTTTAAGGTTGTTTTATTGGAATCCCCCGATATTGCGTAAGGGAATCCGTGTTGGTGTCAAAAATCCCGTAAATATAGATGTCGTAGGTTCCGTCCGGTTGAGGAACGGCGTAAATGTCATCCCCGAGAGCGGATATGCTGTCAGAGGTTTCGGAGTGTTGGGGCGGTATATAATACGCCTCAAAGGTAAAGCGGTAGGAAGCGATGTAGATCGACAGAAAAAGAACGGTCAGCGCAACAAGAAGAACAAGGTTCTTTTTCTTCCCGACCGCCATCATTTCCAGACGATAGCGCAGATCCCGGTCGGCTTTTCCTTTGGAAGACTCCGCTGCATTCAGCGACGGCAGACTGCTGTCGGCTGTGCTCTGGGAGATGACCTCCTGTAGAACCTCATGGTAGATTCTGCGTTTTTCGCTGTCTTCGCCGATGATCGCACCGTCCACATGCATTTCAGCGAGAAGATCGAGCTGCTGCTTTAACTTCTGGCTGAGAGGATTCCACCAGTATATTGCACATATGACGCTGATAACATCCTTGATTAGCGTATCATGACGATAAAAGTGAGCCGCTTCATGGCGCAAAACATATCCGAGCTGTTCCTCTGACAGTTCCATCTCATAGGGAAGCAGAATGCACGGGTAAAGCGTGCCGAACTGCATAGGGGCGCCGGAATAAATGACCTTGTAAATCTGTATGGGACGCCGATGCACAGGCTGAAACCGGGGCGGAGCTGTTTTTTCCATCGCTGACCGGAATGGCTCGAGTCCGGTAACGTTGAAGCCGTAGCGCGTGATATAACGGTTCAGAAAGGTTTTGCGCTTCATCAGTTGGTAAATATGGTAAAGACTGCCGATCATCCAAATAAGACCAATAAGAAACCAGACGGAAATCCCGACGGGTCCGACCTGAAAGAATACATGCCGCAGCGCAGCGATAACGACCGACAGCTGATGCGGGAAGTAGATGTTTCGGGAAACGGGCAGTTCAAACGGGATAATGGAACGGATTACCGTCAAAATCAGAAATAATGATACCAGTCTGTAGCCGATTGACAAGATAACATTCTGCTTCCGAAAGCACAGGGCGATCACGACGATCAGAATATTACTTGTCAATACGGTCATCAGTACTGTAGAAAACGAGTAATTCATACATTCACGTTCAAAACTTAGAGCTGCTTTTCACGATCAGAGATAATGGTCTTCAGCTTTTTGAGCTCAGCCTTAAGCTTGTCCGGAGTGTCCTCTACATGCAGAATGGCTGCACAGATATCGGACTGGGAAATGACATTCTTAAAGTTTGCATAATCGGTTGCAAAGTTGTTCAGAATGACATCTCTGGACGCCTTGGTAGGGCAATAGGTTCTGCTGAGAACCTTTCCGCTGTGCGTGACACCGGCCACCTCTACGAGATCGTCCTTCAGAAGCTTTCTCAGGACAGCGATTACGGTACTCTGGGTAAGTCCTCTCATCTCGTTTACGATGTCCGTGGACGTCATGGGCTGTCCGGTCTTCCAAAGGATGTTCAGTACGTCTAACTCTCTGGGATTTAATTGTGCCATAGTGATAACCTCCTTATTTGACTTTTATTATAATCACAAAATACCAGCAAGTCAATAAAATTTAAAAAAATCATATCAAAAGAAAAAAGAAAATTAAGAATGATGTTGCCCGTAATGCTTGTAACGGAGAGAAAATCCTGTTAAACTATAGGGCAGGGCGTAAAGAGACGCGCAGAAAAGAGGATGTTGTATGGAAAAACCGGCAATCTTGGGCGGAATGCCCGTGAGGGAAGAGCCGATCAGTTACGGACGGCATTGCATAGAAGAGGACGATATAGAGGCTGTTGTGGAAACACTGCAAAGCGACTGCATCATCTGCGGACCGAAAGCGGAGGCGACGGAGCGGGAGCTTTGCAGGATAACCGGCGCGAAATATGCCGTTCTGGTTTCAAACGGAACGGCGGCGCTGCACCTTGCGGCGATGGCGGCGGGGTTTGGCGAAGGGGATGAGGTCATTGTCAGCTCCATTACGTTTGCCGCTTCTGCCAACTGTATCCTGTATTGCGGAGCGAAGCCTGTTTTTGCGGACATAAAGGCGGATACCTACAATATTGACCCGGAGGCTGTAAAAAAGCTGATCACACCGCGCACGAAGGGGATTATTGCGGTGCATTTTACCGGGCAGTCGGTGGAGCATGACGCGCTCCGTGCAATCTGTGAGGAGCATCATCTTACGCTGATCGAGGATGCGGCGCATGCGATCGGGACAAAATATAAGGGGCAGCCGATCGGCAGTATCGCAGACATGACGTGCTTCAGCTTTCATCCCGTCAAGACGGTTACGGCAGGTGAGGGCGGCGCGATCACGACGAATGATGAGCAGACTTACCGGAGACTGCTGCGCCTTAGAAGTCACGGCATCACGCGCAGACGGGAGGAGATGGTGCATCCGACGGACGCATTGTGGTATAATGAACAGGTAGAGCTGGGGTATAATTACCGGATGACGGATTTTCAGGCGGCGCTGCTTGGCAGTCAGCTGAAAAAGCTGGAGCGTTTTTCGGCGAGGCGCAAGGAGATCGTAAAGCGGTATGACGAGGCGTTTTCAAAGATGCCTGAGCTCTTTGTACAGCGGGAGATTCCGGAATCGGATACGACGAGACATCTCTACATCCTGCGGCTGAGGCCGGAAAAGCTAAACTGTGACAGACGGCAGTTCTTTGATGCGTTGTATGCGGAAAATACCTGCCCACAGGTACATTATCTTCCGGTATATTGGCATTCCCATTATGAAAAGCTCGGCTATGAGAAGGGACTGTGTCCGGAGGCGGAGCGGTTTTATAATGAGGTGATGAGCATTCCGCTCTATCCCGCGATGACGGATGAAGAGGTACAGGATGTCATTCATGCCGTAAAGAAGCTTGTGGACTGGTACAGAAAGTAACGGCAGACCGGATCGCAGCGGAGATGTTTTGCGGAGAAAGGCATGGCAAAGTTTTTTGAGGAGACGGACGGATGGATAAAATTGCAGTTTTGATCCCGTGCTATAATGAGGAACAGACGATTACGAAGGTTGTAAGGGACGTAAAGGCGGCGCTTCCGGAGGCGGTCGTTTATGTCTATGACAACAATTCGACGGACCGGACGGTAGAGCTTGCACGGAATGCCGGCGCGGTAATCGGGCATGAATACCGTCAGGGAAAGGGAAATGTAATCCGGAGGATGTTTCGTGAGATTGACGCAGAATGTTATCTCATGGTGGACGGCGATGATACCTACCCCATGGACTGCGCGCGGGAAATGACAGAGAGAGTGCTTTCCCACAATGCGGATATGGTCGTAGGGGACAGGCTTTCTTCAACGTATTTTACGGAGAATAAGCGTCCGTTTCATAACTTTGGAAATTCCCTGATGCGCTTCGGCATCAATAAGCTGTTCCGAAGCGATATCAAGGATATCATGACGGGGTATCGCGCGTTCAGCTATGAGTTTGTAAAGACGTTTCCGATCTTTTCCAAAGGCTTTGAGATTGAGACGGAAATGACGATCCATGCGGTGAATTACAATATGCAGGTGGAAAACGTGGTCGTGGAGTACCGTGACCGTCCGGAGGGCAGCGTGTCAAAGCTCAATACCTACAGCGACGGGATGAAGGTAATCCGGAAAATGCTGCAGCTTTACAAAAATTATAAGCCGCTGCAGTTTTTCGGACTGGTGTGCGCACTGCTGATGCTTGTGGCGGCGGTTCTGGTGGTTCCGATTTTTACGGAATATTTCCGGACGGGACTGGTTCCGCGGTTCCCGACGCTGATCGTCTGCGGCTTTCTTGCGCTGGCGGGAATACAGGCTTTTTTTGCGGGGATGATCCTTGACGTGATGGCGGCGAAGGACAGAAGGGATTTTGAATACCGTCTGAACCGTGTCGGCGTGCAGAAGAAGCAGTCTGCGGGCGCTGCGGAAGGTGAGCGGGAGTAAGCGGCGGAAAGCGGGAAACCGAAAACGGAGAGTATAGAAAAAGTACAGAAAATAAGAGACCGGAAATGAGAAAGCGGGGGATTGCCGTGAAGCGGTATGAGGATACGACAGCCGGGATTTATCTGCGCCCCATGACGCATGAGGATACGGAGCGGATCGTCGCGTGGCGCAACAGCGAGGCGGTCAGGAAGAATTTCATTTATCAGGCGCCTTTTACAAAAGAGGGGCATGAAAACTGGATCCGGACGATGATAGAGACAGGGAAGGTCGTGCAGATGATGATCTGCGATACGGCGACGTATGAGGCGCTCGGCTCCGTCTATATCCGCGATATCGACAGACAGCACAATAAGGCGGAGTATGGCATCTTTATCGGAGAGCCTTCAGCGAGAGGGCGCGGAGTCGGAACGGCGGCGGCGAAGCTGATGCTCTCATACTGTTTCGGGGAAGAAAAGCTGCACAGGGTTTATCTGCGCGCGTTCGCGGAAAACCGTCAGGCGATACGCAGCTATGAAAAAGCCGGGTTTGTACAGGAAGGGCTGTTTCGGGATGATGTCTGCATTGACGGGAAATACCGCGATATTGTCCGGATGGCGGCGGTCAGGACGGACGAAACGAAAGCGGATGGACAGAATCTCTGAAAAAAGAGAGCCCGGGCATGAAAGAAACGTGCAGGGTGGAAAAACGGAAGGAAGAAAGGTACAGGAACATGAAGAAAGTAAGCTTTGTGATCCCCTGCTATCGATCGGAGCATACGCTGCCACGAGTCATAGCGGAGATCCGGGAAAAGATGGACAGTCTTCCGCAGTATGCGTATGATGTGTTTCTTGTCAACGACTGTTCGCCGGACGACACGCTTGGAACGATCCGGAAGCTGTGCGCAGAATATGAAAATATCAAAGGGATCAGCTTTGCAAAGAATTTCGGGCAGCATTCCGCGCTGATGGCAGGACTGCGGTATGCGGACGGCGATTATGTCGTCTGTCTGGATGATGACGGACAGACGCCGGCGGATGAGGTGGACAGACTTCTGGATAAGCTGGAGGAGGGATTTGATGCCGTTTATGCGAAATATGAGCATAAGCAGCATTCCGCATTCCGTAATTTCGGAAGCCGTGTCAATGAACTGATGACAAGAATCATGCTGGGAAAGCCCGCGGAACTTTATGTGTCCAGTTATTTTGCGGTAAAAAGATTTGTTGTTGACGACATGATACGGTATGAAAATTCTTATCCCTACGTCATCGGTCTTGTCCTGCGCGCGACAAAAAATATTAC
>CAZVWN010000074.1:5380-7913 GCA_964631065.1 uncultured Acetatifactor sp.
CATTGTTTTCTTCGGCGGAATGATCATGCTGATGCTGGGGCTGATCGGGGAATATATCGGACGGATCTATATCAGTCTGAACAATTCGCCGCAATATGTAATACGGGAGAAGATAAATTTTGAGGAAACTGCTTAAAAAGGAATGGTGGAAACAGGAGGAACGGGGAATTACACTGCTGAAGGCGGCGCTTCTGGCGCTGCTTCCTGTTTTGTGCTGTCTTGTAAGGTGTATTTCCGATGGAAGGACGATCGGTGAAGTATGGCTGCCCGCCTGCGACTGGAATGATGAGCTGTTTTATTATAAGCAGGTGGAAGGCATCGTCCGTTACGGTTATCCGCAGGGATATTTCGGCTTTAACGAGAGCCATGCGTTAAAGCTTTCCTTTGCGGCATGGAGCCCGGTTCTGGTATTTCCATGGGTTTTGTGGGGGCTGCTTTTCGGTTGGAATCTGCTCTCGCCGGTGATCTGCAATATCGTTCTGCTGACGCTTGCGTGCTTCCTTTTTGTTCTGCTTGTCAGACCGACATGGAAGCAGCTGGGGATTCTGACGCTGCTGTTTTGTCTTTATACGCCTTTTACGCGGTATCTGCTCTCGGGAATGCCGGAGATTATCTGTTTCAGCATGCTCATCCTGTTCTATGGGCTGGCGGTCAGCTATCTTGACAGAAAACGGGGGTATCAGCTTGTACTGCTGTTCGTCATGGCATCGGTCATGACGCTGATGCGTCCGTATCTTCTGCTGTTTCTGCTGCTTCCGGCTTACCTTTGGATCAGGAGGGACCGTGTCAGAGGGACGCTGGGCTCTGCGGGGATCTTCCTTGTGACGCTTGCCGCGTATGCCTGTATCAAGCATTATCTCGGCGCGGAATACTTTGCACCGCTGTTTTTTACGGACTGGATCAAAGCGTTCTTTGAACAGGGTGTGTCCGGAGGCTTCCGCGTCCTTTTCGGCACGCTGTACTATAAGGGAACGGATGCGCTGCGGTATATGATCCAGGGATGGAAGACGGGGCTTGCGCCGGGCGCGTACTTTGACGGGTATCTGGTTCTGACTGTAATCCTGCTCGGACAGAGCGCGGTGGAGCTCAGACAGCGGAAGAGACGGAAGGCGGCAGGGGATGTCGGGGGCGCGGAAGCGTCCGGGAAGCGGCTGACCATACAGCTGCATCTTGCCTTCAGCTGTATTGCCATGCTGTTTGCGGTATTGCTCATGTATAAGCTGATCGAGGGCAGCAAGCATCTTCTGACTTTTCTGGCGGCGGGGATCTTTGTGGTTGCCATGATGGAGACAAGGTTTTATAAGAAAGCGGCGCTGCTCGGCGTGACCTTCCTGTATCTTTATAATCTGCAGGCGACGGATCCCGAGTATTATGCCGTTCCTTACGTACAGGAAGAAGCGGCGGCAGAATATGCCTACTGGGCGGGAACGTTTCGGGATAAGCTGACGCTTGACAGGGACGGGGAGACGCCGGATTTTGACAATACCGTGATCTGGGTTCTGAACGATGCGTATCCGGACGGCTCGACGGGAACGGTTGCGTGGCAGTATCTGTATGCGCTGCCGGAGGGGTTCGGCATCAGCTGCTGTCAGAGGGAGTATGTTCTGGAGCATTTTGACATGCTGCAGAGCGGATATATCGCCACGCTTCCGGGAGGAGAGATCGAAGAAAAATGTCTGGAGACGGGGCTGGAAGAAATCGGCAGAACGGAATCGCTCGCGGTTTACCGGCTGATGCCCTATGACGGGGTTTTCATATCCATGCATTCCCTTGAGAATTATGCGGAAGCGGATTTTTTGGAATTTCGCGGAATCCGTACCCGTTTTTTAAAGGATGAGGCAGACGGCGTGGAAGAAATGTTATCCTGCCTGCATGAAACGGTCGGAGCAGATACCCGAATCCGCACGGTTTTTCTGGAGCTGGATCCGGAAAAGCTGCGCAGGGACAGCGGGGAGGATGGCATCGGCTCAAAGGAGCAGCAGGAAGAATCTCTGCTTTCGGCGGCGGGAGAATGTCCGGAGGTGATGTTTGAGATCCTGTTGAGCGCGCCTTCTCTGGAGTATTGGCTGTCTATGACGGAAGAGGAGACGGAGACGGCGTTACAGGCATATCTGGAAACTGCGAAGAGGCTTTCCGGGGCTTCGAATATCCGCCTTTTCTTTTTCGGCGCCGAGTATTGGCTGATTGCGAATCAGGATAATTATGCGGATGATCCTTTTGCGAAAAACCGGGAGATATCCCGGAAGCTGTTCCTGTATGCTTTTTGCGATGGGGAGTACCGGCTGACGGGAGAAAATGCGGAAGCCGTCATCGGAGCATTGCGGGAACTGATCGGGAACGAACGCGTTTCGCCTACGGTGTATCCGGATCTGTCCGGATGTGATATTGCTTACTTTGGGGACAGCATCCTGAATTATGTTACGGGAAGCTATTCCGTAAGCGGCTGTGTATCCGCCTTTTCCGGCGCGTCTGCCGTGGACTGCTCCGAAAGCGGTACGGCGGCAACGGATGCTTTTGAGGATGCGGTGGACCG
>CAZVWN010000074.1:8013-9348 GCA_964631065.1 uncultured Acetatifactor sp.
TGAAGGTCGCGGAGGAGCTGAATGTGTATTGTCTTGACAATTACCATACGCTCGGACTGAATCAGGAGACGCTGGAACAGTATACGACAGACCTGACGCATCTGAACGAGTATGGCAGGCTGACGCTTGCGCAGCATATTATGGAAAAGCTGGATGAGATTGTGAAGAATCAGAATTTCAAAAATACGATAAATATGATAGAATAGACCTTATTTCAGAACAGGAAACGGACCGGAATGAAAGAAATGCTGCATTAGGAAGAAAAGCACAGGCGAAAAGCCGTAATGGAGAGGACGTTATGATTCAGATTATTAAAAAATTGCGGATTCTGCTGGATAAAAAACAAAAGAGGGCGATGGCGGGACTGATCGTGCTGATGGTGATCGGCGCTTTCTTACAGACGGCGGGCGTCGGGATGCTGGTGCAGGTCGTGAATGTCGTCCTGGATCCTGATGCTGTTGAAAAGAGCGGCATGGCGCGTTCGTTTTATGAATTTCTGGGCTGTGAGGATTTCAGCAGCTTTTCCGTGATCGTCATGCTGCTGCTGATCGCGATATATGTTGTAAAAAATCTCTTTCTGTTTTTACAGCAGAAGCTGACCTTCCGTTTTGTATACCGGAATCAGTTCGCAACCTCGGAGCGCATGATGCGGAATTATCTGCGCAGGGATTATGAATTTTTCCTGAATGCGGATACGGCTGTCGTACAGAGGAGCATTACCTCCGACGTGAACAACATGTACGCGCTGGTGCTTGCCCTGCTGCAGCTGCTGTCGGACGGGGTTGTCACGCTTTTTGTCGTTACCTATTGCTTTGTGACTAACGGCATCATGACGATCCTTCTGGGGGCTTCGCTGGGGCTTCTGATGTTCGGAATCAAGCGGGTTCTGAAGCCTGTCATGCACAGGGCGGGTGAGGATAATCAGAATTATTACAGCAGTTTATTTAAGTGGATTTCCCAGACAATCCAAGGGATCAAGGAAGTGAAGATTACCTGCAGAGAGCAGTATTTTGTGGGCAAGTACTGTGAATGCGGACAGGGATATGTGAATGCCGTACAGAAATACAGTCTTTATAACAATGTGCCGAAGCTTCTGATCGAGACGGTCTGTATTGCGGTGATGATGCTTTATATGATCGTGCTCACGCTTGCGGGCATTTCGTCGGAAAATATGCTGGAGGTGCTCTCAACGCTTGCGGCAGCAGCATTTGTACTTCTGCCGGCGGTCAACAGGATCAATAACCAGATTAATGTGATCGCCTATGCGGAGCCGTGTTTTATGGGAGTCAGCGATAACTTACAGAACGAGATTGACGACGCCCATGTCGATATGTC
>CAZVWN010000074.1:9448-11483 GCA_964631065.1 uncultured Acetatifactor sp.
AAGGAGCAGTACAGGGGGTTCTTAAAAAATATCGGCTATATTCCGCAGATGATCTTTATGCTGGATGATACGATACGGCGGAATGTTGCGTTCGGCATTCCGGATGATAAGATTGACGAGGAGCGGCTTTGGAATGCGCTGCGGGAGGCACAGCTGGATGAATTTGTGAAGACGCTTCCGGACGGGCTTGAGACGGGAATCGGAGAGCGGGGCATCCGCCTTTCGGGCGGACAGAGGCAGCGGATCGGTATCGCGCGGGCGCTGTATCATGATCCGGAGATTCTGATTCTGGATGAGGCGACATCGGCGCTGGATAATGATACCGAGTCGGCGATCATGGATTCCATCAATCGTTTTCAGGGCAGAAAGACACTGATCATCATTGCGCACCGTCTGCAGACGATCGAGAAGTGTGACAGGGTTTACCGCGTTGAGGGCGGCAGCATCACGCAGGAGAGATAAGAACGGGAACGGATGAAAGGGAAAGAGAGCAGCCGATCGTATGGAGCGTAGAGAAGTGAGGCAGAAAACAGTACGGTTTCTCATCGTACTCATAGCGTTCGGAATACTCATGGCGTGTATGTTCGGAGGGAGGAAACCGGAAAAGGACAGTTCCTTTTCGGTGGTTCTGTTCGGCGACAGTGTCTACGGCAATATCCGGGATGCAACGGGTGTTGTGGAACAGCTGGAAGAGCTGACGGGTCGTGAGATTTACAATGCGGCGATCGGCGGAACGACAATCGGCAGATGGGACGGGGAAAACCGTCTGGATTATTCAGAGGATGCGCTGTCGGTTGTCGCCCTGACGAAAGCTGTGTATGCCGGAGATTTCGGCGTGCAGAAGACAATGGATGTAAAACAGGGAATCACGAATTATTTTCCGGATGTGGTAAGCGGGCTGGAGAAGATTGATTTTTCGGCAGTGGAGCTTGTCATCATCGGAGGCGGAACGAATGATTATTACGATGGGATTCTGCGCGAAAATGCAGAGGATCCGATGGATGAGTATACGTTTGCCGGGGCGCTCAGATCGGCGGTTTCCTATTTGCGGAAGGTGAATCCTAAGCTTCGGATCCTTCTGATCACACCGACCTACAGCTGGCTGCTGGCGACCGGACAGACCTGCGAGGAATATGATCTGGGGGGACTGCTCGAAGAATATGTGGAGACGGAGCTTGCCGTGGCGGAGGAGCTGGGCGTGGAGGCGCTTGATCTTTACCATGATCTTTATCCGCATGATACATGGGAAGACTGGCAGATTTATACGTTTGACGGGCTGCATCCGAACGAGGAGGGCAGGGCGCTGATCGCCGGGCGGATCGCGGCATATCTCGAAACGGACTGACGAAAACGCCGCTTTGGGAAAGAGCCGGAGCGGACAGGGAGGTGTTGGACTTGAAGCAGGAGATGAAAAATCCTGAGATGCTGTTACATGAAATATCCGACAGGATAAAAAGAGAATGGAAGCTTGCGTTTTTCTCGGCATTTCTGATCGGACTTCTGATACATATGCCCGCCATGCTGTCGGATATTCCGAACCATGACGGATTGGACAGCCTGTATTTCGACCAGAATATGATTACCTCAGGCAGATGGTTTCTGATGATCGCCTGCGGCTTTTCTTCCTTTTATACGCTGCCCTGGCTGATCGGGCTGATCGGACTGTTCTGGCTCGGGCTGACGGCTGCGGTTCTTGTGGAGCTTCTGGAAGTGAAAAAGGGCTGGGCGGTTGTGGCGGTCAGCGGACTGCTCGTCTCGTTTCCGGCGCTTGCCTCCACGTTTGCCTATGTCTTTACGCTCGACGGCTATATGCTTGCGCTGTTTCTGGCGGCGCTTTCCGTTCTTTTGACAAAAAAGTACCGTTACGGGTATCTCGCAGGAGCGGTCTGCCTTGCGTTCAGTCTCGGCATCTATCAGGGATATCTTTCCTTTGCGATGCTGCTTGCCGTATTTTCCATTCTGATGCTCTTTGCGGAAGAGGGCGGAATGAAGGAAAAAATAAGGCGGGCACTGCGCTATCCCGCGATGGGACTTT
>CAZVWN010000075.1:0-11461 GCA_964631065.1 uncultured Acetatifactor sp.
TCCGCAATAAAACGGTGGTATTTTTGGAAAGAGAATGGTATAATCATACTGATTAAGCCCTGCGGGGCAGAAACGAGGTAGAGCGGAATGAGTTATATGGACGAATTTAACTTCTGGTTGGAAGACGACTATTTCGATCAGGACACGAAGAACGAGCTGTTGGCAATTCGCAATAATCCGGGAGAAATTGAGGAGAGATTTTACAGGGAGCTGGAATTCGGTACGGGCGGTCTGCGCGGTGTGATCGGCGCGGGAACGAACCGTATGAATATCTATACCGTGCGCAAGGCAACGCAGGGACTTGCCAATTTCATCTTAAAGCAGGGAACGCAGGAGAAGGGCGTGGCGATCGCATACGACTCCAGAAGGATGTCGCCGGAGTTCGCAGACGTTGCGGGACTCTGTCTTGCGGCGAACGGTATTAAGGCGTATGTATTTGAATCCCTGCGTCCTACGCCGGAGCTTTCCTTCGCGCTCCGCACGCTGGGCTGTACGGCGGGCATTGTCGTTACGGCAAGCCACAATCCGCCCGAGTACAACGGATACAAGGTTTACTGGGAGGACGGCGCGCAGATCACGGCGCCGAAGGATACGCAGATCATCGACGAGGTCAAGGCAATCCGGGATTTCCATGAATGTAAGACGATGGAAAAGGAAGCGGCTCTTCAGGCGGGGCTGTATCAGGTGATCGGGAAAGAGATTGATGATAAGTACATGGAGGAGCTGAAGAAGCAGATCATCCATCCGGATATCATCAAAGAGGTTGCGGAGGACATTAAGATCGTGTACACGCCGCTGTGCGGAACGGGCAATCTTCCCGTGAGAAGGGTGCTCTCCGAGCTGGGCTTTCAGAATGTTTATGTTGTTCCGGAGCAGGAGAAGCCGGATCCGGACTTTACGACGCTGGATTATCCGAACCCGGAGGATCCCAAGGCGTTTACATATGCGCTCCGCCTTGCGAAGGAGAAGGATGCGGATATCGTTCTCGCAACGGATCCCGACGCAGACCGTCTCGGCGTTTACGCGAAGGATACAAAGACGGGCGAGTATGTTTCCTTTACGGGAAATATGTCCGGTATGCTGATCGCGGAGTATATCCTGCGTGAGAAGACGGCGACGGGTACCATGCCGGAGAATCCGGCGCTTGTGACGACGATCGTGACGACGAATATGACAAGACCGATTACGGCATCCTATCACGTAAAGCTGATCGAGGTGCTGACGGGCTTTAAGTTTATCGGGGAGCAGATCAAGTTCTTCGAGCAGACGGGCAGCAACAGCTATGTATTCGGACTGGAAGAGAGCTACGGCTGTCTCGCGGGAACGCATGCGCGGGATAAGGATGCCATTGTTGCGGTGATGTGTCTCTGCGAGGTTGCCGCATACTGCAAGAAGCATGGAAAGACGCTCTGGGATATGATGCTGGAGGTCTATGAGAAATACGGATATTACAAGGAGAGCCAGTACACCATCACCATGAAGGGAATTGACGGCGCGAAGCAGATCGCGGAGATCATGGATAAGCTCAGAAAGAACCCGCCGAAGGCTTTCGGCTCGAGGAAGGTTCTGAAGTTTAGGGATTATCAGCTTGACCGCATTGTAGATATGGAGACAGGGGCAGAGACGGCGACAGGGCTGCCGAAGTCGAATGTGCTGTATTTTGAGCTGCCCGACGACGAGTGGTGCTGTGCGCGTCCCTCCGGTACGGAGCCGAAGATCAAGTTCTACATGGGCGTAAAGGGAAGCAGCCTGGAGGATGCGGCGGCGAGACTGGAGCAGCTGACGGAGGATCTGAAGGCGGAGCTGTAGGATAAGAAACGCCAAGTGGTGAAATATTCCCTGCCTGAGCCGCACGCAAGCGGTTCAGCGCAGGGATTTTTATGAATGGGGACAGATATGAATGGAGCCGGACTGAAGAAAACCTATTATTATCTGAAACGCAATGGAGCGGTTAAGACATGGTATGCGATCCGCGAGCGGCTGGCTGAGAGAAAGCAGCTTCCCTACAGCTGGACGCCGCCGACGGCAGAAGTCCTGGAAAAACAGAAAGCGTATACAAAAGAGCATGGGTTCTCCGTGCGCTTCAGCGTTGTGGTTCCGGCATACCGCCCGCCTGCGAGGTGTCTTCGGGAGCTGCTGGATTCGCTGCTTGCGCAGAGCTATGAGAACTGGGAGCTGATTCTGGCGGATGCCGGCGGAGACGGCGCCGTCGGGGAGGTCTTAAAGGAGTACCGGGATGCGCGGATCCGGTATGTCCGTCTGGAAAAAAACGGCGGCATTTCCGAGAATACGAACCGGGCGCTTGCACACGCGTCAGGGGAGTATGTCGGACTGCTCGACCATGACGACGTTCTGACGCCGGATGCCTTATTTGAGATGGCGGCGCGGATCGAGGAGGGGAGCGACGGCGTAAGACCGGAGCTGCTTTATTCGGACGAGGATAAATGCAATTCCGATCTGAGCGATTTTTTTGAGGTAAACCGAAAGGAAGATTTTAATCAGGATCTGCTTTTGAGCAACAATTATATCTGTCATTTTCTGGTCATGCGAAGGGAACTGATACAGAGGCTGGGACTTCGTAAGGCATTCGACGGCGCGCAGGATTATGATCTGGTGCTGCGTGCGGCGGCAGAGCTAAAGGACAGGGAGGGGGCAATCCTTCATATCCCGAAGGTGCTCTATCACTGGCGCTGTCACGGCGGCTCAACGGCGGAAAATCCGCAGAGCAAGCGCTATGCCTATGAGGCGGGGCGCAGGGCGGTACAGGCGTTTGCGGATTCGGCGGGCTGGAATGCGGTGGCGGAGGATACGGAGCATCTTGGCTTTTACAGATTGCGGTATGCGGAAGCGCTGCCGGAGGCGAGAGCGGATCTTGGCGCCGTCGGCGGGAGACTTTCGGCACACGGGCGTATCTGCGGCGGGAGAATGACGGCGGACGGCACGGTACTTTATGACGGACTTCCGGTCAGATTCAGCGGTTATCTGCACCGCGCCGCGCTGCAGCAGGACGCGGAAGCGCTGGATATCCGCAATATCAGGCTGCGCGCCTCCCTCCGGGAGCTGTTTCGGGAGGTTACCGGAATCCCGTATGCGGAATGCCCGGAAACCGGGAAATTTGATGCTTCCCGTATTCCGCCGGAGGCGGATCCCATCGCGCTCAGTCTCCGCCTGAGTAAGGCGGTCAGGGAAAGAGGGTATCGTCTGCTCTATCTTCCGGAAGATTAAGCAGGAGGACGGCTGAAGATGACTGAAATAACAATTGTTATTCCAAATTATAACGGTCTTCGTTTTCTGGGGGACTGTCTGAATGCGCTTTTGGCACAGGAGGAAGGAACGCCCGCATATGAGGTGATTCTGGTGGACAACGGATCTTCTGACAACAGTGTCGGTTTTGTCAGAACGCAGTATCCTAAGGTCAGGGTAGAGGCGTTGGAGGAAAATACGGGCTTCAGCCATGCCGTCAACGTCGGTATCGGGCTGTCGGAGGCACCGTATGTGATCCTTCTGAACAATGACACAAAGGCGGCGCCCGGGTTTGTAAAGGCGCTGTACCGTGCGATCACGGAGCTGCCGGAAGCCTTCTGCGTCAGCGCGAGGATGCTCATGTGGGACAACCCCGGGCTGACTGATGACGCGGGCGACAGATACTGTGCGCTCGGCTGGGCCTTTGCAAGGGGAAAGGGAAAGCCGAAGACGCTGTATGAAACGCCCTGCGAGGTTTTTTCGGCATGCGCCGGGGCGGCAATCTACCGAAGGAGCGTTTTTGCACAGATCGGTCTGTTCGACGAGCTGCATTTTGCATACATGGAGGATATTGACATCGGGTATCGCGCGAGGATAAACGGCAGGAGAAGCTATTATGAGCCGCGCGCAGAGGTGATCCATTACGGCAGCGCCTCCAGCGGTTCGAGGTATAATGAATGGAAGGTGTCGCTTGCGCCGGCGAACAATGTCTATGTCATATGGAAGAATATGCCGTTTCTGCAATGGCTGATCAATCTTCCTTTTCTGGTCTGCGGTTTCCTTCTCAAGTTTATATTTTTTGCCGGGAAGGGAATGGGCGGGCTTTACCTGAAGGGGATTTGGAAGGGGATAAAGCGGACATTTTCCCCGGAGGCAAGGGCGCATAAGGTACGGTTCCGGATGCGGAATTTCCGCAGCTATCTGGAGATTCAGGGACAGCTGTATGCAAATATGATCCGTTTTCTTAAGAAATCTTAAGAAACAGCTTCATAATTTCATAAGTTCTTTCCCGTATAATAAATACTGTCGAAGTTTAGAACGGCGCATCGGATAACGGCAGTTTACGGAGCGGTTTATGATAAAGGATAACCAGAAGGTATTTAACAGATTGATGGTGATCATAGATGCGGTTATAGTTGCCGGATCGTTTATGGCTGCCTATTTTTTTAAATTCTATATCCTGAATCCGGGTCCGGGACCCGGCGTTCTTCCCGCAGCAGAGTATCTGAGGCTGCTGCTTTTTATTGTTCCGCTCTATATGCTGATCTACTATTTCTGCGGGGTGTATGCACCGAAGCGCACGGTGCGGCGCAGATATGAGATCTACGGCATCATGAAGGCGAATACGATCGGGATTGTCGCGCTGATCATCCTCCTGTACATGATCGTCAGGGAATTTAATGTATCGCGTTCCGTGATGGCATTTTTCTTTCTGTTTAACATTTTTCTGACCTCCTGTTTCCGCATCGTTCTGCGCAAGGGTCTGAGAACGATACGGCGCAAGGGATATAATCTGAAGCATATCCTGCTGGTCGGTTATTCGAGGGCGGCGGAGGAATATATTGACAGGCTTGCGGACAATCCGCAGTGGGGATATGCCGCCATGGGGATTCTGGATAACCACATTCCTGCGGGAACGCTCTACCGGGGCGTAAAGGTGCTGGGAACGCTGGGGAATCTTGAAATCATCCTGCCGGAAAACAGGCTGGACGAGATTGCGATCACACTGCCGCTTCAGGATTACGATAATCTGGAGTCGATCGTCGGCGTCTGCGAGAAATCCGGGGTACACACGAAGTTCATTCCGGATTACAACAGCCTGTTCCCGAGTAAGCCCTACACGGAGGATCTGATGGGACTTCCCGTGATCAATATCCGCTATGTGCCGCTGACAAATACGGGAAATATGGCGATCAAGCGTCTGATGGATATTGTCGGTTCCCTGTTCGGGATTGTGATCGCCTCGCCGATCATGCTGATCGCGGCGATTCTTGTAAAGGCTTCCGGTCCCGGTCCCGTGATCTTTAGACAGGAGAGGGTGGGAAGACATAACAGACCGTTTCGGATGTATAAATTCCGGACAATGGAGCAGCAGCAGCCGGGAGAAGAAAAAAAGGCATGGACGGTACGCGATGATCCGCGGGTTACAAGGATCGGAAAGATTCTGCGAAAGACCAGTCTGGATGAGCTGCCGCAGCTGTTTAACATTTTAAAGGGTGATATGAGTCTGGTCGGACCCAGACCGGAGCGTCCGCTCTTTGTGGAAAAGTTTAAGGAAGAAATCCCGCGCTACATGGTGAAGCATCAGGTGCGCCCCGGACTGACGGGGTGGGCGCAGGTAAACGGACTGCGGGGAGATACCTCCATACGAAAGCGGATTGAGTACGATATTTATTATATAGAAAATTGGACGGTCTGGTTTGACATCAGGATCATCATCATGACCTTCGTAACCGGATTCATCAATAAAAATGCTTACTGATAAGGAGAAGAAATTATGGCAGCAGACAGGAGACAGACGGGTACTTCCCGAAATACGGCGCGGAGTCAGAGCGCCTCGTCAGGACGGACGAAGGCGGCAGTACGCAAGCGCAAGCAGAAGCGGCGGATGGTGATCTTTGCGATTGAGATCGTTGTCATTCTGCTCATGATCGCGGTGCTCTATCTGGTATTGAACATTTCCGATGAAGGTCCGAAGTTTACCGTTCTGGATCCGGAGGAGCTTGCGATCCCTTCTGAGATTCAGGAGGCGAAGGAGAACGGGGAGAGCGCCATGCAGGGATATATGAACATTGCCCTGTTCGGCGTGGATGCGATGAATGAGAATCAGATTGAGAAGAACAGCCGGACGGACAGCATTATCATCGCGAGCGTCAACATGGATACCGGAGACATCAGACTGGTCAGCGTTTATCGCGATACCTATCTGAACCTCGGAACGGACAAGTATTCCAAGTGTAATGCGGCTTATGCAAAGGGCGGACCCACACAGGCGATCAAGATGCTGAACATGAATCTGGACATGGATATTGAAAGCTTTGTCACGGTCGGCTATAATGCGCTGATCGATGTGATCAACGATCTGGGCGGCGTCTATGTCGAGATCAAGGAAAATGAGATCAGCCATCTGAACAATTACCAGAAGAGTATCGTCGCGGCATGGAAGTACGGTGTTTCGCTGACGGATGATACCCCTGCTTCGGCATTTGACGTGGTAAAATCCAGTGATTATACGCCGGTCACGGAAGCGGGATATCAGCGGCTGGACGGTCTGCAGGCGGCGGCGTACTGCCGTATCCGTTATGTCGGAAATGATTATAAGCGGACGGAGCGGCAGCGGACGGTTCTCAAGGCGATTCAGGATCAGGCGAAGAAGGCGGACATTTCGACGCTGACGGATGTGTTTAACAGCGCGATCAAGCAGGTATATACAAACCTGACGGATGACGTGCTGAAGGAGCGGTATGGCGTCACCATGCTGGAGCTGTTAAGTAAGATTACGGATTACCGTATTACGGACAGCGCAGGATTCCCGCAGATGGATCAGCTGACGACGGGCGATATCGGGAATAAGGGAAACTGCATCGTGCCGCTGGATCTGGAATCCAATGTTGTCTGGCTGCATCAGTATCTGTTCGGCGAAGAAGACTATCAGGTGACTTCCACCGTCAGGGAGTGCAGCGAAGAAATCAAGGCACAGACGGCATCCTACCTTGGAAATTAGAGGAATCTTGAAAGGGAAGCGGCGGCGCTTCCCTTTTTTCTTGTAAAAGTGAAAGACATCCGCTATAATGGTATGAGCGGATCGGCAGGACGCGTTTGGGAGGCGGAAGTTGAAAATTGATGTGATAATCCCCGTATATAAACCGGGAAGGGAGCTGTTTGCACTTTTGGACAGGCTCGGGAAACAGACGGTTTCCGTTCACAGGATCATCCTCATGAATACGGAGGAAAAGTACTTTGAACAGCTGGTATACGGAACGGAATTTAACAGGAAGTATCCGAACGTGGAGGTACACCATCTCTCAAAGCGGGAGTTTGACCACGGCGGAACGAGACATCGGGGCGTACAGTACTCGGATGCGGAGATCTTTGTGATGATGACGCAGGATGCGATGCCGGCGGATGCACAGCTGATTGAGCATCTGACGTCCGGGTTACGGGACGGGGTCGCCGTGGCATATGCGCGCCAGCTGCCGGGAACAGACTGTCGGGAAGCGGAGAAGGTTTCCCGGTATTTTAACTATCCGGGCAGATCGCGGATCAAGACGGCGGAGGACATTCCGGAGCTTGGAATCAAGACCTTCTTCTGCTCGAATGTCTGTGCGGCGTACCGCAGGGATATTTACGAGGAATCGGGCGGATTTATCCGTCATACGATATTTAATGAGGATATGATCTATGCGGCGGGTGTGATCAGGGCGGGATATGCGGTTTCCTATGAGGCGGACGCGCGCGTGATCCATTCCCACAATTACACGAACATGCAGCAGCTTCGGCGCAATTTTGACCTCGGGGTATCGCAGAAGGATCACCCGGAGGTCTTTGCGGGAATCCCTTCCGAGGCGGAAGGGAAACGGCTGGTAGGAGCGACATACCGGTATCTGAAAAAACAGGGGAAGCGATATCTGTTCCCCGCGTTCTGTATACAGTGCGGGTTCCGGTACGCCGGCTTTCTGCTGGGAAGAAATTACGGGAAGCTGCCGAAGCGTCTGCGGCTGAAGCTGACGGGAAACAGAGACTACTGGAAATAAGGAGGATAAAATTTATGTGTGGTATTGTAGGGTATATCGGAAAGAGACAGGCGGCGCCGATCATTCTGGACGGTCTTTCAAAGCTGGAGTACAGAGGGTATGACTCTGCGGGCATGGCAGTGTACGACGGCGCGAAGATTCTGACACAGAAAGCGATCGGCAGATTAAAGGTGCTGGAGAATCTGACGCGGGGCGGAGAGACGATGCCGGGAAATGCCGGGATCGGTCATACCAGATGGGCGACGCACGGCGCACCGAGCGACCGCAATGCCCATCCGCACACGAATGCGGCGGGAACGATCGCCGTCGTACATAACGGTATCATCGAGAATTATCTTTCCCTGAAGAAGAAGCTGACGGATAAGGGATATGAATTTGTCTCCGAGACGGATACGGAGGTTCTTGCGCATCTTTTGGACTATTATTACAAGGGAAATCCGCTGGAGGCGATCACAAAGGTGCTCCACCGTGTGGAGGGGTCTTACGCGCTGGGCATCCTGTTTGCGGATCAGCCGGATGAGGTCTATGCGGCGAGAAAGGACAGTCCGCTGATCGTGGGAAGGAATGAAGAGGGCTGCTTTATTGCGTCGGATGTTCCGGCGATTCTGAAATATACCCGTCAGGTATACTATATGGATAATCAGGAGATTGCCGTTCTGCGGGCGGACGATCTGCGTTTCTGTTCGGTGGACGGAGAAGAGCTGCAGAAGGAATCCGTCATGATAGACTGGGATGCGGACGCGGCGGAAAAAGCGGGATATGAGCATTTCATGCTGAAGGAGATCTACGAGCAGCCGAAGACGATCGCGGATACGATTTCCCCGAGGATTCACGGGAATGATATCGTCATTGAAGAATTGAAGATGACGGACGAGGAGTTAAAAGCGGTAAAGAAGATCCACATTGTCGCATGCGGTTCCGCTTACCATACGGGCGTGACGGGGAAATATATTTTAGAGGGGCTTGCGAGGATTCCGGTCGAGGTGGATGTCGCAAGTGAATTCCGGTACCGGGATCCCATACTGGAAGAGGGAAGCATGGTTATCGTGATCAGCCAGTCCGGTGAGACGGCAGATACGCTGGCAGCGCTGCGCGAGTCGAAGGCGAGAGGGTTTAAGGTGCTCGGCATCGTAAATGTTGTCGGCAGCTCCATCGCGCGGGAAGCGGATGCCTGTCTGTATACCTGGGCGGGTCCGGAGATCGCCGTTGCGACGACGAAGGCGTACAGCGCGCAGCTTGTCGCCCTGTATCTGCTTGCCATGAAATTTGCAAAGGTGCGCGGGAAAATCGCGGAAGAGGAGTTCGGCAGAATGCTGACGGATTTAAAATGTCTGCCGGATCAGATTGAGCTGCTTTTGGGTCAGAAGGAGAAAATCCAGCATTTTGCGAACAGATATCTCGGCGCACGCGATATTTTCTTTATCGGAAGAGGGATTGATTATGCGATCTCCCTGGAGGGCTCGCTGAAGCTGAAGGAGATTTCCTATATTCATTCCGAGGCATATGCGGCAGGGGAATTAAAGCACGGAACGATCTCCCTGATCGAGGACGGAACGCTTGTGGTTGCGCTTGCGACCCAGCCGGCGCTCTTCCAGAAGACGGTCAGCAATATTGTTGAGGTAAAGGCGCGCGGCGCGTTTGTCATGGCGGTGACGGTCGAGGGCAATAAGGAGATTGAGAAGGCGTCGGATTATGTGCTCTATATTCCGGAGACGAATCCGTATTTTGCAAATTCGCTGGCGATCCTGCCGTTACAGCTCTTCTCCTACTATGTTGCCGTGGGCAGGGGCTGTGATGTGGATAAGCCGAGAAATCTCGCAAAATCCGTTACCGTGGAGTAGCGCACAGATTTTTTACAAAGCAAACACAATTCCGACACAAATGCCGGATATACTTTAGTACATAAAGATACAGAGAAGCTTTGAAGGACAAAGTGTTTCCCAATAGAAAAGAGGTAACTGTTATGTACGAAAATGAAATTTATCCGGAAAAGAATCAGGCATCAGGACAGGGCAACAGCTCGATGAACTGCGGCTCGAGCGGAACGAATACGGCGAATTCGTATTTTGATTATACGACGCGTTCCGCAGAGTCGTTCGGGCAGCAGAGCGGCGGGTATGACCCGGGTGCGGAGAAAGCGGCAAAAAAGGCGGCAAAGGCGGCGCGGAAAGCAAAGAAGGCAGCGGCGCGCGTGCCGATGAGCATGCCGAAGAAATTTGTCTTAAGCGTCAGTCTCGGGCTCTGCTTCGGACTGTTCGCGGGAGCCGGCTTTTACGCGGTACAGTATGGCGCGGGTCAGCTTTTCCCTGTACAGGCGGAAGCAGTCGGCGAAGCGGAAAAGCTGCCGGAAAATGTCGCGGCGCTGCCGACGGAGGGAACGCCTGTGACGAGCTACGTCACCTATGTACAGGATGATGTCTCCGATATGGTCGAGAATGTCATGCCGGCGATGGTATCCATTGTCAACAATTATACGACGACGGGCATGAACATCTGGGGGCAGACCTACAGCCAGCCGGGCGTGTCAAGCGGATCCGGCATCATCATCGGCGAGACGGACAGCGAGCTTCTGATCGCGACGAACAATCATGTTGTCGAGAGTGCGACAAGCCTTGAGATTACCTTTATTGATGAGACGACTGCGGAGGCGGTTGTCAAGGGAACGGATTCCGACATGGATCTTGCGGTGGTTGCCGTGCCGCTGTCTTCTCTTACGGATGAGACGCGGAATGCGATCACGGTTGCAAAGCTGGGAGACAGCGACAGCTTAAAGCTCGGGCAGCCCGTTGTTGCGATCGGGAATGCGTTAGGGTACGGACAGTCGGTAACGAACGGCATCATCAGCGCCCTGAACCGGGAGATGACGACTGAGGACGGCGCGACGGGAACCTATATCCAGACGAATGCGGAGATCAATCACGGGAACTCCGGCGGCGCGCTCTTAAACATCAACGGTGAGGTCATCGGCATCAATGCGGCGAAGATCGACGGCAGTACGGTCGAGGGCATGGGGTACGCGATTCCGATCAGCGCGGCAAGTCCGATCATCTCTGAGCTGATGCAGCGCGAGACGAGAACCGAGAAGGTTGCGGAGGACGAGGTCGGCTATATGGGAATTACCATGCAGGCGATCACGGATCAGATCGCAAGCTCCTTTGATATGCCGAAGGGTGTCTATGTCAGAGAAGTGGCGGAGGGCAGTGCGGCAGAGAAGGCCGGCATCCGGAAGGGTGACATCATTGTAAAGCTCGATGGCACAAGGATCAGCAGCTCCTCCGATCTGCAGGATACGCTCCAGTATTTCAGGGCGGGCGAGACCGTGACCGTGACGGTAAAGCGCGCGGAGAACGGCGAATATGTTGCGCATGACTTAGAGATTACGCTCGGTGAGAGACCTTCTTCTTTACAGTAAACGGAAAGAAAAGAGAGAATGTGTATTCCGGATACCCTGCTTTGGGCGGGGT
>CAZVWN010000076.1:0-11383 GCA_964631065.1 uncultured Acetatifactor sp.
AAATGGCACTACCTATAAGGCATGGCGTTGCTATGCGGCGGCAAATCATGGAACCGGTAAGGTATCAGAGGACGGTGAGATAATCGGCTGTGACAACGGTTCAATCAATGAGCGGGCATTGCTTACCTGTGTGCATTACTGCATCTGCCGGCTACAGACCAATCAGGAGGAACTGAAAAAGGAAATCCTACAGGAAATTAAGGCAATTAAAGGTATCACGGATAAGAAGCCGGATACAAAACGTATCACGGAAAAAATGGAAAATCTGAATGCCAAGAAACGTAAATCCATTGATTTAATGCTGGATGGATTGATTACAAAGGCTGATTTACAGGAGCAGACCAAATGGTATGATGAACAGCTTGCAGAGCTTTCAGAACTGCTTTCCAACTCACAGAGTAAGGACAAAGAACAGGCAAAGCAGATTGATGTCTCCCGACAGTATATCGCCGCTTTAGACGAGATTATGACCTTTGATGAAACCAATGAAAGTCTGTACCGTGAGATATTGGATAAAATGGTTATTTACCATGATAACACGGTTGAGGTCCGGCTGAAATGCGTTCCCTTATGTCTGAAGCTGACCATTCACTCCTATGGTAAGAATGAGGACTATACAACGGACATTCTTGCTGTGGAGATTATTGAAAATTCTTAGGTTGAGACGTGCGCAATACCGATGCCGATACACCGATATCCGTCAGCAGTCCTGCGACTTCGCGGTAAGGGGTGGCGTAGCGCTGGGAGAGATAGCGCATACTGGCGCCCATCTCGCCGTCGGGTCCGCCGTACTGGCTCATAATGACCTGGGCGAGCTTTGCGTTGGGCTCCTTGATGTTTACGGGAAACTGCAGTCTCTTTTCATAATTCCACATTATTCACATCCTCCTTCCCAGGGCAGGGGAGCAGCGCCCCATCTCCATTCTCTGCTTCCCTCTGCCATATCCATGGTCAGCGGGTAGTATTTCATGGAAAACTCCCGTGTCATCTGGCTGCGGATCCGGCTGTAATGGTTGAA
This sequence comes from uncultured Acetatifactor sp., assembly GCA_964631065.1. Classification (GTDB taxonomy): domain Bacteria; phylum Bacillota; class Clostridia; order Lachnospirales; family Lachnospiraceae; genus Acetatifactor. The sequence continues at coordinate 1,019 of CAZVWN010000076.1, forward strand.
ATATTCCAGCGCATTGCGGTCGGTGGGATGTGTGTCGAGGTAAAGACCAAGCTCGACAAGTACGAAGCTGACAATGCCGATATCCTTCAGAAGCTGCTCTTTACGGTTCATGATACGCATCTCCTTCCGGTAAAGGGTTTATTCAGCTCCGGGAAAACGGTGCCGATGCTGTATGCTTTTTCAAGGTCGTCATACATTTTGTCAAATTTCTGCCAGGGCACATAGGACATGGCGATGGGAAATCTGTCGATATTACTCTCAAACTGATAATCCTGCATGTCGGGATAAGTCCTTTCGTTTTTCGTTTGCTGGTAATATATGTGTCCGACGGCAGGATTGTGCGTGGAAATGTCCGTGAGCGCTGCGTGTAGGTATTTTCTAACGCTGTTCGTCAAGGTAGAGCTGTACCCGGTTGTGGAGTTTTTCGGCAGTCTCTGCGGCGGAATATTGTCCCTCATAAAAAGCGGTCAGCTCGTCCGTCAGCATGCCGGCAAGGGCAGAGGAGACGGACAGCGCGGGCTTTGCATCCTGAAAGAGGCGAAAGAATGCGGCTGACTGTTCCCCGTCCAGCGGGACAATGTCGTAGGTAACGCCGTCAGAGCGCATCGTGGAAGTATCCTTTGCGCTCTGCTGCTGATATTTGTCGAGAATCTGTTCTGTGACATCTCTTCTGCAGGAGAGGATGCCGTAATTGTTATAGCTTTTTGTATAGCAGAGCTGTCCCTCTTCGGAGAGAAGATAGCGCAGAAATGCCTTTGCACCTTCCTTGTGGGCGGAAGCGGCGTTCAGGTAGAGCAGATCAGCGGACATCAGTACCCGTCTTCCCTCCGGGGAAGGATAGCCGATCAGTACGTCCTCTCCCTCAAAGCATGCTTCCGGAAAGAGCAGATCGGACGGGGAGGCGATCGTCCGATAACAGGCGGCGAGCTGACCGGAGCGGTAATAATCTGCGGCGTTGTCGCCGGCATCGTTATAATAGAGCGTGTCGGCGTACTCCTTCGTAAATTCCAGAAAATCAAGGAAGGGCTGTTCGTTTAAATGGCTGATGCCGGCATCATAGTCAATGAACTGCGGGTTGTCGATATAAAAGCCGTAGGAGAGGGCGAGCGACATGCCGTCCGCTCCTCTTTGGAAGGCTTCGGCATCGGAATTTTTTACGGCGGCGATCATTTCTTCCATTGTCCAGCAGTCCGAACCGTTCGCAAGACGGGCGGAGACAACAGGAAGAGAGAGCAGACAGTCGTAAGGAACGCCGTAGAGCAGACCGTCCGTCCTGCCGCAGTCGAGCGCGGCAGTCCAATAATCGTCCGATTCCGGAACGAGATCGTCGAGCGGCTCAAAAAATCCGTTTTCGATACCGCCGGCGGTATCCACGATATATCGTCCCAGAAGATCGGGACCTCTTCCTGCGGAAAGCTCCATCTGTACGGTATGCAGATAATCCTCACGGTCGGCAACTCTCCAGGAATCCGTTACGGAGACATGGTATGCTTCGCTCTGTCGGTTGAAGGCAGCGGCAGCGGCTTCCAGCGCGGAAGCGTTAGGAGCGACAAGGGTGATTTCTTCTTTTTGAATCTGTCCGGCATCCGTTCCCTTTTTTGCCGTCAGAAGACAGAGGGCATCCTCAAAGCGGGTCAGCAGGAAAACGGTATCCGTATCGGGGGCGGATATTCCGAGAACTTCCTGTATTCCGTAATTCTTTTCCGTGAAGGAAAAGTTTTTCTGCAGAGCGCTTTTTTCGTCGCCGAGCCATAATCCGCCTGTGTCCGCGAGAAAGAACGTACCGTCTTGCGTAGCGGTAAGGCAGAAAGCGGAGTAAGGCGTTACCATGTCGCCGAGCAGGAAAAGCTCCCTGCCGTCAGGACCGTCCCAGACGGTGAGCTGATTGTCCGCATTGAAGCCGTACCAGAGATCCTTTGTAAGACAGCCGAGCAGACGGCGGTTCAGCGTCTTTTGCGCTGCGGGCTGTAAGTTTTCCATGGTATAGGCTGTAAGCTGACTGCCCGAGATACAGTACAGGGTATCCTCTGTCAGAATAAAGTCGGAGGCAGCTGCATCGGCGGTAAGCTCTCCCAGAAGCTGACAGGTTCCGTCCGGGGAAAAAAGTCCGATACGGGAAAAGGAGAGCACATCGTCCTCGGAGGAGGCAAGCGTAAGCAGAACGCCCTGTCCGCTGATGCCGATCACTTCACCGGCAAAATATTGGCAGTCGGGCGACCAGTCCCCGATCAGGAAGCTGTAGCATTGATATTCCGTATAGGGGGCGTCTAAGATGCAGAGATAGGAACCGTAATAGAGGTTGTATTCTCCTTCCATGCGGAAGATGGTATAGAGATAACAGAGTTTTCCGTCTAAAAAGCGGCAGTCCTGTTCGGACAGCACCAGATTTTCGTCTTCGGGCGTAAAACCTTCTGTCGGATCCGGCAGAAACTGCTCCGAGAGGGAATAAGTAAAGGTATCTTCCGCCTCCTGCGCGGAGGACGGCTCTGAAGAAGAGGCAGACGGGGAGGATGCCCCGCAGCCGGATAACGCCAGAAGTCCGATCAGTATGACGGATAAAAGTTTTTTGCGGCTATGTGTGAGATACATAAAAATTCCCCTCCTTTTGAAAGTAAGTCTGTTACCCTGATTATAGAAGCTGCAATCGGGAGCTGCAAGTTTTTTTGAAAGGCCGGACAAAAGTTTTTGTGTAGCGGAAGCTGCCGTTTCCCGCAGACGAAAAGAGAGAATCTGCTTGCAGGAGACGCGCTGTCGTTATAAACTGAAAAAGGATGTTTTAGAAAACACGTCCGAGGATACAGGAAAGATACAATTCCGTTACAAAATAGTGCGGAAAGGCTGTAGGGCTGTAGGATAGAAGCACTTCAAAAAAGAGAGACACGGACGGAGGAAATTATGCTGAAAATACTGATTGCGGAGGATGAGGAACCGATCGCAAATCTGATCAGGATGAATCTGCGCCGCGCGGGATATGCGTGCGTCTGGGCGGCAGACGGGGAAAAGGCGGCGGATCTGATGGAAGAGGAGCACTTTGATCTTGTGCTGTTAGATATCATGCTGCCGGGCATAGACGGATATGAGCTGATGGAATATGCGCGGACGCTGAAGCTGCCCGTGATTTTTTTAACGGCGCTGGGAACGACGGAGAATAAGGTAAAGGGCTTAAAGATGGGGGCGGACGATTATCTGACGAAGCCCTTTGAGATTGTGGAGCTCTTAGCGCGCGTGGAGGCTGTGCTGCGGCGTTACCATAAGGCGGAGACGCGCTTTACGGTCTTTGACGTCGAGCTGGATACGGCATCGCGCACCGTGACGCGCGGCGGGGTAGAGATCCCGCTTACCATGAAGGAATTTGATCTGCTTCTTCTGCTGGCAGGAAACCGGAACATTGCCCTTTACAGGGAGACGATCTATGAGTCTGTCTGGGGCGGTGAGTACATGGGGCAGAGCCGGACGGTGGATCTGCATATCCAGCGGCTGAAAAAGAAGCTGGGCTGGGATAAGGAAATTACGGCGGTTTATAAGATCGGCTACCGGCTTGAGGGAGAATAGGGGAAGAACATGAAATTTGCGGATAAGCTTTTTCTTGCGACGACGGCACTGCTGACGCTGATCTTTACGGTGTTCGGCGCGTGGATGCTCTCCTCTGATTTTTCCGTTCTGCTCGATCGCGAGATCGAACGCGGCTGTAATGAGAGCAGGATGTTTGCGTTTCTGTTTGAAATGGGATACCGCTCAACGGAGGAATACGGGGCGGAATATGCGGTCAGCCGCACGCTTGACGGGATCCTTGACAGTGTGGAAAATGCGGAGAATCACTGCTTTGTCTTAAGCGGCGGGGAATGGATCTGCGGCGCGGAATTTATGGAAGGAAAGGCGCTGAAGCAGGAAGCGGAGAGTCTGGGAACGCATACAGAAAAGGCAGGGGAATATGCCTATAAAATCTGTCGGGCAGAGGGGAATTTTTATCTGCTGGTGGTATGTGCCGCGGCATCCGGACCGGATGTGTCTCTCGGCATGTGCCGGGAGCTGAATGAGATTTATCAGATCAGGCGGACACTGCTTGGACAGTACCGGATTGCACTGGCGGTGTTATTGATTGTTGCGATGGTCGGCAGCTATTTCCTTTCCCGTTATATCACGAAGCCGATCGTCAGTCTCGGGAAAACGGCATCAAGGATAGCGGACGGGGAGTTTTCACTCCGCAGCGGGAATCCGGGCAGCGACGAGATCGGGCAGCTTGCGCGGGATTTTAACCGTATGGCGGACAGACTTGTCAGGCAGATGGAGGAAAAAATCCTTGAGGCAAAGCAGAAGGAGGACTTTACGGCAGCGTTTGCGCACGAATTAAAAACGCCTCTGACCTCGATCATCGGTTATGCGGATATGATGAATACGATGAAGCTAAGCGACGCAGAGCGCGCGGAGGCTGCATTTTATATTTTCAGTCAGGGGAAGCGTCTGGAACGTCTCTCTCATAAGCTGCTGGAGCTTGTCAGCATGGATAAGAATCCGCCTGTTATGCATGAGCTGCAGACCGGACAGCTCTGCGAAAAGCTTCGTGCCGCCATGCGTCCTGTCTGGGATGCGCGCGGAATCCGGGGCAGGATCGATATGGAGAAGGGGATGATACGGGGGGATGAGGATCTGCTGCTGTCTTTGTTTTATAATCTGCTGGACAACGCGAACAAGGCGATGGATAAAGGGGAAAACGGCTTTATCCTGCTTAAGGGGAGCTGCCTTGCCGGCGGCGGATATGAGGTAAAGGTGATCGACAACGGCAGGGGGATTCCGACAGAGGAAATCGGCAGGATCACGGAAGCGTTCTATATGGTCGATAAATCCCGCTCGAGAAAGGAGGGCGGCGCGGGGATCGGCATGGCGCTCTGTCAGCAGATCATCCGGCTGCACGGTGCGGATATGCAGATTGACAGCAGACTCGGAGAGGGTACGGTGATAAAGGTGGTGTTTGAAGGATGAGCAGGAAAAGAAAAACGGCGGCAGTTTTCGGGGTCGGACTGCTTGTGCTTGCGGCATTTTTCGCGCCGGGCGTTCTGTTTTTACTACAGGATGAGAGGAGCTGCCGCGAAGTCAGTGCAGGGGAGTGGGAGACGGCGGATATCGTTTCCTTCGGGACGGATTATGAGACGGGGCTGTATAACCGTCTGTCACGCTATGCGGCAGAGCTTGCGCAGGGGAACCGTATTTATGTGGCAGAGCAGAGCGATGTCGGCGAAGCGGAGGCGGAGGAATTTTTGCGGCCCGGCGAGCTGCTCTATAAGAACGGTCTCTGGGTGCTGATTGACAGCGGACTGCTGCCGGCGGATGTACAGGATTATGAGATCCTTACGGCGAAGCAGTATGTGCTGTATGGAGAGGACTTTGAAAACGGCGTTCATTTTATTCTCCGGTATTTCGAGCTGGCGCCGGAGGGCGGGGAGGAGAGTCTGCCGACGGTAAAGCTTGTGGCTGACGCGAGGACGGGGGAAATCTATGCGGCAGAGACGGACTGCCGTCTTCTGGAGTGGTACGGAATACAGGATAAGAAGCAGCCTGCGGAAAGTCTGCGGGAGAGTATCGGGATCTACGAGGAGGATATGCCTGTGCTTGGCGCCTTTTTTTCCTATTGGTTCGGCGGCATTAAAATTTCCGGGTATGAGGAACTGTATGAAGGCATGGAATATTATGATATTGTACTCGAGAGCGATGGTGTTATAACAGAGAACAGACAGACGCAAGGGAAGGGAGAGGAGACTGTCGAAACGCAATGGGAGATTCGGGATGGCGGGAATGAGCTGCTTTTTCAATTTCCCTATCAGGGCAGCTTTCTGAAATTCCGTATGAGCCTTGAGAGCGGAGCGGCGGATGCACCGGCTGTCGTGATCGGGTTTCCGGAAATTTTTGAAAGGATTCCGGAGTTTTAACGGGTCTGCATAAGTTTTTCCCCGGAGAGTATATTTTAGTAAGAGGTTTAAAAAGTACGGGGAAAATTATGGCAGAATGGATACAGCGGGCGGATGCGCTTGTCTGGGGGCCGTGGCTGTTGGGACTTCTTATGGGAACGGGAATCTATCTTATGGGGAAGCTGCGGGGACTTCCGCTGAAGCGTCTGGGATACGCATTCCGCTGTGCGTTTGGGAAGGAAGAGACCGCGCGCAGGGATGGGAAGAAGGGCGCCGTCTCTTCCTTTTCCTCGCTGACGACGGAGCTTGCGGCGACGATCGGTACGGGAAACATTATCGGCGTGGCGACGGCGATGACGCTCGGCGGGCCGGGGGCGCTCTTCTGGATGGTGGCGGCGAGTCTGCTCGGACTTGCGACGAAGCTGGTCGAGAGTACGCTTTCCGTGAAATACCGGGGGAAAAATGAAAAGGGACAGACGGCGGGCGGCCCGATGTATGTCATGGAACGGGCGTTTCCGGGACGCAGGGCGGGACATCTTCTCGCGGTCTGTTTTGCCTTTTTTGCGGTCTGCGCGTCCTTCGGCATGGGAAACATGACACAGTCGAATTCCATCGCGGAGGCGCTTGCGGTGACGTTTCGGATATCACGGGCGGGAAGCGGACTTGTGGTAACGATATTGACCATTCTGGTCGTCCTCGGCGGTATCGGTCTGATCGGCAATGTAACGCGCGTGCTGGTTCCGGTCATGGGGATTTTTTACATGGCGGGAACGCTGCTTGTCATTCTGGTGCATTGGAAAAATCTTCCCGCTGCGGTCTGCGGGATTTTACAGGCAGCCTTTTGTCCGTCGGCGGTCTCCGGCGGACTGTTCGGGCAGATAACGGTATCGGCTTTTGCCCCGTTTCGGTGGGGAATTTCCAGAGGAATTTTTTCCAACGAGGCGGGACTCGGCGCGGCGGGGATATCCGCAGCGGCAGCGGATACGGACGATTATGTCAGACAGGGGTATATCAGCATGACGGGCGTTTTCCTTGACACGGCGGTCATCTGCTCCATGACAGGACTGGCGCTTGCGGTCTCCGGCGTCTTCGGACTGACCGACGAAAACGGCGTACCGTTTACGGGGGCGGCGCTGACGCTCGCGGCATTCCGCAGCGTTTTAGGCGAAGCGGGGGAGCGGTTTATGGCGGTCTGCATCGCATTGTTTGCATTTGCGACGATTATCGGCTGGGCGTATCAGGGCGAGCGCGCCTTTGAATTTCTACTGCACGGCAGCACAAAATACAATCTTTTTTACCGTTTCGTCTATGGGCTTGCCGCTTTTATCGGGTGTATCTGTCCGCTGCAGCTCGTCTGGGATCTGTCGGATATCTGTAACGGACTGATGGCAGTGCCGAATCTGATCTGTGTGCTCGTCCTCTCTGCGGGAATCTGTCGGGAAATCAGGGAGCGGGACGCAGCCGGATGACAGAAAGAGCTTGAGTCAGACATTGAAATATGGTATGCTTACAATCAGGCGCGGTGCTCTTGCCGCGCTGATTTTTTTGACAGACGGTTGCAAAACGCATAAATTGCAGAAAACAGTTGTGCAGAATGCGCAGCGTCACTTGGTGAAAAATCATCTGATTTTAGAGAAAGCAGAGGGGAAACGGATGTCTGAAACAATAGAAAAATTTTTGCGGTATGTAAAGCTGGATACACAGTCCGATGAAAATTCGACAACAACGCCGAGTACCGAAAAGCAGCATACGCTTGCGGCGCTTTTGGTAAAGGAGCTGGAGGAGATGGGCGCGGAGGAGATTGCTTATGACAGGGAGCACTGTTATGTCTATGCTTCCGTTCCGGCGTCTGAAGGGTGTGAAAATGCGCCTGTTCTCGGTTTTATCGCCCATATGGATACTTCTCCCGCCGTTACGGGAAAGGATGTCCGTCCGCGCATTGTGGAACAGTATGACGGAAAGGATATCGTGTTAAATGCAGAGGAGAACATCGTCCTTTCCGTAAAGGATTTTCCCGAGCTGCAGGGGCTTGCAGGGGAGGATCTGATCGTTACGGACGGAAAGACGCTGCTTGGCGCGGATGATAAGGCGGGCGTTGCGGAGATCATGGCGGCAGCGGAATATCTGCTGAAGCATCCTGAGATCAGACACGGAAAGCTTCGGCTCGGGTTTACACCGGATGAGGAGATCGGTGCGGGCGCGGATCATTTTGATGTGGCGCTGTTTGGCGCGGACTTTGCTTATACGGTAGACGGCGGCGCACTGGGCGAGCTGGAGGAGGAGACCTTTAACGCCGCGTCCGGAAAGCTGACCGTCAACGGGCGCAGCGTGCATCCCGGGAGCGCAAAGGGGAAGATGATCAATTCCATTCTTGTCGCACAGGAATTTCAGAATCTGCTGCCGGCTTTTCAGAACCCGATGTATACGGAAGGGTACGAGGGCTTTTACCATCTTGACGGCATTGCGGGAAATGTGGAGCAGACGGTTGCGGAATATATCATCCGCGATCATGACAGGGCACTTTTTGAAAAAAAGAAGGATTTCTTTTTGCAGTGCGCGGCGTTTTTGAATAAAAAGTATGGGGAGAATACGGTGCATGCCGAGGTGACGGATTCGTATTACAATATGAAGGAAGCGCTTGCCCCGCATGCGCATCTGATGGAGAATGCCGCGGAATGTCTGCGTGAGCTGGGAGCGGAGCCGCATATTTCCCCTGTCCGGGGCGGAACGGACGGCGCACGCCTTTCCTTTATGGGACTGCCCTGTCCGAATCTCTGTACCGGCGGCGCAAATTACCACAGCCGCTATGAGTATGCCTGTGTCCGCTCGATGGAGACGGTGACGAAGCTGCTGGTAAAGCTGGCGGAGCGCTACGGAAAATAAAGCGTAAAACGATCAATTTACAGAAAGGATGCAATCCATGTTTGATACAAAACCGGATGAAATTGACCTGAAAAAGGAACCGCCGACAGAAGAACCCGCGCGACAGTATTATTTTATGGAAAAAGCGCGTCAGCATGTCGCAAAACTGGCAGAAAAGCTTGGGCATACGCCGACCTGCTGTGTTACGACGTTCGGCTGTCAGATGAATGCGCGGGATTCGGAGAAGCTGGTCGGGATTCTGGAGAGGGCAGGATATGAGATCAGCGAAAGCGAAAAGGCGGATTTTGTGATTTTTAATACCTGTACGGTCAGGGATAACGCAAATCAGCGGGTTTACGGGAGACTCGGGGAGCTTAACGGCTATAAGCGCAAAAACCCCGATATGCGGATCGCGCTCTGTGGCTGCATGATGCAGGAGCCGACCGTGATCGAAAAGATAAGGAAGAGCTATCCCTTTGTGGATCTGATCTTTGGGACGCATAATATCTATAAGTTCGCGGAGCTGCTCTGCGCCATGTTTGAGACGGAAGGGATGCTTGTCGATATCTGGGAGGATACGGACCGGATCGTGGAGGATCTGCCCGTGGAGCGGAAATATGCCTTTAAATCCGGCATCAATATCATGTTCGGCTGCAACAATTTCTGCAGCTACTGTATCGTGCCCTATGTCAGGGGACGGGAGCGGAGCAGAGAGCCGAAGGACATTATCCGTGAGATTGAAAATCTGGTTGCGGACGGTGTTGTCGAGGTGATGCTTTTGGGGCAGAACGTCAATTCCTACGGAAAGAACCTGAAAGAACCGTTAAGCTTTGCCGCGCTCCTTAAGGAAATTGAAAAGATTGAGGGGCTTCGGCGGATCCGGTTTATGACCTCGCATCCGAAGGATCTTTCGGACGAGCTGATTCAGGTGATGAAGGAGTCGAAAAAGATCTGCAGGCATCTGCACCTTCCGCTGCAGTCCGGCTCGACAGAGATTTTACGGCGCATGAACCGCAGATATACGAAGGAGCAGTATCTTGCGCTTGCGGAAAAGATCAGGCGCGAGATTCCGGACATGGCGATCACGACGGATATCATCGTCGGCTTCCCGGGAGAAACGCCGGAGGATGTCGATGAGACGCTGGACGTTGTGCGCAGGGTAAAGTTTGACAATGCGTTTACGTTCATCTATTCCAAGCGCACGGGAACGCCGGCTGCGGCGATGGCGGATCAGGTTCCGGAAAGCATCGTAAAGGAGGGCTTCGACCGGCTGTTAAAGACGGTACAGGAGACGGCGCGGGAGCAGATCGCGAAGTATCAGGGAAGCGTTATGGAGGCGCTGATCGAGGAAGTCAACAGTGACGACGCTTCCATGGTGACGGGCAGGCTCTCCAACAACACGATCGTCCATGTGCCGGGAGGCGCGGAGCTGATCGGGAAGATCGTGCGCGTTTCTCTGGATATATGCAGGGGCTTTTATTATATCGGGCATATCTGTCCCTGATTCGGAAAGGCTGATACGGCGCGCGGCAGCCTGACGGCACAGGGAAAGCGTCTGCACCTACGGAAAGAATCTGTCGGATGCTACAGCGGGAAAGGA
>CAZVWN010000077.1:0-10960 GCA_964631065.1 uncultured Acetatifactor sp.
GTAACTGTGTTAAAATTCTACGTTGTCAGGGCATGGCAGATTCTGCTCGGGAGCGGGATTAGGGCGTGCTCACGGCGTTATCAGCCGTCAGTGACATGGATGGGTTCCCGAGTGGCCAAAGGGGACAGACTGTAAATCTGCTGCAAATTGCTTCGGTGGTTCGAATCCACCCCCATCCATTTGCGTACCGCGGTACGCATACAGCAGTATATGCCGGCGTGGCGGAATAGGCAGACGCAAGGGACTTAAAATCCCTCGGTGGCAACACCGTACCGGTTCAAGTCCGGTCGCCGGCAGTGCTTATAGCGGCTCAATCCCTTTTGCTTATCGGGATTGAGCCGTTTTTCTGATTCATTTCCGAAGAGGGCGCATACGGATGCTTTTTCTCATTTCCCATTAGACCCATTAGAAGAAGGACGTGCTATTCCTTCCTGATCTCCATTAAATTCCGAGGGTGTTTATTCAGCAGGATGTCCTTCTGCTTATTATTTGACACATGTGTATAAATTTCCGTCGTACTGATGGAGCTGTGCCCAAGCATTTTTTGAATATACCGTATATCGACATCCTGCTCTAATAAAAGAGTGGCGAAGGAATGACGGAACATATGCGGGGTAATATGCTGTTCGATATCGGCGAGTGCGGCATAGCGTTTTATCATGATGCGGACAGACTGATCAGAAAGCTTCTGCTTCAGCCTGTTTACAAAAAAATATCCGCAGCAGGCAATGTCTTCCCGGAACGTATCCTGATACAGGGTCAAAGCGGAAAGTACCTCAGGATTCCCCAGCTGTAGGATTCGTTCCTTTGCGCCTTTTCCATAAATTAAAACAGTGTTATTTTCCAAATCCAGATCAGCCGGCTTCAATGAGCACAATTCAGAGATGCGCATTCCGGTGGCAAACAGCAGCTCAATGACAGCGATATCCCTGATGCAGCAGCGGAGACGGTACGCAGAGTCTGCCTGACTTTTCTGCTCATAAAGCACCGACAGAAATTTTTGGATGGAATGGAACGGAATGGTTTTTGGGAGCAGCTTTGCCTCCCGAAAATGCACATCCAGTCTGTTAAACGGGTTCTCCGTCAATAAATCCCTGTATTCCAGATAATGAAAGAAGGCTTTCAGACTGGCGATTTTTCTTTTCACGGTCTTAGGTCTGTATTGTTTATGTAAAGCGGTAATATAGGAATCCAGCGTATTGCGCGACAGACCCTCCTGCAGATTAGGAGAAAAGGTATCATATTGTTTCAGGTCTGTACGGTATGCCTTTAAGCTTTTGGCATTCAGACGCTTTCTGTGTTCACAGTATTCAAGATATTCCGTAATATAGTTCTCTAACGTATTCATGGCAGACACTCCTTTGTTTTTGAAATAAATTATGAGAGTCTGTTTTGGATTTGTCCATTTATCGGTTCTTTTCCGGGAATGATTTATTACGGAATTTGTAAAACGCCTGTTTTAAATACTTGACAGTATTCTTTCCGGAGAGATATAATGTTGGTCTGAAGAAGGAAGAGCCGGAAAGCGGCAGATAAAATCGGGCGGCTGCGGCTTGGAATATGACAGGAAACGGGGAGAAGAGAGGATATGGGCGAAAACGGCATTTTGAAAATAGAGCGTTCTGTTTTGAAGCGGTACCGTCATGCGTTTTTATCCGTCGCAGTTACCGTGTGCGTGATGCTCACGGCATGTGGCGCAGGAAGCAGCTTTGAAGGCAGCAGGGTAACGGATGAAAACGGATTTCGGATGACGTATACGATGCTGAATCGGGAGGAAAGCGCGTCCCTGGAGCTGGAGGCGGGAGACAGACTGAAGGCTGAAATTTCGCAGACGGCAGGATCGGTAGATCTTCTGATCGGGGCAGAGGGAGCTGATCCGGTTTATGAGGGAAATGGTCTTACCGGGATGGAGTTCACACTGAATATTACGGAAGCCGGACGGTATCGGATATCCGTGACAGGACATAAGGCGGTCGGAAGCGTCGGCTTAACCGTGCTTCCGGCAGAGGGCACGACAGCGGATGAGCCGTCCGACGACACGGCGGCTTCGGGAGAGAATGCGGAAGAGGGCGTTTCCGCTGTGGAGCAGGGAGCAGCAGAAGGGGAGACCTCCGCTCCGGAGCAGGGAGCAGGTGGTGTGGCAGAGGGAGAAAATGGCGCGTCGGAAGCCGTAACGGGCGGAACCGATGAGGCTGCATACGCTTCCTATCAGTTTGCCCTGCAGCAGATTGCGTTTGAGCATATCTATCCGGACGGAACGGATACCGGCTTTGACGGTGTGAGCGGGTTTATCGAGGATAATCATTTTGCGCTGTATGACGTAAACGGCGACGGCGAGGAGGAGCTGATCGTACAGTTTGTCACCGCGCCCATGGCGGGAAATGTTGAGAAGGTTTATGCGTATTGCAAAGAGGATGACAGTCTGCATGAGCTGCTGTGTGTCTTTCCTTCCATGGAATATTACACGGACGGACTGGTCAGGGAGGACTGGTCGCACGGCTCGGCGCTGGCGGGCGACGGCTACCGGCCCTATAATCTGTACCGCTATGATGCAGAGTCGGGACGTTATGAGCTGACGGCAGAGGTGAATATGTGGAGCAGCTCCATGGATACGGTTGATTATAAGGGTGATCCGTACCCGGAGGACATTGATGCCGAGGGCGCGGGAACCGTTTTCATTGTTACCCGGAACGGTTTTACGGAGACATTGAGTAAAAGCGCCTATGAGGCATGGCTGTCAGGGATGATGGGCGGTGCCGTAAAGCTGGAGATTCCCTATCAGGCGCTGAGCGAGGAGAATATAAGGGCAGTAATGCCGTAGACGGGCATATCCGATTCCCTAAAAACTTATTTTATAAATGGCTTTCTATTTCCGCTTTGGTATGTTATACTTCTGGAAGTAATACTGTTTAAAGTATAAAATAAATGTACAGAAAGAGGAAATAAAATATGAAGGAATTAATTCTTAAAATTTTGAACGATATCAACCCGGATGTTGATTATGAAACAGAAACGGCGCTGGTTGATGATGAGGTACTGGATTCTTTTGAATTGGTTTCACTTGTAAGTGAATTAAATGGTGAATTCGGAATCAATATTACAGTAATAGATTTTGTGCCGGAAAATTTCAATTCGCTTGCGGCTATTACGGCGTTGGTAGAACGTCTGACAATGGGCAGATAAGGGGAAGGCTATGAGTTATACTTCTCTTGCGTTTGCATTGTTTTTTCTGATTCTTTTTGCGGTGTATTATTTTGTTCCGAAGAAGCTTCAGTGGATGGTACTACTGGCCGGCAGTGTAACATTTTATCTTTTCTCGGGAGTGAAATATATACTTTATGTTGTGATTACGGCTCTTACAACCTATATCACGGCAATTCTGGCGTATCAGAATAAGAAGCAGTTTGCGGAGAAGCTTCCGAATCTGCGTGAAAGCTTATCGGCGGATGAGGTACGGGCGGCGATAAAAAGAAGCGAAAACAAATCGAAGGCTTTTATGCTTTGCGCGGTATTTGTAGATCTCGGGATTTTGATTGTCTTAAAATATCTCGATTTCGTATTGACAAATATTAATACCTTTTTGCCGGAGGAAGCCGCATTACCGTTATTTTCATTTATCCTTCCGCTCGGACTGTCCTTCTATACCTTCTCAGCGGTCGGCTATGTGGTGGATGTGAATCGCGGAAAATATGAGCCGGAAAGAAATTTTGCTAAATTTTTTCTGTATCTTACTTATTTTCCGCAGATTATTCAGGGACCGATTCCGCGGTTTGAGGAACTGGCGCCGCAGCTTTTCGGGGAACACAAAGCAGAATTTAAAAATATCCGTGACGGATTTCAATTAGTCCTCTGGGGGGGTTTTAAGAAGCTGGTAATTGCAGACAATATTGCGGCAATTGTTGCGGCTATGCTTAAGAACACAGATACGCTCTCCGGAATGGAATTGTGGATGGGTATGTTTTGCTGGGGTATTCAGCTCTACACAGACTTCTCGGGCGGTATTGATGTTTCGCGGGGCGTGTCCGGGATGTTGGGAATTACGTTGTCCGTTAACTTTAAGCGTCCTTATTTTGCAACGGATCTGACGGATTATTGGAATCGTTGGCACATTTCCCTCAGTAACTGGCTGAAGGATTATTTCTTCTACCCGGTTGCATTTTCAAAGGGATATGGGCGGATTAGTAAGTTCACAAAGAAAAAGTTTGGAAAATTCATCGCAAAGACTGTTCCGGTAGGAATCCTTTCCCTGATCCTTTTTACGGTAATCGGAATCTGGCACGGAGCAAATTGGGGAGAGGTTCTCTTTGGTGTGTTTAACGGTGTTGTAATCCTTATTTCCACATTGTGCGAGCCGTTATTTGTTAAGATGCGAAAGCGTTTCTGCCTGAGTCAGTCGGTACTGTTCCGTATTTTCCAAAGCATTCGGACGTTTCTTATCATTACGGTTGCCAGAGTGATTTCGCTTCCCTCCAATATTGCGATTGCAGGAAGTATGCTTCTGACGATGTTTGGCATCCGTGGAACACAAGGTTCATTCTTTTCGTTGAGCGGACAGATGGTACAGGCAGGAGATTGGAAAACGTATCTTCCCGCATGCTGCGGATGTATTTTACTGTTTGTGGTGTCATTTGTGGAAGAAAAAGGACATAGTATACGCGATATCATCAATCGAAAACCAATGCCTGTCCGTGTGGTGATTATGTCTCTGGGGACAATGGCAATTATATTGTTTGGCGCATATGGAATCGGATATGAGGCATCAAACTTTATCTACAGCAATTACTAAGGTACAGATGAGTGACATGGATGATAGGAATCATAACTGGCTGAAGCTTTTAAAACATTGGGCACAGGTCTGCCCGGATAAGGTGGTTTTCAAGGAACCCGGAAAAGAGGGTCTGACATATGGGAGCTTTTATCGGCAGGTATGCAGCGTTGCAGATACGCTGTTAACCTTTTTTGGCGGTCATATGCCGGAAGCGCCTATAGCAGTTGCGGTAGAGAGGGACGTAAACTCGTTGGTTTCCATGTTTGGCGTTTGCGCTGCAGGCGGCTGGTATGTACCGATGGACAGTGCACTTCCGACAGAACGCGCGGAGCTTCTGCTGTCGGTCTGTTCGCCGGCGGCTCTGTTATATGCAGCGGAGAGCGCCCCGTATCCGCAGAGTAATGTGCCGAAGCTTTTCGCGGATGTTACAAAGGAATGCTGTGAGAAGGAATTTCCATTCAGGGAGGAAACACTTCCGCTCTTTGGTATTTTCACTTCAGGTTCTACCGGAATCCCGAAATTAGTAGTCAAGGACGGACGGGGAATCCGTAAATTTATTGAAAACTATTGCAGTAAATTCGGACTGACCGCAGAAGAGGTGTTCGGGAACCAGATTCCGTTTTATTTTGATGCTTCTACAAAAGATATTTTTGCTACGGTTATGTTAGGCGCTACGGGCATTATTCTGCCGCAGAAGGCGGTATTTATTCCGATGCATCTGATTCAGATGATGAATGATGAGAAGATAACAACTTTCGTCTGTGTTCCTTCCGTAATGTCGGTCGCTGCACGGTTTGAGGTATTTTCTGCACTGATGCCGACAACATTAAGGAATGTGCTCTTTGTCGGAGAGCGTATGCCGGTGCGCCATTTGAATTATTGGAGAGGTGCATTGCCTTCGGTACAGTTTGTAAATCTTTACGGCTCTACGGAGGTGGCAGGGAACTCCTGCTTCTATATTGTAGACAGAGAATTTGGAGAGGAAGAGGTTCTGCCGATCGGGCATACGTTTGATACGGCACAGGTATTCCTGTTAGATGAAAACGGTCTTCCTGCAAAGGAGGGCGAGATTTGCGTTGCAGGTGAGGGGCTGGCGCTCGGATATTACAGGGATGAAGATAAGACAAATGCGGCTTTTCGTAATGTGACGCTTCCAACGTTTTCCGGCAGAGTGTATCATAGCGGTGATTATGGCAGAATCAATGAATATGGAGAATATATCTGTATCGCCAGAAAAGATGCACAGATTAAACATATGGGACACCGTATAGAGCTGGGTGATATTGAGGTGTGTGCATCTGCGCTGGAGTATGTTGATGAATGCTGCTGTCTTTTTGCGCCGGAGGCAGAAAAGATTATTTTGTTCTGTGCATGCAAAGAGCATGACAGAAAGCGTCTGCGAAAGGATCTTTCTGCGAAGCTTCCGAAATATATGCTTCCGCATGAATATGTCTGTTTTCCGGAATTACGACATAATCGCAACGGAAAGATTGACCGTGCAGGGTTGTTACAGGACTGGATAAAGGAACATACCGTATAACGAATCAAACGGAGAGGACACAGATGTCAGATGAACGCTATCAGCTGTTGAAAAAGAAGCCACAGTTACTTTTATTGTCTGAAAAAGTAAACGGACACCGGATTTTTATGTATCGCGATGATCCGGAGGATTTTGGATTTGGTGGAAATAAAGTGCGTTTTTATGAATATCTGATACCCGAAATTCTCAAGGCGAAGCCGGATATACTGGTAACTTCAGGAGCGAAGTATTCTAATCACATTCGCGTGACGGCACAGGTGGCGGCACATCTTGGAGTGGCATGTAAATTATTTCTGACAGAAGAGATAACAGAGGAGCCGTTATCCGGAAATGCTGCTCTGGCGAAGCAATTCGGAGCAGAAGTGCAATATATCGGGCATGCAATGGCGCTTTTAAAGATTGGCGAGTATGTGAAGCAGTTAGAGGAAAGCGGGAAAAAGGTATTCCTGGTTCCGAATGGAGGTCATACGCCCGGAGCGGTAAGAGCATATGCCCGGGCAGTGGACGAAGCAATAAAGGAAATGGAGAGACAAAAGCTTCATCCGATGACCATTTATCTGCCGTGTGCCAGCGGTACGACATATGCAGGGGTATTGTGCGGAGCAGGAAGATGTACTCTTCCGCCGGTAAAAGCGTTTGCCGTGGCAAATACACCGGAGAAGGCACAAAAAGGAATCCGGCGTCTGATTCAGGCCGCTGCAGAGTATCTTCCGCAGGGATTTGTACCGGAAGAAATAACGGTGCGGGATTGCGGGAAAAATGATTACGGCCATCCGGATGATGAACTTCTTATGCTGCGTGCAAAAATTCTGAAACAGGATGGAGTTGCGTTGGATCCGACGTATAACATTAATGCCTTTTATGGCATGATACAGGAACTGGAGCAGACTCCGGGGACAGGAGATGTCCTGTATATGAATACAGGCGGTTACACGGAATTAATATAAGATATAATAGACCATATTCCGGAGAGGAAATTCGTCAGATAAAAAAGCACGCCGCAATTACCGTGGCGTGCTTTTTGAATTAAAGAGCATCTGTATAATTGTATTGTATCGATTGTACAATGCCGTCCTTTGTGACGATTACCAGTTGCGTCTTTCCGCGTGTATAGGCATAAGAGCCATCGGATTCTAAATAATCGTCACCATATAATTCGGTAACTTTTGATGAAGCATCGCTGAGTCGAAGCCCTTCCGGTGTGCTTAAGGAATCATCCGTCAATACAACCCGGAGTACATGATCGGCTGCGTTATCATCCGGATAGGTATAGATGATAAATCCGTTATAGATATACATTTTGTCTAATCCCGTGTAAGCACAGCTTGCGCTTTCGTTATAAGTATAATCAGAGCCTAGAGCCGTAATAAGAGGATCTGTCAGGGCGTTTGGCGTGATTTTAACATTGTTGTAAACGAAGGAATAGACATCAGCTGCTGTCTGTTCTTCCGTTTCTGCGGAATCGGAATCACTGTTGCTGCTGCCGATCATGACATTGTTATTTTCCTGTGTATTTCCGCATCCTGTCGCAATGCTGCAAACTAAAAGAAGCAGGATTAGGAAGGTGACATGTTGTTTTCTGTTTTGTTTTTTCATTATTTCGTGTGCACAAAAAGTGCAGTCTCCTTTCAAATAGTAGTTTTTATCTGTTATCGCCGCGTGCTTCATGATAGCGGTCGCAGACAGAGTTCCAGGCTGCGGTCAGGGCGGTATCCTGTCTGAGATCGGAAACAGCGTAGTCATTGGTTAAAACATTTCCGAGAAAACGGGAACATTTTTCAGCGCCATATACGTTAAGGTGTACCCCTTTATCATATGTGTCCTGTGTCATATCGAGCCCCATCTCGTCCGCATATTCAATCCCATTGATATAGAGAAGATTCCTTTCGTCTGCATAGGTAACCAGTTGTTCATTCCATTCGTCGTACCATGGATACTGCCAGCTGACAGTCGGGGACTTGAATAAAATTAATGCAATGCCGTTCTCTTCGCATAAATCCGCGATCTTATCAAGATATTCCCAACAGATATCGGAAAAACCGTAATCAAACAAGGGCGGTTGAAACGGGTCGTCATCGGTCTGCGGGTCTACCGATGTCTGCATCAGGTAGCCGTGGTGGGAGATGAGATCTCTTCGGAAAAAATAAGTGAAATCATCCCTGCTTAAATCCGTGATACGACTGTGGTAACGTAACAGCGGGAAAAGGTAACTGATCAGGGATTCATTTTCTTCCTTTAAAGATAAAGATGCAGCCTTCAAACGGTAGCGGATATCGGATAAACCGTCTAAGGTAAGGCGTGTGTAGGCTTCGCTTTGTACCTCACCGATTTTCATTTCCATCGCATTGAAAACAACTACCTTTGGGGTCTCATATTTCAGAGTATCCAGCAGGATGTAATAGGACTGCCAGATGAGCTGCTGTGGGGTTCCCCTTACATAAGAGGAGATGCCATAATCCTCCCATAAAGTAACGGGCGATATCGACTCATAAAACTCGCAGTCACCAAGAAAAACGACTTCATGTGTGGTTTCGGCTTCGTAGTATTCAGCAAGCATAGCGCCCTCGTAAGGATGTGACATATATTTAGGAATGGTAAGCTCCTGAAAAAGAACACATAGGATCAGTGTCAGAATAATATAACACAGAACTTCGAGGATGTGTCCTGCAGTGCCTTTTAAAGCTTTTGTCATGAGAAAAACGCCTCCTTTTGCTTCGGCTTGCCTTGGATCAATCGTAGTATTTTGCATCAATATCCCATTCTACTACGATTTCCGCCGCAGAAGCCGGATGAAGCGAAGTGTCAAAGGTATAATAATGCTTCATGGATGAAGTTGCGGCACGATAATTGGTGTAAGCTCTCAGCTGCGCATCCGTCATCATTGAGGTATCGTAATTGTATGGCTTTGCATGGACTGAGGAATCGTGATGATACCACAGAGGCTCTTCCTGCGTGCCGCAATTTACAAGCAGCCAAAAATGGTTACCGCATTCTGAGGTGAGGTCTGAACGTCTTCTTACCGTCTGAACTTCATAGCCTAAATGAGTCAGTAATTCATAAGAGGCTGCATAAAAAGCAAAACAGTCCCCATTTCTGCGTGTAGTCAGTCCCAGATAGGCTTCTCTGCGAATATCGTCATGAGCCCCTTCGTTCACATAACTGATCCGATTGCCTACATATTTCCAAACAGCATAAAGCTCTTCCCGGGCAGTCATGCCCTCGGTGATGATTTTGCTGAGAATTTCTTCGCATAATTCATCCATCATTTCTTCGGTTACGGAAATGTCGTGCAGGATGAACTGTACTTCCTGCCTGGTTTCGTTTCCTGCCGGGTCAGCAGCAACAAAACAGACTGTATAAGTGCCGGCTTTTTCCAAGTCTGCGCCGGAGGTGTCCAATGACAGCTCTACCATTCCGGAATTATCTTCTGCGGTAACTGCGGACCGCCAATTGATCATTTCGCCTACATTCGCTTCAAGCTGCTCCGGAAAAGAGAGAAACGCCGGAGCTTCGGTATCTTCAACGATGATGCACTGTGTCGTATAAGAGGTTTTGTTTCCTCCCTGATCTGTCAGAACAAGATGGACTTCGTTTTGATCAGTTACCGTTTCCCCGGGATCTGTTTCATAAGAAACGGTTACGGGGCCCTTATCGATGATTTCAGAAACAAAACGGTCGGCAGATGGAAAAGGAGAACCGTAATATACGGAGAGCGGGGTAACGGTTGCTGTCGGTGCAACGGTATCCTCTATAATAAGTTCCGTTGTGTAAATGGTTCCATTAATATCTGCTTCAAGGGTATAACTGCCAACAAGGTCGGTGTTGATGACGGAGATATCCGTTACATAGGTTCCGGTCCGGTTAAAGACCACCAGTTCTTCTATGTCAGGGATAGAATCACCGGCTTCAATTGTACATTTATCCGGAAGAAATTGATTGGCTTCAAGAACGGTAATTGTAACGGGTATTTCCGTCTGATTACCGGCTTCATCGGATAAAATAACAATCTCGCTGAGTACACCGGTATGTGTCAGATCCGGTTCGGACCTAAAGGAACAGGATACGTTCGTTGAATCCGTAATGTCAGTAACACATTCTTCCGCAGGGAGTGTATCCCCCTGCCGGACAACAGGTGTACGGGCAACGGCCTTTGGAGCGATGGTGTCCTGTACGGTTAAATTTATCGTATAATTTTTTCCATCTACAATTAATCCGACGGAGTGAGTTCCGATTTTATTTAGTTTAGCCAGTCCGTCCTGAACGTACTCGGCGGCAAAGTCGGTTGCAAATTCAGCAACATGTCCCTCTTCCAATAAGAAATCATTTGCTGAGAAGGTGTTGCCTGCCTCGACGGTTGCGGAAGCAATGAGATAATCCGGAATAGAAATATTGCAGGAGCATAGCGCCAGGGTAATCGTGATAAAAAGAGAAAAACACAACAGCGGTTTGCATTTATCTATAAAGTAATTCATGTTTCGTTTCCTTATATTAGGATGTTAAGCAATTTTTAACCTCATTTCAGAATAGCATGAGATATATGGAAAGTCAAGGTGAGCTAAAAAATCTTAAACAATTTATAAAATCCCTTGCTTTTTCAGGCTCATCTGTTACAATTCTCTTAACTGATTATTTCCGGCAGCCATTTCATTTCC
>CAZVWN010000078.1:0-10960 GCA_964631065.1 uncultured Acetatifactor sp.
CCGCAGATGCTTCCGTCTGCATCCGCGGTCTCTGTCTCTGCGGTACGGCTTCCTGCTCCTGCCGTCTCTTCTCCCGCATATCCTGCACGGAATGAATTTCTGCCGCCGGCGCAGTCCGCTCCAGATGTCCGTCCACAGACTTAACGTTAATGATCTTCTGCGGATCCAGCACCGGACGCTCTACCTTTCTTTCCGCTTCCGCCGTCAGCGCCGCATAATCCACCTCATAACTTCCCGCAGCAGCCATGACCTCCGCTTTCGTCGCATCATCCCGGACGCCCTGAACCCGCCCTGCAATCTGTCTTCCCGCAGCCATCCCTTTTTTCGCCGTCCAAATTTCGGCTGCCGTGACGGCATTCCCCGTATTCAGCGCAACCGTTTTTGCGGTTTTAACCGAGTCCGCCGCCATATTCCGATTGGAATTCTGCATCATAGCCCTTGCATATCCTGCATTTCCGGATGCGCGCTGCAGCTTACCGAACGCGTTCAGAATTTCGTTTCGCTTGACGACAACCACGACAAGGATGATCGCCTGAACCGTTATCACGACAAGCCAGCCCCATCTTCCCGCGCATCTCTCGTAGAGCAGATTGTCCACCAGCATCAGAAGACCCGTAAGCAGGGACAGCATCAGGATCCCGATCTGCGTCTCAAGCAGTTTTTTCAGCCATGCCGACAGCAGCGGTTCATACGACGGGATCATAATTAACAGCAGTATCACGGGAGCAAGCAGCACATAAAAAATCGCAAACAGCTGATAGGCAAGCCCCAGCACCGACAGGGCAAGATATACCATGCCCTTTACGACAGCCAGGACAAGATAAAACAGGGCAAACGCCACCTTTACCCCCGCCCTCGATTTGCTGAACGCATTCCCCACATAATTCTTGACCAGCTCCGCGCGTGCGTCCGATCCGTTCACATACTGCTGATTCCCGCTCCCCACACACAAAAAACGCTCAATGGTTTCCCGTGATACCGGATCATCCCCGAACTCGAGGTACACCCACGGCTTATGTATCATGTTTGCCCACAGCTGCCCCGCTGCCTGTGCCGCGTATCCCGCCGTATCCGTTGTCTCTCCGCCGTTGACGCTGATCAGCACGGACGTACTGAGATCCTTGGTAATATCCGTCGCACCGGAAATCACGGTCGAAGAATACCTTACCACCATGATCGACAGGATCAGGACGCCGATCACCTTGGCGATCTGGACAAACGAGCCGATCATGTCCCGTTTCACGAACGTTTTCACCATATGTACCGCAGAACCGCAGAATGCAAGATAAAACAGCGGCGTAAAAATGCTGCCGGTCAGCGCACGCTGTATCCGGTCTATATCGCCCTCAAACAGCTCCGCCAGATTAAACTCCATGCAGTAATAGTACAGCGTACAGACGATTTTCCCGAACAGACAGACAATGCCGAACACCATATTCGCAATGCTGTTAAAGATGGAGCTGCCGGCATCCAGCAGTCCCGTCTCCTCCATATCCAGGTGATAATTGTCCGCATAATTGATATATGCGGCATCACCCGTCAGGGAGCCGAATCTGCTGATATTCATGTTTATGACGGAAGAGCCGGCGCTGACCGGAAGGAAGAACGCAAAGACAATTCCCGCCGTCAGAAGCAGCATTGCCGCCGCCATCGATACAATATACCTGATTTTCTTTCTGCGCATGTCTGCACCTCCTAATCATCCGTAAAGGTAAAGCGGGGACGCCTGTAAAAACGGAATCTGCAGTTTTTCATCGCCGGGGAAAATGTCGAGCCGTCCACCGGATTATGGCTGTTATTGCCGGATGCGACGGATATGCCGACCCTGCCCTTCGGCAGTGCGTCCGTACCGTAGGAGCTTCCCCCGCAGTGAATCCAGTACGTTTTGCCGTTATATGTGCCGAGGTAAATGCCGACATGATTGATCTGCCCGGAGCGCATCGAACCCGGATCATACAGAAATCCGAGATCGCCTACCTTTAATTCCGATGCCGATACTTCTTCCGACGCGTACCACTGGTACGCCGTGCCGGATACCGCAACGCCGTCCGGCAGCGAACCGCCTCCCACCGTAACGCCAAAGCACTGTACATATACCCAGTCCACATATCCTGAGCAGTCGAGAGGACCTGCCGGCGCACCCGTTTCGTTCGACTTGCCGCCCATAAGGTAGGGATGATTGATCAGGGATACCGCCACGGCTGCAAGATCCGCCCTCGACACGTTTCCCTGCACGATATCCGGCAGGATGATGTCCCCGTGCGCATAGGTATACCCGTACAGGGATGCCATATAATTTGCGTCGTACAGCTCCAGCACATATCTGATATTGGTGTCCTCCATGCCGATCAGACTGCGCAGCACATCCTCAAAGTCCTCATTGACAAGCAGCGTGACCTCATACCGCTTTGTATCCGTGTTCCTGTCTTCCGCCGTTTCATTGATTTTTTCGACTAGTGACGACACCTGACGGTAATTCAGATCCCGTTCCCGCTCTCCGATATAATCCAGAATTTCCCGGGTACCCGTGTAATATGTGACCGCAGACGACACCCACTCGATTACCGGCTCCGGAGTCGGGGTCGGTTCCGGCGTTGTCTGCGGTTCCTGTGTAGCCGACGGTTCAGGGGTCGGTTCCGGGGATGCCGTCGGACGCGGCTCTGCGGTTTCCGAAGGACGCGGAACCGGAGTTGCCGCAGGTCCGGGAGAAGAATCTCCCGAACTGTCCGGTACGGTTATCGGACGGGGCCCCGAGCCGATTGCCATACATTCCTGCAGCGTTCCGTACCCGCTTACGGACCTTACCGGCAACAGGGACAGCTTCAGCGCCGAAGCTGTCGCAAACTCCCATTCAGGATTCTGTATCATTCTCCCTGTCATGCCCGACGGCAGCGGAGAGGCAGACGGAACCGGCAGGTCCCACTCAAGCTCCGGCATGGACGGCGGAGTCGGCGAAGCCGAAGGCTCCCGTGTAGCCGACGGATCAGGCGAAGGAGAGGCTTCCGGCGATCCGGACGGTTCCGGAGTCTCCGCAGCCGCAGGCACCTCCACCGCAATAAATTCCTCTTCCCGCACAATGCAGAACTGCAGGGACGTCACCATCGGATTGTAATCCGACAGATCCTTTTTCTGCGCCGCATACGCACTGATGCCGTCGGCGAGGATGGCGATATCCCACGGAATACCCAGCTCGGATCCGATCAGCTGATAGGCATATGCCTCCGCTTCCGTCGCAAAGGCATTGACCGGAACGGCTGTCTGCTCTCCTCCGCCCGCAACACACATGATCAGCAGCATAAACGCAAAAAACACCGCCATTACCGCAACAATTCCTTTTTTCACAGAATCTCCTCCTTACGGTACAGCTCCTCATCATCAAAATTAAAATCAGGATCAGACGGCAGGGCTTCCCGCCCTTCAGCCGGTATGTCTCCTGCGGCTTCCGGCATTTCCGGCGCTGCCGTTTCCTTCAGCTCGATCTTTTCGTCCGCTTTCGTCTTCGGCGTCGTGGAAAAGACATCGATAATATCCTGAAAGACCGCGTCGAATTTCAGGATGCCTATGTGTCCGTCAAGATCCTGAAACAGACACTGCCCGTTCCCGAGGGTCTTTAGCACCTCCCTGTTGTCCGGCGTCGCCTCCATTCCCATATACCGGCACATTCTCTCCGCTTCCGCATCGCTGTTTGTCCGGAAACAGAACTTATAGGAGATGGTATTTTTAATCTCCTCAGACGGCAGATCAAGCACGGAATGTCCGTTAAAAATACATCCCGTATAAATGCTCCGTCCCATTCTGGTAAGAAAATCATAAAGCTTGACGCCCTCTGCCGTCTTGCCCAGCATCCAGGATTCATCGAATAAAATCAGCTTGAAGACCGGACGCTTTACCATCGCAAACTTTTTTGCAAAGTTGCTGATGATCGCAAACAGCACGGCGGACAGATTTTCCTCCGAGCTGTAATTCTCCTTCGGCGTCTCCGGACTCGGAAGCTTCAGGTTGTCAATCTGCAGAATATTTAACCGGTTATCCAGTGATATTGCGTCTTCGCTGCCGTCCCCGAAAATGAGCTGCGCCATTCCGGAATTTGCCTTAAGATCCAGATTACGCGCCAGTATCCGCCCTGTATGGCAAAGCTCGTCCTCCTCCGGGAACTGCCCGAGCAGCTCCGTGAGTCTGCGCATCGATCCGCGTTCCTCCCGCCCCATCATGCGCTGCGCCTCCAGCACGGCAATGTACTCCATGCTTGTCGGTGACAGCTTCAGAAGTTCCGCTATGACATTTGCGGCAAGCTCGTCCGCTTCTTTCCTGTCCTCACGGTACAGATTATAGGGATCCAGCTTTCCTCTGTTCTCCGGCTTCCCGGAGAGCGTTACGGTCGTAATCAGTCCGGAGAGCATCTGCAGATCCCTCTCCCAGTGTCCGCGCTCCGCCTTAGGGTCAAAGATCAGTCCGTATCCGCCGTAAAGCACCGTCAGCAGTACGAGCAGATTCGCGTTAAACGATTTCCCCGTACCGAGATTCCCGTAAAATGTAGCCGCAGCGGACATATTCCTTAAACAGGCAAGCCCGAGGCTTAAATGTACCCTTTTTTCCTCCGCCCCGGTCGTGCCGATATAAGGTCCGACCCTGTCACCCAGCTCATGCCCTGCCCCGATGACACCGCTCGCAAGCGTCATCGGCGTCATCGGCATAACATAATCCTTTACGATGCAGCCGACCGTCGGGATACACTGCATAAAGAGATTTACCTGATCCGCAAGAGGACGTTCCACGATAAAGTTCATGTCCTCGTATTCATTCCGCACGGTCGTAATCCGTTTTTCCAGCTCTTCCCGGTCATCCGCGGCAAGACAGACCGTTACGCTTACATGTAAAAGCGGCTCCCGCAGCTCCTTCATTTCCGCCTCCAGCGCAGCCGCATACTCCTGACCGTTCAGCAGATCCTCCGGGATGTCCGCTGCCGCTTCCGAGACATGCTCTATCTGGCTTTCGATTTCCCGTTTTTTTCCGTCTAATTTTTTCTGCGCAGCCCTATATTCAACAGACTTGATATGGATGCAGACCTCCGCCTGCATGTTGCACTGCTGCAGCATGTAGATCCATTCCATTCCCGGATAATCGTAGCTGTCCGGAATGTTCGTCAGCGCAAGAAATGCCTGATAGGATACCCTGTCCTTTTCATGCTCGATGCGCAGCATGCGGTTTTCGGTGTGGATCGATCCGGAAAACAGATTTACGACGTCCCTTGTCCAGGGAACAATGACACGTTCCTTTCCGACTGCCGCATTCTCCGCCTTCGGCTGCCATGCCGTTTTCCCGGCAGTATCCTGCGTAAAGAGCTTCACCCTTCCCTTCAGTCCGCGGAAAGCCGCACGTCTTATGAGCCATTGTGTCTCCGTATTATCCGGTTCGATCAGCCGCAGCTTCTGGTTCTGCGAATACAGCCATTTTTCCGCCGCTTTGATGGCATCGTTGAGCTTACTCATCAGGATATCCCTGCTGTCAAGGTTCATGAATACATTGACCGCGTTCACAGGATCCTTCACGAAATAGCGGTATCCCGATTTCAGCCCGTTCAGTACCTCCGATTCCGCATAATCCGCCAGTTTTACAAGGATGTAGCTGTGGTAGTCGTTCGCGTCTCCCTGTACCGCGCTGACCTCGCCCAGGTATTTTAGGGTCTGCTCCGCATGATATTTTGCCTGGTGATACAGTGCGTCTCCCTTATCCAGACCGTCAATAAGATCCCGGAACTGCTCTCCGGTATCCTGTTCTACCGGTACGATGATGATCTGCGCCTCGCTCATAATTCCGCATAGAAATTTCGCCATCCTGTAAAGCATGCTGATCTTCAGCTCGTCATCCAGAAAGTCGTAGTCATACCCTGCCATCCTGTAAACCGCCCAGACACTGCCGTCAGCGTTAAATATGATATTGTTTGCAAAATAAGTGATAGGACACCGATACATTCCGTTCCCTCCCGATTTCCGGGGAGACTATTGCCGTCTCCCCATACTGCAGTTCCATTCCAGCGACAGCTTCTGCGCCTTTTTTTCCGGATACTTCTTAAAATTCTGGATATAGCTTCCCTTCACCGTCAGATAATATCTTGCACACCCTGCCAGATACAGAAACGGATTTTTCCCGTCAGGCTTGATCGTCATAAGATACTTTGATGCAAGATACGGCAGCGCAATGTATCTGAGCACTGCCGGAATCTGATTAAACGGCGGAAATATCTTCCCGAGAATCAGCATTACCGCCGCAGCCAGTGCATACGATACGAGATCATACGGATTTAAGGGCACAGGCAGTTTCAGGTTGCCGAAGGAATAGATCTTCTTTTCAATTCTCCACACCTTTTTGTACGAGTAAATTTTTATCCGTCTGCTCTCTTCCATAGCCGTCACCCCTAGTTAAAAATCTGGTTACCGATGCTTTCCCCGAGCCGCGTAAAGATATCAGGATTTTTGATCAGGAATAAAATGACGCACCCGACGATCAGGATGATAACTCCCTGCACCCACGCCTTTCTGGTAAAGCATGCGATCAGTGCAATCACCAGGGCGACAACCCCGATCCAGAAGATCTGTCCCAGAAACCATTCCGCGCCTCTCTGACCGATATCCGCCGCGCAGCTGTAAAAGCCCATACACATAAACATGCCGAAAGCCGCATCGAGGCATACCGCCGCCCGGGTGATCCCGTTCCTGATCCTGCCGTTTTTCATTTCCGCTCCCTGCATCCCTGTTCTGTTTTCCATGTCCTTTTCCTCCGTTTTCTAATGATTTTTTAAATTGCCTACCCTTGCATCCATTGACCGGATATAATATCTGCCGCCGCTTTTTCCGACCTTCAGGTTCATCCTCTGTAACAGCAGTGCGCCGTTCCCGGCATCCTCCACCTTATAGCTCACGACACAGATAATGTCATCCGTTCCCTGTTCCTGTTGAAAACAGCTAAAATCACTGATTCCCTGAAAGGTCACTCTGCCGCCGAGCCCCTGAAAGCCGCTTCTGTCCGCAGCCGCGTCCAGGTAATAACTGATCACGGACGCGTCCTGCTCACAGTATGCCTTTAAAAAGTTTTCGACGGACGTTCTGACGGATGCCGTTTCCGTCTCCGAAAGACTGCTCCCGTATGCCTTTTCCGGACTGTACTGCTCCAGCAGCACGCTGTCGTTTACGACTAACGGCACGCATTCCACGACATATTTCCCGCCGTCACAGTATACCGGAATCCTCAGCGTAAGCGTTTCCTCCTTCACTTCATCCGTGTAACCCGTCCCGTTTTCCGGCACCCGCTTCGTATACCTGACATCCGCCTGTACATAGACATCCTTCTGGGATTCCGTGTAATCCTCCATCCGGTAGGCGCGGACATAAACCGCTTCCGCTGATGCCGAAAAGTCCAGAACATTCTCCGACCCGAAGAAATTACCGGCGACATATTCCTTCAGGCGGTTTTTGTACTCCTCCTCTCTCCTGACGGTATAGGTCAGGTATTCTCTTGCAAAATTCTGTGCGAACGACATCACCTCCTCATTCTGATTTGTGAACGTACTGTAGCTGCTCTTAAAATCGCGGATCATCTGCTCCACGACATCCGCCTTATCCCTCTGCAGTGTAGCCCCGACTCCCTTAAGCGTCAGCAGAATCAGCATGCCCCACAGCGCAAACCGCAGAAATTTCATACAGCCGTTTTTCTTCATGACATAGCCCTCGGATTTCGGCTTTTTTGTCTTCGCCCTGATCTCCGGCTCCGTCACGTTCT
Source organism: uncultured Acetatifactor sp. (assembly GCA_964631065.1). Lineage (GTDB taxonomy): Bacteria > Bacillota > Clostridia > Lachnospirales > Lachnospiraceae > Acetatifactor. The sequence goes on from CAZVWN010000078.1 coordinate 7,777, forward strand.
CCGCATTCCGGATTTCCTTTTTCCTGAAATTCATCGCTCCCTCCCTTCCCGTTTAAAACGGCAGCGGCTCCTCTTCCTTCAGTTCTCCGTAATCAAAATCCATATTCAGCACGATTTCCTGATCGGAATATTCCGGCCCGCTTTTTTTCTGCTCCTCTGCCCTCCGTTTACGCTCCGCAGTCTGCCCTTTGGAAGCCGTCGTCCTCCGGTACCTTCCCCGGTTTTTCCCCGCCCCGTCCTCCGGCGGATTTTCCGGTCCTGCCGTCGTCTGCACCGGCTGTACCCGGTAATGCTCCGGCGTGTAGCGCGGCGCTTCCAGCAGCATGTCCCCCTGTTCGACGCTCACGTCATGCAGCATTGTCTCATCATCGAAGTAAAACGCCTGAAAATGCAGGGTCTCATTCCCGACCTTATACAGAAAACGCCCTTTGATATCCGGAAGATCCACGGCATCCGTATTTCCCAATACGATCTCCGACGCCGCCTTATCCGCAAAACGTCCGGAAATACGGACAGGGATATTATTCTTGATCTGCCCCGTCAGCACGTTTGCATCCGGCCGTTGGACGCCGAGGAAAAGATTGATGCCCGTCGCCCTGGAAAGCCTTGCCAGCGTGGACAGCTTTCCCTCGAGAGCCTCGAAGACGGCGCGCTCTTCCTTCGGAACGCCCTTTTTATCCAGCATCTCTGCGATCTCATCCGAGAACACGCCGATCCGGCTGAGATTCTGCCCCGTCTTTTTATTGTATTCCGCAAGATTTTTCACCTCGAGATCACGGAAGATCTGCAGTCTGTACGCATTTTCATTTACCAGCATCTCCAGAACCTCCAGCGCACGTTCCCGCTGCGTTATCACCTCGCCGAACCGCTCATACTGCTTCCCGAACTCCACACCGCCCTTAAAATCGATCATGTACACCCTGCAGCCCTGTAAAATCATCTGCCAGAGGATGCAGCGCAGGATGACGCTTTTCCCGGATCCGGTTTCCCCCGCAACCAGGACATGCGGCACACGGTTTAAGTCAAAAGAGATGTTTCCGAGCGCCCCGGCTCCGACCGTAACGGTTCCGTTCTTCGGACTGCAGTATTCATCCGACCAGTCTGTCTTTTCCGGCAGACGGAAATCCGCCGGCAGAACCGTCATCTGCACGATTCTTTTGCTGTCCCCGTATTCCAGCTTCAGGATCGTACAGTCAATCGCCGTCTCCAGCCTCGCCCTCGCCGTTTTCCAGTCCGCCAGCGGTATATTCGACCGGAAGGACAGCACGGATTTTTTACCTTCCGCCCTCTGACCTCTGAACTGCGGGGCTTTCCCGTCCTTTCCGATAAATCCGATTTCCCGGAAAAGCTTTTCGTAATCCTGATCCTCTTTGTCCTCAATTCCTCCAAGTATCAGCAGATATACCGCCGGGAGACAGAGCAGCGCGCCATACAGAAGCCTTTTTATATATTCCGGCGCATCCGTAGGAAAAAGCGCATAAACCGCCGCACGGTAACGGTAAGCAAGAAATGAGAGCAGGACGCTGATCACAATGCCGATCCATGGCGGCAGCCTGTTCAGCTTCCTTATGCCCCGGAAGATGCCCTTACAGACGGAAGCCGCCATCTGCCCGAACGCTTTCAGTATCGCACCCGCAGCTTCTTCCAGCTGTCTGTCAATGCCGTTCTGCGACGCCATTTCAGCCGCCTCCTTTCCCGATTTTTTTCAGACACATCTGATAGGGCGTGATGCCTATGATTCTTTCATCCCTGCATTCCTTCGGGATCTCCCCGTAAAAGATGATCTGCTCCGGTCTCAGGCGGTACAGCATTTCCCTCCAGCCCCGCAGAAAAAGCTCCTGACTTAAGGCATCCGCCTGTGTCCCGACGGAGGATACCGCGACGGCGCCGCCGACCGGTTCCCCGTCGAAGCACCATTCATAGCTCTCCTCGTCGCTCCATGATATGCTGGGGATCACACGGATGCCGTGCAGCTGCATATATGCCCCGATCCAGTGCTTGCGGTACTGGTTATAGATCTGGATTGCACGCGGAAAATCCGCATACATCGAAAAATCCGGTGTCAGGACATATCTGTACCGTGAAAGCATCGGAAGATATTTGTCCGGTAAGTTCCACACCCTCTGAAACTGATAATCGTCCAGGAAAAAATGCACTCCCGTTTCCGCACGCTGCCCTTCCGGAAAGGTCTTCGCATAGTTAAAGCCGATCAGCGGGCACTCTTCAAACCTCTCCGGCCGAAGCACCGGCATATGATAGGCTCCCGTGCCGCGGAAGCAGCATCTTTTCAGGTTTTCATAATTTCTCTGCATTTCAAAAATGTCCATGTCTCTTTTCGCCCTCCGCCCTGCCGCAAATAAAAAAGACCACATATCCGCCGATATATGGTCTCAAAAAATTATGCGCTTTCAGGAAAAGCCTATTTTTTCTTTCCGTGCAGGGCTTTCCATTCCTCGTCCTCTCCAAAGATTTCCTCTTCCATTTCCCTGAACCAGTCGAAAAAGCCCTCTTCCGTTTCCGTCTCCGGAATCGTTACGCCCTTTTCCTTCAGTTCCTCATCCGTCAGTGGAGATTCAATAATTTTTCCCATGCCGCATCCTCCTATTTCTGTGTCCTGTAGACATATCCGTACTGCCCTGCAACCTCTCTGTAATATGAGTTTAGCAGACCGACCGATTTTTGTCTAGCGACATGCAGCATGTGACCATAATTCTTATATGCTGTTTTATTGTTGTCATATTCCCGCCGGATCCGGTACGCCTCATCCCGCATCCGGCGGCGCAGGGAAGGAATATCCGCCGCGATCCTCCTGTTTAAATCCATCGGACGTGCGTCCGGTCCGGCGCGCAGGACATAATTGTGTTCCCCCTGTCCCGCCGCAACGGCTCTGTGCGAGCCGAATTCATACACGGTGGCGTTGCGCATGTCCGCGAAGGAAAAGGTTCCGCCGAACCCTTCCGTTCCCTTCGGGTGGTTATGCGTCACCGTGTAGCCTTTCCATTTTTCTGCCTCCTCCGTCGGAAAGCACACACTCTTTGCATCTCCCTGATATGCCTTTACGGCTTTCCCGTCCCGGTCGAAAACGACCATAACCTCCCTTCCCTTTTTCCGTATCAGGCTTTCCGTCTGCTCAAGCGTCCGAAAGGCTTCCGTGGAAATTTCCTCCACCGTACCGCTTCCTGAT
>CAZVWN010000079.1:0-10937 GCA_964631065.1 uncultured Acetatifactor sp.
GGAGGAAATATGTTTAAATTACAGATAGCATGTATGCTCGTCATTTTCTTTATCGGGATCCTGTACTTTGGAACAAAGCGTGTCAGGACGAAGTCACATATCATTTTCTCCGCCTCCCTTTGGGTGACGGCGTTCAATCTTCTGTTCGACATGATTACGGTATATACGGTGAATCATATGGATACGGTGCCGGCGTGGATAAACAGGATCAGTCATATCTTTTTCCTTGCCAGCATGAATACGGTGGTTTTTCTCTGCTATATCTACAGCAAGACGCTGGTAGACGGAGATGAGGAGCTGACCGTCAGAAAGCGGAAGCTTCTGTCGGCGGCGCCTCTCTGTGCGGCGCTGATCGGGCTGCTCGTCCTGCCGATCCGCTATCGGGAGACGCCGAACGGAAACTATTCCTGGGGCGCGCCGGTGTTTATGATTTACGGCGTTGTTTTTATCTATTTTGTGCTGATCAGTATCCAGATGTTTTTTCACTGGCGGGAGATGGAGCCGAAGAAGCGCTCGGCTGTCGTGCTCGCATTTCTGATCCAGATCGGCACGCTGGTATATCAGATCCCGCATCCGGAAGCCTATATTACCTGCTTCGGGCTGACGATGATCAATCTCGCGTTTTTCCTGACGGTGGAGAGCCCGGACGTCCTTGTCATGGAGCGGATCCGGAAGGAGAAGGAGAGGGCGGACGAGGCGAACAAGGCGAAGTCCGTATTCCTTTCTAATATGTCGCATGAGATCCGGACGCCGATGAACGCCATCGTCGGCATGACGGAGCTTCTGCTCAGGGAGAAGCTGGGGACGCAGGAGCGCACCTATTTAAAGAACATCAAAAGCTCCGGCGGCGCGCTGCTAAGCATTATCAACGATATCCTCGATTTTTCCAAGATAGAATCCGGAAGGATGGAGCTGGTCGAGGCGGAATATGAGCCGATGTCGATGCTGAGCGATCTTTCGATGATCTTTTTAACGAGGATCGGCGAAAAGAGCGTCGAGCTTTTATTTGACATTGATCCGGAGCTGCCGCAGAAGCTCTTCGGCGACGCGCTCCGCATCCGTCAGGTCATCATCAATATCGTAAACAATGCCATCAAATTTACCGAGGTCGGCACGGTGCGCTTAAGCATCCGCGTGTCGAAGCGGGAGGGGGATGAGCTGGAGCTCTCCTTTGCCGTGCGGGATACCGGGCAGGGAATCCGGCAGGAGGATATCGGAAAGCTGTTCGGCTCCTTTCAGCAGGTCGATACGACGAAGAACCATGAGAAGGAGGGAACGGGGCTCGGACTTGCGATCAGTAAGCAGCTTGTAGAGCTGATGGACGGAACGATCCGCGTCAGCAGCGTATACGGCGAGGGCAGCACCTTTTATTTTACGATCCGACAGAAAGCTGTTTCTGACCGCCCCGCCGCGGAGATTCATGAGCATGCGAAGCAGGAAACGATCGTCGTGAGCGCGTTCTTCTATAATTTCAGCCAGATCGAGAACGTGAAAAAGCTTGCCGGGCAGTTCGGCGCGGAATACCTTGCGCTTGACCGCTGGGAGAAGGGCGGGCAGACTTTGACGCATCTGTTTACGGATGTGCAGCGGAGCAGGGAGATCGCAAGCTGGACGGAGGAGAAGCGCCGCAGGGCGGGAGAGATCCATGTCCTAAGAAATCCGCTCCTCGAGGACTGTCCGCTTAAGGGTGTCATGATGCTGAATAAGCCGCTATACAGCCTGAATTTCTGCCAGACGCTCAACCATGAAGCGCCGCAGGAAGAGGAGGTCGGGGAGGAATATCAGCAGTTTGTCGCGCCGGATGCGCGGATTCTGATCGTGGATGACAATGAGATGAATCTGAAGGTGGCGGTCGGACTGCTGAAGCCGCTCGAGATGAAGGTGGATCTTGCCTCGGGCGGAAAAGAGGCGATCCGCATGGTACAGAAGACAAAGTACGACATCATTTTCATGGATCACATGATGCCCGTGATCGACGGCGTGGAGACGACGATACAGATCAGGGGGCTTACGGGAGAGTATTATAAAAATGTGCCGATCGTCGCCCTGACGGCGAACGCACAGGCGGACGCAAGAGAAAAATTTGCGGCGGCGGGCATGGATGATTTTGTCGCGAAGCCGATCGAGATGAAAGAAATATGCAGTAAGATCAAGAGATGGCTGCCGAGAGAGCTTGTGCTGACGGGAAAACGTGCGCAGACGGCGGAGAGCTTAGGGGAAGCGCAGGACGGAACGCTTCCCGCGCTGCCCGGGATTGACAGCGCGCTGGGGATCAGCTGCTGCGGCGGGCAGGAGATGTGGCAGAACCTCTTAGGGGATTTTTACCGTCTGATCGAGCCGAAGGCGGTAAAGATCGAGAAGTGTCTTGCGGATGCGCTGATACGGGATTATACGATCGAGGTACACGCTTTGAAGAATACGGCGCGGATGATCGGCGCGTCGCATCTCTCCGACCGGTTCCATTACATGGAGGACTGCGGAAACGCGGGGAATCTGGAGGTCATCAGAAAGGAAACGCCGGATATCCTGCGGGAGTACCGCTCCTTTAAGGAGGTTCTAAAGCCCTACGGCGAGGCACAGGGCGGCGAAAAGGAGACGGATCCGGAAAGCTTAAAAAAGCTGCTGCGGACGATTTATGAGGCGATGGACGGCTTCGATCTCGACGCGGCGGATGCGGCGATGAAGGAGCTGGAAACCTACCGGCTGCCGCAGGATTGCGGTCCGCTCATGGAGAAGCTGCGCGTCGGGATGGCGGATGTCATGATGGAGGAGGTCATGCAGACCGCGCAGGAGATGCTCGCGGCGATCGGGTGAAAGGCGTAACGGTTTGACCCGCTGCATTCATAAAAGCGGCAGCTTCGTATGCCGGCACGTCCGTCGCAGTCGCTGATATTTGTGGCGGAACCGTTACGGAAAGATTACCTGAAATCCAAAAAAAGGTTGACAGACGTTTCCAAAAGGCGTATAGTCACAGATGTAGTTTAATGGAATTTAGGAGAAAGGAGGCAGTCACAGCAATGATTCAGAGAAGTTTTCATGCAGTAAACAACATCGCGATGCGAAATAAAAGGATCAGTGATTGTATTGTCTCCCGTGGAATACATGCGTAAGCCCCTTTGAAAAAGGCGGCGGCGCGTGCGCAAAAAAGAGCAGTTGCGGCAGAGCATACATTCGTGTGCCCTGCCGTTTTTTGCGTGTACGGAAGCCGGCGAAAGCGTGCCTTCTGTGCAGCGTCGCTTTGTAAGAAACGGGTTTTACAATTGACTGACACGGGATACGGAAATGAGGAGGAAAATGAACTTACCGGACAGTTTTACAAGAGGAATAAAAAAATACGGGATCGAAAAGAGCGACATCTTATTTGCGGCGGTCGCGGATCTCGATGAGGAATTCCGCTTTGCGGACACCGTTGTGGCGCTCACGGATAAGCAGCTGATCCTTGCGCGATATCCCTATCGGGAAAAGCAGGAATTTAAGCTCGGCGGGTATGATGCCATGGCGTTTCAGAAAGAGGAGACGCAGGAGCCGGCGCTCGTTTTTTACGGGCTTGCGGACGTGGAGAAGCTCGAGGCGCTCCGTCAGGTCAGCACGGGCGTTCTCATGGGAAAGATCAGGGGAACGGAGCAGTACCTCTGTCAGTTTTCCAACACAAAGCTGGAAACGTTTCTGCGGATGTGCCGTCTTTTGGAGAAGCAGAAAAAAGGCGAGGAGATCACGGCGGAGGATCTCGACGGAAAGAGAGGGAAGGAATGCTGTCCGAAGTGCGGCATGCTCTACCCGGATCAGGAGAGAAAGGTCTGCCCGAAATGTATGGACAAGAAGTCCATCTTAAGGCGGATCGTCGGATATTTCAAGCCGTACAGAAAGCGGCTTGCCGTCATGAGCTTCTGTTATCTGGCGACGGCGGGCTTAAACCTTGTCTGGCCGTACTTAAGCGGAACGGTTCTCTACGATAAGGTACTCGCGAAGGATGAAGCGTTCCTTGCAAGGCTGAACCTTCCGGCGGGGAGATTCCTGCTGGCGTTGGGGATCTTAACGGTCGTGATGATCCTGACGAAGATCCTGATTCAGGGGCTTGGCATCTTACAGGGCGTGCTGACCGCGCGGATTGCGCCGGAGGTGGTCGCAAAATTAAAAAGTCAGGTCTTCGATTCGATGGGAAAGCTCTCCATCAGCTTCTTTACCAAGCGCCAGACCGGCGGACTGATGACCCGTGTATCGGATGATGCGGATGAGATCTCGAGCTTCTTTATCGACGGCATACCGTACTTCTTTATCAATGTCGGAACGCTGATCGCAACATGTGTCATCATGTTCTGCTTAAATCCGACGCTGGCGCTCGCGGCAGTTATACTGATGCCCGTGCTGTTTACGGTCAGCTACCGGATGCTGCCGAGACTCTGGCATTATTACGGGAAAAGACACCGCGCGAACCGTAAATTGAACAGTCAGATGAACGAGAACCTGACCGGGGCGCGGGTCGTCAAGGCGTTCGGACAGGAAGAGCAGGAGATGCACCGCTTTTCAAAGAGCAATACGCGCGTGCGCGACGCGGAGGTGGATGTCGCGGGATACGACTGCCGCTTCAGCGTCCTGTATTACCTGATCGAGGATTTTCTGACCTTTATCGTCTGGGCGGTCGGCGCGGCGATGATCATAAGCGGCGGCAATATGGAGCTTGGTCTTCTGATTACATTTACGGGATACGTCGGACAGATGAAGGGACCGTTAGAATTTATGTCGCGGATCTTCCGCTGGTATACTGCGGCGATGAACTCCGCGCAGCGTATGTTTGAGATCATTGACGCGGTTCCGGAGGTACGGGAGCAGCCCGATCCGGTAAGACCCGATCGGTTAAAGGGCGAGATCGAGCTGAAGAACGTTACCTTCGGCTATGAGCCGAATAAGCCGGTATTGAAGGATGTGAGCTTTCATGTCGGCGCGGGCGAGGTCTTAGGCATCGTCGGGCGTTCCGGCGCGGGAAAGACGACGCTGGTCAATCTGATCTCGAGACTCTACGATACGGGTGAGGGCGAGGTGCTCGTCGACGGCATCAACGTAAAACGCTACGGCTTCAAGGAGCTTCGGCGGAATGTCGCGATGGTATCGCAGGAGACCTATATCTTCTCCGGGACGGTCGCGGAGAACATCGCCTACGCAAGGCCGGAGGCGACAAGAGAGGAGATCATAAACGCGGCGATACAGGCGAGCGCGCATGACTTTATCTGTAAGATGCCGCAGGGATATGACACGCTGATCGGCGCGTCGAGACGGACGCTCTCCGGCGGAGAGAAACAGCGGATTTCCATCGCGCGCGCCATCCTTGCCGATCCGAGGATCCTGATCCTCGACGAGGCGACCTCGGCGGTGGATACGGAGACGGAGCTTGCCATCCAGCAGTCGCTCGAGAAGCTCGAAAAAGGAAGAACCGTGCTCTCGATCGCGCACAGGCTCTCGACGCTGCGCAATGCGACGCACCTGATCGTCATTGACGACGGGCGCGTGACGGAGAGCGGTACGCATGCGGAGCTGATGGCGAAGAAGGGAACCTACTATAAACTGAGCGAATTACAGACGAAAGCGCTCGCCATGCGCGGCGTGGAGTAAGCTGCGGAAAGGATGCTTTATTATGGAAGAAAACAGAGAAGAAACGATGGATCTGCTCGATCTTGAGGAGTTTGACGAGGAAGCGCTGAAAAGAGAGTCGGAGGAGGTATTGCAGATACGGTTCCTCACGCACGAAAACGCGGTATTTTCGCGGACGGCGGGCGGATTCCTCGCGCTGAAGATAACGGAAGGGGAAGCTAAAAAAACATATGAGCGCGTCGGCGTGTATCTGACCTTCCCGCTGACGGATCCCGAAAAATTTATCTCGATCCGCGAGACGGATGAGAAGGCGAAGGAGATCGGCATGATCCGGGATCTGAAGGAGCTGGAAAAGGATGTACAGGAGATGGTGCGGGAGCAGATCCGTCTGCGCTATTTTATGCCCGTGATCCGTAAGGTCATGGACGTAAAGGATGAGTACGGATATGCCTACTGGCATGTGATGACCGATTTCGGAAACTGCCGCTTTACGACCCATATGGGCGGCGACGCGGTCGTCAATATCGGCGGCGCGCGGTATCAGATCACGGATATCGACGGCAACCGCTATGAGCTGCCCGACCTCTATGCACTGACGGTCATGGAGCGAAAGAAGCTCGACCTGTTTATCTAAACTGCGCAAGCCGGACTGCAGCCGTTCGACAGAAGGAGAACACTGTTGCGCTGCGGTCATGTGCGCGGCTTTGCATGGCAACATGCGGGAAGAAATGAGGAAGCTTATGAAACTACAATATATATTAGAAGATTCGCTGCGGGAAGCGCTTAGGCTGCGCGCCGGCGAGACGGTACGGTACAATGTTCCGGTCGATCTTTCCTTTGACAATGAGAAAAAGAGCGCGGCGGTACAGTTTGCAAAGGAAGCCTGGATCGTCGTGACGGACGCGCGGCTGATCGTTTTGGAGAACGGAGAAAAAACCGCGGAATACGAGCTGGCAGACTGCGAAAGGATCAAATGTGAGCATCAGGTCTACAGCGGAATCCTGACCGTTTTCGGGAAGGACGGCAGCGTTTCCTGCGCGGCGCGCTTTTCGATGAAACACATCACGCGCGTCTCCTATGTGGCAAGAGGCGCACAGGTCATTCTGGACGCGGCGCGGGAGAACAGGCCGCTGACCGGGCAGGATCAGGTCGTCAGCCGCGAATATGAGAAATATTGCGAAAAGTGCGGCAGGGCGCTTCCGGGGACGAGCCACTGTCCGTACTGCGACGGAAAGACGGATACGCTGAAAAAATTTATGGGGCTTTGCGGGGAGTTTGTCGGGAGGCTTCTTCTGATCTCCGTGATGCTTCTTCTGATCGCGGCGGTCGAGCTGCTCACCCCGATAGTACAGCAGCGCTTTATCGACGACGCGCTGACGGACGGAAACGGAACGGTAGGGCAGCTTTGGACGTTTATCGGGATTACGTTTGTATTGCTGGTCGTCAGGGTGCTTCTGCATACCTTCCGCTATTGGAACTGCGCGAAGCTCGGCGCGCAGATCAGCATGAGCCTTAGAAGGAAGCTCTATTATAAGATCCAGACGCTCTCGCTCTCCTTTATCAACAACAGGAAGCCGGGCGAGCTGATGAACCGTGTCGCGCACGATACGCGCCAGATCAGGCAGTTTATGGAAGAGGTGTTCGGCGACATGCTCTCGACGCTGGTAACGATGGTCGCCTCCCTCGTCATGATGTTTCTGATCAGCTGGAAAATGACGCTGCTCTCGCTGGTATTCGTCGTCGCAGTCCTTGTCGTGACAAAGGCGTTCTGGCATCATATCCGGACGATCTTTCACAGGCAGTGGCTGAAATTCGACGATCTTTCCGCGAATCTGCAGGACATCATTGCCGGAATGCGCATTGTGAAATCCTTCGGACAGGAGGAGCGGGAGAGCGCGCGCTTTACGGAGAAGACGAAGGAATTTTCCGCGATCCAGAAGAAGAACGAGACCTTCTGGGCGGTATTTTACCCGATCATGACCTTCCTGCTCGGCATCGGTACTTATATCGCGATCTATTTCGGCGGGATCCGTGCGCTGGACGGGGAAATGACGGTCGGAGAGCTTTTGCAGTTTGTAACCTACAGCGGCTATCTCTTCGGGCCTTTAAGCTGGATGACGCATCTGCCCCGTCAGGTCATGCAGATGATGACGAGCTTAAACCGGATTTATGATGTTTTAGACGAGGAGCCGATGCTCGCGGATAAGGCGGACGCGAAAGCGTTTCCGGTCAAGGGCGGATTTGACTTTGAGAAGGTCTCCTTCGGGTATCAGACCTACGAGCCGGTACTGGAAAATATCAGCTTTTCCGTAAAGCCCGGAGAGATGATCGGACTGGTCGGCGCTTCGGGTACGGGAAAATCGACGTTAATCAACCTGATCATGCGGCTCTACGACGTCGATCAGGGAAGGATCCTGCTCGACGGCTGCGATCTGCGCGATATCAGCATGGAAAGTCTGCACGCGCAGATCGGCGTGGTCTTACAGGAGACGTTCCTCTTTTCCGGCTCGATCCTTGCGAACATCCGCTTCGCAAAGCAGGACGCGACAATGGAGGAGGTCATCCGTGCGGCGAGGGCGGCGAATGCCCATGATTTTATCTGTAAGACGCCGGACGGATATAACACTTACGTCGGAGAGCACGGCTATAACCTTTCGGGCGGCGAGAGACAGCGGATCGCCATCGCCCGCGCGATCTTAAACAACCCGCGCATTCTGATCCTCGACGAGGCAACCTCCGCGCTGGATACGGAGAGCGAATTTTTGATCCAGCAGGCGCTTGACCGTCTGGTACAGGGCAGGACGACCTTCGCCATCGCCCACAGGCTTTCGACGCTGAAGAATGCAGACCGTCTTGTCGTCATTGACAGACACGGCGTCGCGGAGATCGGCACGCATAATGAGCTGCTTGAGAAGAAGGGCATCTACTACGGGCTGGTGAACGCGCAGCTGAAGATGAGCCGGACGGCGGAGGAAGCCGTATAACGGCGCAGACCGCCATGGCAGTCCGGGAGCGTTAGGGCGCAGCGGTTATAAATTTTATCTAAAACTGAATACTGACCGGTTGACTTTTGCAGCCGCCATTGCTAAACTTAGAACGAGTGTTAAGTTATGGAGACATTAGGTTTCAGTAAGAAGGAGAAGCTAAGTGAGATTTATCAAAGATGCGCTGTCAGAAGCGACCAGGTCAGTATTGCCCATTGCGGCGATCGTACTAATTTTAAGCGTTACCCTTGCGCCGATGAATTCCGGGATCCTTGTGTTGTTTGTCTTCGGAACCGTGATGCTCATCTTAGGGATGAGTCTGTTTACCATCGGCTCCGGCATGTCGATGCAGCCGTTGGGCGAGGGCATCGGCGTCCAGATCAATAAATCCAAAAAATTTCTCGTATCCGTTATCGTATGCTTTGTACTCGGGATGCTGATTACCATTGCGGAGCCGGATCTTCAGGTGCTCGCGGAGCAGGTTCCGTCCATCCCGAATCTTGCGCTGATCCTGTCCGTTGCGGTCGGTGTCGGCATCTTTCTCGTCGTCTCCCTTGTGCGGACGCGGAAAGGACTTCCCCTTTCAAGACTGTTGATCTTCTTTTATGGAATTATCATGATATTGGCGTGCTTTGCGCCGAAGGATTTTATCCCGACGGCGTTTGACTCCGGCGGCGTGACGACGGGACCGATCACCGTTCCCTTCATCATGGCGCTCGGCGCAGGTATGGCGTCCATCCGCAGCGATAAGCATTCCGGAGAGGACAGCTTCGGTCTTGTCGCGCTCTGCAGCATCGGACCGATCCTTTCCGTGCTGATCTTAAGCATCTGCTTTTCGCCAAGCCCCGAGACGACGGAGACGGTTGTCGGCGAATACCTGACGACGAAGGAGGCATTCCGCTATATCTTAGGCGAGATGCCCGTCTACGGGAAGGAAGTATTGATCGCGTTTTTACCGATCGTTGCGGTCTTTCTGATCTTCCAGCTGCTTTATAAGAGATTTCATAAGCATCAGCTTTTACGTATCAGCGTCGGACTGATCTATACCTTTATCGGGCTTGTCCTGTTCTTAACGGGCGCAAACGCGGGCTTTATGCCGGCGGGAAGACTGATCGGCGCGGAGATTGCCGGCGGTACGCACAAATACTGGCTGATCGCGGTCGGTGTGCTCATGGGATATTTCGTGGTATCCGCAGAGCCGGCGGTACATACCTTAAAGAAACAGGTCGAGGAAGTAACGAACGGCGCGATCTCTCAAAATTCCATCGGGTACGCGCTCTCGATCGGTGTCGGCGTTTCCGTCGGGATCTCCATGCTGCGCGTCCTTACGGGCATCCCGATCTATCCCTTCCTGATCGGCGGATATGTGATCTCGCTTGCGATCACCTTTTTCGTACCGCCGATCTATACCGGTATCGCGTTCGACTCGGGCGGCGTTGCGAGCGGACCGATGACGACGACCTTTATGCTGCCCTTTGCGATGGGCGCGTGCGAGGCGGTCGGCGGCAATATCATGACGGATGCGTTCGGCATCGTCGCGATGGTCGCGATGACCCCGCTTATCACGATTCAGGTCATGGGTCTCTACGGCGAGGTAAAGCGGAAGCGGAGAATTGCAAAGGTACATTACGAGCTGGGACAGATCGAAGACGATATTATTTATTATGAGGACGAAGACGGGGAGGTGGAAGCTTGAGTAAGGCAGAACAGGAACGGATCATGATGGTCGTCGCCATCATCGAGCGCGGAAAGGCAAAGCCTTATATTGAAATGCTGCGCCGCAATGGCATCGGACTGCATACGCAGTGTCTCGGACAGGGAACGGCTTCCTCGGAGATGATGGATATCCTCGGACTGGTCAGCAGCAACAAGGATATTCTGATCAGCTACGCCGCAAGGGGGACGGTAGAAGCGCTGGCGACGGATCTTACAAAGGATTTAAGCGCGGGACTGGGCTTTAACGGGCTGATGATGCTGCTTTCAACGTCAGCGGTCAACAGACTTGTATCGGAGATGCTGCTGCGCAGGGCGGACGGCGCGGAGGCAAAGGGAGAGGAGAGAGCCATGAAGAGTGAATACCAGCACAGCCTGATCCTGATTACGGTAAATCAGGGATATACGGACAGCGTCATGCAGACGGCGAGAAAGGCGGGCGCGACAGGGGGAACCGTGATCCGTGCGAGAATGGCGGGCGCGGAGCAGATGTCGGATCCGCAGCTGACGGAGGAGAAGGAGATTATCGCGATCCTCGCGCCGGACAGTGTGCGCAACCGTATCATGGAAGAGGTCAATCAGGAGTACGGGATGCGTTCGGAGGCGAAGGGGATTGTGTGTGCCGTTCCGGTCGATAAGGCGTTGAAGGTTTAG
>CAZVWN010000080.1:0-10809 GCA_964631065.1 uncultured Acetatifactor sp.
CCGAAAAAGGCTGCCCTTATCCCTGCTCTTTTTGTGTTCTCTTACCGTGCGCCTGATCGCGGCAGGATTTTTTCGGGGCTTCGACACGGATATGACCTGCTTTGCCGCATGGTCGGAGCGCATGTTTTCACTCGGTCCTTCCGGGTTTTATTCCGATACGGTGTTTACGGATTATCCGCCCGGATACCTCTATCTGCTCTACCTCATCGGCGCATTGCGCCGTCTCGCAGGCATCCGCTACGGTTCGACGGCGCATCTTATCCTGTTAAAGCTCCCTTCCATCCTAAGCGACCTTGTCTGCGGCGGACTGCTCTACAGGGAGGCCTCCCGACGCTTTCAGGGGCGTCATGCCTTCCTGCTCTGCGCCGCATATCTCTTAAATCCTGCCATAATCCTCAATTCCGCCGTCTGGGGACAGGTCGACTCGCTGTATACGCTTTTTATCGTTCTTATGCTGCTCTGTCTTGTCCGGGGAAAAACCGTTCCGGCATACTTTTTCTTCTGCACGGGGATTCTGATCAAGCCGCAGATGCTGCTTGTCGCGCCCGTCCTCTTCCTCGGCGTGCTGGAGCATGTGTTCTTTAAGAACTTTTCCCTGCGTAAGCTCCTTTGTAATCTCGGCGGCGGACTGCTTGCCCTTTCTGCGGCTTTGCTGTTCATCCTGCCCTTTGGCGCGGAGACGGTGTTTCGACAGTATTTCGGCACGCTTGCCTCCTACCCTTACGCTGCCGTCAACGCTTACAATCTCTGGGGGATGTTGGGCTTAAACTGGGTCAGTCAGGACACCCGGATCTTCGGGATTCCCTGCCGTGTGACCGGCGCCCTTCTGATCGTCCTCGCGTGCTTCCTTCTTCTGTTTTTTGGTCTGCGCCGTCCCGATACCCGGGAGAAATACCCGCTGCTTTGCGCATGGTTTCTGACCGCCGTGTTTACCTGCTCCGTCCGCATGCATGAGCGCTATCTGTATCCCGCCCTGCTTCTGCTCCTCTTCGCGGCGGTTTTTTATTCCGACAAAAAGCTTCTGCTTGGCTATGGCGGGTTTTCCATCCTGCATTGCTGCAACACGGCGCATGTACTCTTTTTCTATGATCCGTATGAGTATGACCGCAAAAATCCCTTTATTCTCCTTGTCTCTGCGGGCACGGTCGTCCTGTTTCTCCTCCTTACGCTGCTTGTATGCCGACGTTTTTTTGCCCGAACGGACGCGGCAGAGAAAGCCTTAAAAAACTTTCCCGGACTGCCTCTTAAGCCCCTGCCGCCCCGTCCCTCCCGCCGCCCTAAGAAGCTTACGAGGGCGGATGTGCTCTGTATGACCGGCATTACGCTCCTTTACGCCCTGTTTGCTTTGTATGACTTAGGAGACCGCGAAGCGCCCGAAAGCGCACTTTTGATGACTGCCGGAGAAGAGATCACGCTGACCTTTGACCTCTCCGGGGGACAGCGCGTCGCCGCCCTCGCTTATTATATCGCGCCGGAGCACAACCGCCGTTTTCTGCTCTCCTGTTCTGCGGACGGTTCCGCCGCGCTGACCCTTGAAAAGGTGTTTACCTGGCAGACGATCGACCTTCCCGTGACGGGAAATGAGCTGACGCTGACGTTAGAAAGCCCTGCCGCCTCGCTTCTGGAGCTGGTCTTTCTGGATTCGTCCGGCGCGCCCGTCTCCCCCGTCAACGCCGCGGATTATCCCGCGCTCTTTGACGAGGCTTCCCTGTACCCGGGCGTCAGCACCTTCCGCAACAGCATGTACTTTGACGAAATTTACCACGGCAGAACCGCCTACGAATTTCTCCACGGGCTGACAAGCTATGAAAATACGCATCCGCCGCTCGGGAAAATTTTCATCGCCGTCGGCATTCTGCTCTTTGGCATGAATCCCTTCGGCTGGCGCATCATCGGCGCAATGACGGGAATCCTGATGGTGCCCGTCCTCTATCTCTTCGCAAAACGGATGACGGAAAAAACGGCGTTTGCCGCTCTCGCCGCCGTGCTTTTTGCGTTTGATTTCATGCACTTTACCCAGACGAGGCTCGCCACGATCGATGTCTTTGTCACGTTTTTCGTCCTATTGATGTACTTTTTCCTATACGACTATTCCACCTTAAGCTTTTACGACACGGCGTTAAGGCGGACGCTGCTTCCGCTCGGTCTCTGCGGCGTCTGCATGGGACTCGGCATCGCGTGCAAATGGACGGGCGTTTATGCAGGGTTCGGACTTGCCCTGCTCTTTTTCGGCGTACTCTGCCGCCGCCGGCGCGAATATCGGTATGCGAAGGCTGACCCGGACGGCTGTACGGAAGGGATCTCCCATCAGGTCATCCTAACGTCCTTTCTGCCGCATACGATAAAAACATTGCTGTTCTGTATTGTGTTTTTTGTCGCGGTTCCGGCGCTTATTTATCTGCTGTCCTACCTTCCGTTCTCGGACGGCAGCGGGGACGGGCTGTTTTTCCGCATGCTGCACAACCAGCAGACCATGTTCCATTACCACAGCAGCCTTAACGCAACACACCCTTATTCCTCCGCATGGTATCAATGGCCCGTCATGCAGCGCCCGATCTGGTACTATTCCCGCATCGTCACAGGCTCTGCCGGAAACGGCGGTCTGCGCGAGGGGATCAGCGCCTTCGGAAATCCGCTTGTATGGTGGGCAGGGATTCCCGCCGCGTGCTATACGCTGTTCCGCTGTGTCAGAAAAAAGGACAGAACTGCCGCCTTCCTGCTCACAGGATATCTTGCGCAATATCTGCCCTGGTTCTTCGTAACAAGAGTTACCTTTATTTATCACTACTTTCCGAGCGTGGCTTTTGTCGTGCTGATGATCTTAAACGGCTTACGGCATCTGGAAACACGGATGAAAAAGACGCACCTTACCCTCCTGCTCATCGGCTACGGGATCAGTGCGTCTGCCCTTTTCCTGCTGTTCTACCCCGTCCTGTCCGGTCAGCCTGTGGAGGCGGACTTCGTCGCGCGTTTCCTTCGCTGGTTCGACAGCTGGGTTCTCTGCGCTACATAAGGTGATTTTTCATCTCCTCCAGCGCCTTTTGGATCAGCTCCTCCGCCGCGCCGTCGTCGAACTCATCCAGTCTGCCCTGCGCCTCGACACAGGTTTCCTCGATCACGGAAGGGATCTCGTAACGCATCAGCTCCTCCAGCTTCTGCGACGCATCCCGTACCTTGAAATTCTGAAGATCGTTCAGGACATAGAGAAGTCTCGCGTTTACCTCCCCTGCGTTGATCGGGAACCTTGAAGACTGCTCGACAGCAACCGTCTTTTCCAGCATCCGTACAACCCTGCCGACCATACGCGCGGCAGTCGCAGCGTCATTGCCTTTCAGCTTTGCCTTTGCATTCTGCATTCTTCCGAAGATTTCCTCATCAATCCGGAAGCTCATGATCTCCTCGATCTTAGCGATCGCATTTTTGATATTCTTCTTTTCCAGCTCATCCTGTACGATCAGGACATTCTCATACAGCTCCCTGTCGTCTACCGGAAGCGCGCCCACTCTCTTTAAGGCTTTGTCGATGCGCATATGCAGATCCTGCGTGTCAAACGGCTTTAAGATATAATCCAGAATGCCGAGCTTCGTTCCCTCGATGACCGTCTCCCGATCCTTTCTCGCCGTCAGCATGATCACGGGAATCGCAGCGCCGTTCTCCATCATCCGGATCTCCTTTAAGGTCTCGATCCCGTCCATCAGCGCCATCTGAATATCCAACAGGATCAGATCCGGCTTTTCCTTATTCAGGTAACGGATCGCCCTCGCGCCGGAATTCACCGTTATGACCTCGTATTTCCCCTTCAGCTCCTGCTCGATCGTTGCCAGATTGATAATATTATCATCGACGGCAAGAATGCGCATCCTCTCTTCCATGTCTTCCTACTCCTCCTTCTCCAGCCACTGAATCAGACTGTTCAGCAGCTCTTCTGCCTTATCGTCCTCGTACATTTTAATCAGCCCGTCGATTTCCTGCAGCTTTTCCTTCAGCTCAAAATCCAGCTGATACCGCAGGATTCCCTCCAGACTCCGCATGCTCTCCCGCGGATGGAAGTTTTCGAGCTGCTCCAGCGCACTTCTCACCTCGCGCAGCACCACCGCCTTATCAATACAGACGACATCCTCCGTATAATCCTCATTCCGCTGTTCGCGCTGTTTCAGAAAGCTCTCGATCTCACATAACAGCGCGCTGTAATGCCCCAGCAGATCCTCGGAATGCCGGAGGATAAATTCCTCATCCCCGCGCGCCGCAGCCTCCTCATGCTCTTTCGCATGCGCGGACAGCTCCATCGCGCCGATATTCGCCGAAGCGCTCTTAAGACCGTGTACCTCGATCTCATAATTCTTATAATCGTGCGCCTTTGCCAGTTCTCCGATCAGGACGCACTTGCGCTTTCCGTCCATGCAATACAGCTCTAACAGCTCCAGGTAATCTTCCACCTCACCGGTATGATACCGCATTGCCTCTCCGATATCAATACCCTTTATGCTGATATCCTCAAAACGGATCTGCACGGACTGCTTTTTCTTTGTCTCCTGTTTTCTGTGTCTGAGCGAATCCGGGATCCACCGCATCAGGATCTCATTGAGCCGCTTTCTGTCTAAGGGCTTGGAAATGAAATCCTGAAAGCCGCAGCGCAGAAAGGTTTCCCGCATCCCCTCCATCGCGTTTGCCGTCAGTGCGACAATGACCGGCGTTCTGCCGTTCGCACCGCATTCCTCGCGGATCAGCCGCGTCGCCTCAATGCCGTCCATCTCCGGCATCATGTGATCCATGAAGATCATGTTGTATCTGTTCTTTCTGACAAGAGCGACAGCCTCCGCGCCGCTTCCCGCCTCCGTGAGCTCAAAGCCGTAATTCTTTAAAAATCCCATCGCGACCTTCCGGTTGATCAGGTTATCATCGACAACCAGCACCCTGTAGCCGTCTGCGATGAAGAAATCCGGAGCTTCTTCCTCCTTCCTCTGTTCCTCCTTCGTCTCATTGATCGTCCGGCTGTCCACGATCTTCTGCGGAATTTCAATGATAAAGGTCGTTCCCTCTCCATAGACGCTCTCAAGCCGGATGCTTCCCCGCATCAGCTGTACGAGCCGTCTTGTGATCGAAAGACCAAGTCCCGTTCCTTCAACGCCCCTGTTTTTCTTCGCATCGACCTGACGGAAATCCTCGAAGATCTTTTCCATATCCTCCTCGCGGATGCCGCAGCCGGTATCCTCTACCCGAAAGGTTAAAAGCTCTACGTCCGGTTCCCCGGCAGGGCAGCCGCTCACGGAAAGCTTCACATGTCCTTCCCTTGTAAACTTGATCGCATTATTCATAATGTTGATCAGGATCTGCTTGATTCTTCCCGCGTCTCCGTGATAGGCGCTCGGAAGCGAGTAATCATAATCCTTTAACAGCATCAGTCCCTTGTTCATGGCGGCGATATCCATCATGTTGACAACCTCCGTCACGACATTCCGGATATGGTAATCCTCCATCACAAGCTCCATCTTCCCGGATTCCACCTTGGAGAGGTCAAGAATATCATTGATGATCGTCAGCAGATTCTGCGACGCCGCCTTTATGTCATAGGCATATCCGTACACCTTTCTGCCGCGGCTTTCCTCCATAATGATATCGCTCAGTCCCACAATGGCGTTCATCGGCGTTCTGATCTCATGCGACATATTGGCGAGGAACTCGCTCTTCGCCGTATTTGCCTTTTCCGCCTGTTCCCTGATCTGCTTGATCTCCTCTACATAATTCTTCGTCTCCGTGATATCTAAGATCAGCACGACATAGCCGAGGCATACGCCCCTTCTGTCCGAGATCCGCTTGACATGGCATTCAAAGAAGCTCCTGTTCAGACAGAACTCCTTCTTTGTCTCCTCATCATCCAGCACATCCTCCGGAAAATCCTCCATCTCGTCAATGCTGTCACCCGGCGAGATAAAGTTCAGCTCCGTAAAAATCTCCGCTGCCGCCGGATTATACTCGATCAGCCTGTGCTTATCATCCAGCATGATCACGCCGTCGTCCATGCCGCGAAGCACCATTGCCGCCGCCATGCGGGAAAAATCATAATCCCGCCGTCCCCAGATCGTCAGAACGACCAGCGACAGCATGATGCCCGTCGTAAACGGAGACGGATCCCAGTACGGAATAAGCGGACTCCAATACGTCGCCAGCGCCAGAAACGGGATGGTAGACAGGGCAAGGAACACCTGATATCCTCTTTTCCCCGCGCTCTTTGGTCTGCGCCACGCCTCGCTGATCAATACATAGACAGATAACACATACGGCACGCCGCAGGACACCAATACAAAAATGTAATACACCGGTCCATACGACAGGGAGAGATAGGAATGTCCCGAGGCTTCCGTCAGCCACTGCGCGTCTGTGTAATAGAGACTGTGGCGCTCACAGGTAAAAACAGCCGCCAGCACCACATAATTCGCCAGAGACACCAGCTGAAGCAGCCGCTTTGGCCGCTTTCTCCTGCAATAGCAGCAGATGAACGACGCGTAGCTTAAGGCGATAAAGACCGAGCCGAGATACTGGATCTTTACGGCGGCGATGGCGACCTCCTTCGAGGCTGCCGTCAGCTCTAAAAGATACGCGACATTCTGTACCAGTCCGCCTCCGCAGAAAAAGATCATAAGCTTCTGCTCCTTAGAGCCGGCGCCGTAAAGCAGAAAGCCGAGCGCAAAGAAACAGGCTGCTATGGCAAAAATCTGGAGAACAATCAGCAAATGATACATACCCTACCTCCGGTCAGCGTTTTTATGCTTCCATGTATTTTTTCTCAAAATCGCTGACCTGCATCGGTTTTGCGAAATAATATCCCTGAAACATGTCACAGCCGATATCCCGCAGGAAATCCACCTGCTCCGCCGTCTCAACACCCTCCGTTATGACGGGGATCTCCAGCTGCTTTGAAAGCTCCACGATCATTTTCAAAATCTTAAAGGCACGCTCCTCATTGTCCGTTTTCCCGAGGAATGCCATGTCAATCTTTAAGGTATCCACCTGAATATCCTTCAGCATATTCAGGGAAGAATAGCCGCTTCCGAAATCATCCATCTCGACAGCAAAGCCTTTCCCGCGCAGCTGTGCGATCAGGTTCTGCTGTTTCTCCAGCTCAGACATTACCGCCGTCTCCGTGATCTCAAGCTTCAGGTTCTTCGCGCTGACCCCGTACTTCTCCACAAGCTCCGAAAATGCCTGATAGACATCCATGAAATAGAAATCCTTCGGCGAAATGTTTACCGAAATATAGAGATCCTCCCGTCCCTGCTCCTTCCACTTTTTCAGCTGACGGCAGGCGCATTCCCACATATAATAATCCAGCTTTGTTATCATGCCGTTGCGCTCAAAAACGGGAATAAACTCTCCCGGGCTGATCATGCCCTTCTTCGGGTGCTTCCATCTCACAAGCGCTTCCGCGCCGAGCGCCTCGCCTTTTCCGTTCATCTGCGGCTGTAAGAACATACAGAACTGTCCCGCTTCGATCGCCTCCTCCAGCTCTCCCGTCAGCTCCTGCTCCCTTAGGATATTTCCGCGGAGCGTCTCGTCATAATAGGCGACCTGCTTTCCGTAATTCTCCTTCAGGGTGGCAGCCGCCATCAGCGCGCGGTCGCACATCACGGGAATCGGAACCTCCCTGTCCGTGACCTCATACACCCCGAGACAGAGCTGGATCGCATAATTATCGTTTCCCTCAATCCTAAGAAGCTTCACCGCCTCCGTCGCAAACACCGCCTCGCGGTAATCCTCCTTCCGCATCAGCAGCGCGAAGCGGTCGCTCTCAAGGCGCGCATAAATCTCATCAGAGCCGGTACACATCCGCAGCGCCCTTCCGATCCGCACAAGAAGCTTATCGCCTTTTTCCTCGCCGAACACATCATTGATGATCTTAAAATTGCGGACATCCGAGCAGAGGATGAGATACTGCCCTGTCGGATCCGCCTGTAAGCGTTCCGCTGCCTTTCTATAAAAGCACTGTCTGTTGTAAAGTCCGGTCAGCTCGTCATGATTCGCCGCATAGCGCTCCTTTTCCAGCTTTTTGATCTCCTCCGTCCGGTCCTGCACCGTAAAGAAGCCGCCCAGATAGCGCTGCCCGTCATCCTGAAGACTGCTGAAAAAGCTCCGGTAATACACCGTGCGCTCCCCGTACTGCCGCGTCACCGTATATTCCGCACTCCGCCTTACATGACAGTCATTCTCCGCACACCAGCCGGCAAAGCTCTCCTCCACGCCCCGAAGCGTCAGTCCCTCCTGCCGCATCACTTCCCCGGCACGGTGATTTACATGAATACAGTTCCCGTCCTCGTCAAAGATAAAGACCGCATCCTCCAGTCCTTCAATTACCATCGACAGCGTCTGACGGATCAGCTCCCTCGGCGCGTAAACAGCCGCAAAATAATAGATGATGAACGCGGCAAGCGCGTAACAGATCACGGACACGTTCACGGCGGAAGCCGTCAGCTTAAACACGGCATCCACCACGACAATAAAGGCGAGTATGGACAGCACAAACACATACTTCATGCGGTAAACCTTCGCCGTGTGGAGCGTCTTATACAGAAGCGTGACAAATATAAGAAGGATAAGGAAATAAGAAAGCGCCAGATGCACATAATAGGCGGCATTATAAACCGGATGAAAGTACAGCTCCCCGTCTGCCACGGACACCGCTTCGCACCGGAACGCATGTCCGAAAAAGAAATTCAAAAGAAGCGACAGCGTATCCGCGCCCAAAAGCAGCCGCCAGACGGCGGGCTTTACAAACCTTCTGCCGCTTCCTTCAATCTTCGCAAAATCCAGCACAAAAAACAGAATTTCCAACAGTACCCAGTCCATCGCGGAAAAGAAAACGCCATACGCCGCCAGACTTACCCTTTCGTTTCCGGATAGCGTAATCACGATATTAGCCGCAACGGCAAGGAACGCAAAATCAAAAATATGTCTCACGTTTTTCACTATCTTACGTTCGCTGCGGTTTGTCTTATCAATACAGATCAACAGGAAAAGGCCGACAATGGCAACTCCTATGGCATATCCCGTTTTCATGTCCGATCACCCTGCCTTCAATTACTTTCGTATGTATAATTTTACCGGTTTTGCCCGGATTTGTCTATCATTTTTGACAGATTCGTACAAAACGCGTCTCTCTGATTCTTCACAAAAAAACTCCGAAAGCCCCTGCACATCCGGCGAAAACTGCCGTGTGTACAAGTCTTTCGGAGTCTGAAACGTTATTCGGATATAAAATCAGCCTTCCGAAGCCCGATCCTTCGGAATCCGTTACTGCAGCTGTGCAGCAACCTCTGCCGCAAAGTCCTCATGCTTCTTCTCAAGACCCTCGCCGGTCTCAAAGCGGACAAACTTCGCGATGCTGATATCTGCGCCGTTCTCCTTCGCAACCTGTGCGATATACTGCGCAACAGTCTGCTTTCCGTCCTCTGCCTTTACATATACCTGCTCAAGCAGACAAACCTCTTTCAGCTCCTTGTTCAGACGTCCTGCGATCGCGCCCTCGATTACCTTCTCCGGCTTTCCTGCCATCTTAGGATCCTGCTCGATCTGTGCGGCAATGATCTCTCTCTCATGCGCCTTGTACTCCTCGGAAACGTCCGTCGTTGCAACATACTTCGGGCTCAGCGCCGCGATCTGCATGGCAAGGTTCGTCAGCGCTTCCTTTACCGCATCATTGACAACATTCGTCTTTGCATCAACGATAACGCCGATTCTTCCGCCGCCGTGTACATAAGAAACCACACAGCCCTCGTTCTCCTCGATCTTCTCGAATCTTCTGATGCTCAGCTTCTCACCGATTACGGCAATCTTGTCAACAAGAGCCTCCTGTACGGTCTTTGCGTTATCCTGCGCCCAGCTCTCCGCAAGGAACGCATCCATATCGGCAGCGTCGGAATTTACTGCCTGTTCTGCAACCGCCTCAACAAACTGCTGGAAGGTCTCATTCTTCGCAACGAAATCCGTCTCAGAGTTTACCTCTACGACAGCCGCCGCGTTATCGCCCTTCATCGCGACACGGCAGATACCCTCTGCTGCAATTCTGCCTTCCTTCTTAACAGCCTTAGCCTGTCCGTTCTTTCTCAGAACCTCTACAGCCTCGTCCATATTTCCATTGGTCTCATTCAGAGCCTTCTTACAATCCATCATACCTGCGCCGGTCATTTCACGCAGTTCCTTTACCATAGCTGCGGTAATCTCTGCCATCTTTATTTCCTCCATCCCGGGTTTTATTGTGATGCCTTACTCGGCGTCTGCCACTTCCTCAATATCCTCTGCGTTCTCTGTCGCTACAGCCTCTTCCGTATAAACAGCCTCGCCCTGATTTGCCTCGATAACGGCATCTGCCATCTTCGCAACGATCAGCTTAACGGCTCTGATCGCATCATCATTTCCGGGAATGATGTAATCCAGCTCCTCCGGATCACAGTTGGTATCGCCGATACCGATCAGGGTGATTCCGAGGGAATGTGCCTCCTGTACGCAGATTCTCTCCTTCTTGGGGTCAACAACAAAGATCGCATCCGGGATTCTGGTCATATTTCTGATACCGCCCAGATTCTTCTCCAGCTTCTCCCATTCTTTCTTCAGCTCGATAACTTCCTTCTTGGGAAGTACATCAAACGTTCCGTCCTCGGACATCTTCTCGATCGCATGCAGTCTCGCGATACGGGACTGGATCGTCTTGAAGTTCGTGAGCATACCGCCCAGCCATCTCTCGTTTACATAGTACATACCGCAGCGCTCAGCCTCTGCCTTGACAGCATCCTGCGCCTGCTTCTTCGTGCCGACAAA
>CAZVWN010000081.1:0-8889 GCA_964631065.1 uncultured Acetatifactor sp.
AAGTAACTTCATTTGAACGGACGTAAGGGGAGCGGGTATCATTTGGCATGACGGACGATATTTTAAAGTGCAGCGTGGAGCTGGTTGACAACATGGAAATCATAAGGGAGGTATTTCCGCAGGAGAGCAGATTGGTACAGCTTTCCTGCGCCGGCATTCTTGCCTGTAAGGGAGTGAGGGCGGATGCGGAGAGACTGAGGCGGTGCAGGGAGCTGACGGGTAAACCGGACAGCTCCTTTTTGAAAACCGGAAATACGCTTCTGCCGATGCTGATCTCCATGACGGCGGCAGAGGAAGAGCCGGAAAGGCTGCTGCTGTGCGCAGGGGAGCTGTATGAGCTGCTGGGAAGGGAGCTTCCTGCTTCCGGTCTGCTGTGTGCGGCGGCGATGGAGCTTGCAGGAGAGGCTGCATGGGAGACACGGAAAGAGGCTGCGGCGCGCGCGGGAAGGCTTTATGGGCGGATGCGGGAAGAGAATCCGGATCAGATTACGGAAAAGAGCGGGGCGCTTTGCGCGTTCATGGCTTTTTCGCCGAGACCGGACAGCGGACTGCTGCAGGATACCGCAGCCTGTTATCGGCTTCTGCGGGAGGTATTTCCCTATGAAGCACCGCGCCGGACAGTAAGCTGTATGCTGGCAATGTCGGAGGAGGCGCCGGAAGAAAAGTGCGCGCGTGCGCAGAAGCTGGCTGCAAAGCTACAGATTGCAGGATTGCGATATGGGACTTACTACGAGCTGCCCGTATTGAGTGCGCCGGTGATGGCGAAAAAGGATCCGGACGAGACGGTCGCGGATATCGTTATTGTGCAGTCATGGCTGGCGAAGAAATTAAAACGGGGCATTTTTGACCGGATTCCGGAAAGGCAGCTTCTGATGTATGCGGGTCTGATCGTCGGCTTGGACGGCATCCGGAAAAGGCTGTTGCACGCGGAAGACAAGGATGGCGGGGAGACGCTTCGGCTGTTGCAGAAGGCGGCGGTCTGTGCGGCTGCGGGCGCGACTGATGCAGCCAAAGGATTTTGGAAGCGCTGAAATATGTACTCAAAATGTCCGGCTTCTGCGCGCCGTCTCTGCTATACTAAGCTTACGATATCGTAAGAGGAGGGGATGAAAGCGCATGCGGAATCTGGAACTGCTGATGGCTTCCATGGAATATATCGAACAGCATATTTGTGAAGATATCAGAACAGAAGACATTGCAGGGGCATGTTATTGCGCGAAATCCACTCTGGAAAAGCTGTTTCGCTGTGTCAATCATATATCCGTGAGAGATTACATGATCCGCAGACGGATGACGCTGGCGGCGCGCAGGATCGCTGCCGAGCCGGAAACCTCCGTTCTGGATATCGGCATGGACTGCGGATACAGTACACACGAATCCTTTGCACGTGCATTCAGGTCTGTCTGGAACTGTAAACCCTCGGAATTTCGCAACCGCAGAGTTACGGAACTGTTTCCGAGGCTTACCCCCTGTATGGAGAATGGAGACGAGTATATGGACAATAGAAGACATGTGGATATCAGTGAGCTGTATGATCTGTTTATTGCGCGAAAGGACTGTTATTTTGTCTGCTGCGATATCAAGCATATGATAGTAATCAATGAAATTTCCCGCAAGGCGGGTGATCTGGCAATTTTAGAGAGCATCCGGCGTATGAACGGGGCTGCGGGAGCAGAGGATATTGTATTCCGTATCGGCGGCGATGAATTTTGTATGCTGACGGACAGTGCGGAGGAAGCATATGCGGAGAAGAAAGCAGAGGAAATCCGCAGCTTAAACGGAAAAACCTACGACTGCGGCGGGGAAGAAATTCCGCTGACGCTGCATGTCGTCGTGACAAGGATGGCTTCCGGGCGCGTATGCTATAGCGAGCTGTTTACGCAGCTGCATACGGCGCTTGAGGAAGGAAAGCGTTAGAAAAGCGTCCGGTGAAAAAGGAAAAGGCAGCGCCCGTCGGTAAACGGGAGACTGCCTTTTCTTTTGCGGAATTTTTTTTATTTCCTGATGGATGCGCGTTTTCTCATCAGCGGATCCAGGATCTTCTTGCGGATGCGCAGCTTGGAGGGGGTTACCTCGAGCAGCTCGTCCGTGTCGATAAAGTCAAGCGCCTGTTCCAGAGAGAGGATTCTCGGGGGCGTCAGACGCAGCGCCTCGTCCGCGCTGGAGGAGCGGGTGTTGGTAAGCTGCTTTTTCTTGCAGACGTTGACTTCAACGTCCTCGCTCTTTCCGGTCTGTCCGATCACCATTCCCGCGTAGACCTTTTCGCCCGCGCTGATGAAGAGCGTACCGCGTTCCTGCGCGTTGAAGAGACCGTAGGTAACGGCGTCTCCGGCTTCAAAGGCGATCAGGGAACCCTGTTTTCTGTACTGGATATCACCCTTATAAGGAGCATATCCGTCAAATACCGTGTTCATGATGCCGTTGCCCTTGGTATCGGTCATAAATTCGCCTCTGTACCCGATCAGTCCGCGCGCCGGTATGGAGAACTCGAGACGGGTATAGCTGCCGCCGGAGATGGTTCCCATGTTGCGCAGCTCGCCTTTTCTCTGACCGAGCTTTTCGATGACGGCACCGGCAAATTCATTCGGCACATCAATATAGGCAAGCTCCATAGGCTCTTCTTTCTTTCCGTTTTCGTCCGTATGATAGAGCACCTCCGCCTTGCTGACGGCAAATTCATACCCTTCCCGGCGCATATTCTCGATCAGGACGGACAGATGCAGCTCACCGCGCCCGGATACCTTGAAGCGCTCCGTGGAATCCGTTTCCTCGACGCGCAGCGAAACATCCGTGTTCAGCTCGCGGAAAAGGCGGTCGCGGATATGACGGCTTGTGACATATTTTCCTTCCTGTCCGGCAAGCGGGGAGTCGTTTACCATAAACTGCATGGCGATGGTCGGCTCGCTGATCTTCTGGAAGGGGATCGGGGTAACGTTATCGGGAGAGCAGAGGGTATCGCCGATGTGGATATCGGCAATGCCGGAGATCGCCACGATGGAGCCGATGCCGGCTTCCTTTACCTCGACCTTGTTCAGTCCGTCAAATTCGTATAACTTGCTGACCTTTACCTTAATCTGCTTATCCGGCTCATGGTGGTTGCAGATGATAACGTCCTGATTCACGCGGATCACGCCGTTGTCTACCTTGCCGACACCGATCCGTCCGACATATTCGTTGTAATCAATGGTGCTGATGAGTACCTGTGTTCCTGCCTCGGGATCGCCCTCCGGAGCGGGGATATAGTTCAGGATCGTCTCAAACAGCGGTTCCATACTGGTTCCGGGCTGACCGGCTTCCATGGAAGCGATTCCCGCCTTTGCGGAAGCGTATACAAACGGGCAGTCGAGCTGGGAATCGTCCGCGTCCAGTTCAAGGAACAGCTCGAGAACCTCATCGACGACCTCGTCCGGTCTTGCCTCGGGACGGTCGATCTTATTGATGCAGACGATGACGGGAAGCTTCAGCTCGAGCGCTTTTCTGAGAACGAATTTCGTCTGGGGCATCGCACCCTCAAAGGCATCCACGACGAGGATGACGCCGTTTACCATTTTCAGTACACGCTCGACCTCGCCGCCGAAGTCCGCGTGACCCGGTGTGTCGATGATGTTGATCTTTGTATCCTTATACATGACGGCGGTGTTCTTTGAAAGGATGGTGATGCCGCGCTCGCGCTCGATATCGTTGGAATCCATGACACGCTCCGCGACCTCCTGACCGGCACGGAATACGCCGCTTTGCTTTAACAGCTCGTCAACCAGCGTCGTCTTGCCGTGGTCAACGTGGGCTATGATGGCAACATTTCTTACATCTTCTCGTTTCTGTTTCATATTCTCCTCATTTCTTATGACATCAGACCTGAATCATTTTCAAACTAAGTGAGTATAGCACTTTTTATAGGGCTGTGCAAGTGCAATTGTGCGAAAAAGCGCGGAATTACGCGATGGAAAAGAGTACTAATTCTCCCCGGTTTATTGTATAAATAGTAGTATCCACGACGGCGCCGGAAGAGCGGTGCGTGGTGTTACCGGAAAAAGTCTTAGAGTAAGAAGGGAGAAACGAAAATGACAGATAAGGTAATTGAAAACAATCAGGTAACGGTGATGGGGGAGATCGTCAGCGGATTTTCTTTCAGCCATGAGATCTACGGCGAGGGCTTTTATATGGTAGACGTCAGCTGCAAGCGTCTCAGCGAGAGCTTTGACATTATACCGGTCATGGTATCCGACAGACTGCTGGACGTAACGGCGGATTACACGGGCGCACTGATCTGTGTCAACGGGCAGTTCCGCTCCTATAACCGTCATGAAGAGCGCAGAAACAGGCTTGTGCTGTCCGTGTTTGCGAGGGAGGTCAGCTTTATCGAGGAGATGGAGGAAAGCTCGAAGACGAACCAGATCTTTCTGGACGGCTATATCTGTAAGGAGCCGATCTACCGCAAGACGCCGCTGGGCAGGGAGATCGCGGATATGCTGCTCGCGGTAAACCGTCCTTACGGAAAATCGGATTATATCCCGTGCATCTGCTGGGGAAGGAACGCGCGGTATGCGAGCAGCTTTCAGGTCGGCGAGCGCTGTGCGGTCTGGGGAAGGATCCAGAGCAGGGAATACATGAAAAAGCTGGATGAGGAAAATGTGGAAAAACGCGTGGCGTTCGAGGTTTCCGTCAGCAAGCTGGAGCGGCTTGAGGAAGAAAATTGAAGACAGTATTTGCCAAATGAAGGAAAGTGTGCTATTCTTACATAGATGTTGACTTGCTGACATGATACGCATTTACGGACCGCGGAAACGGGCGGCTGCCGGGAGAAATGGAGATTATTATGGCAAAGGGTTTGATCTATATATATGCGGGAGACGGACGGGGAAAGTCGCCTGCCGCGCTGGGAAGGGCAGTACAGGCTGCCATGGAAGGAAAACAGGTCGTCATTATCCAGTTTTTAAAAGGAAAAGGACTGATGGACTGCGAGTTTTTGCGCAGGATGGAGCCGGAGATCAAGCTGTTCCGCTTTGAAAAGTCGGATGAAAATTTTGAGGAGCTGTCTGAGGAAAAAAAGGCAGAGGAGATCATCAATATACAGAACGGAATGAATTTTGCAAGGAAGGTTCTCTCGACAGGGGAATGTGATCTGCTGATTCTGGATGAGGTGCTGGGGCTTGTGGAGAAGGGAATCGTCTCCGTTGCGGAATTAAAGGCGATTCTTGAATGCCGTGAGGATACGGGCGTGATCCTTACGGGGATTAAACTGAATGATGAAATCTGTGTGCTGGCGGATGAGGTTTCCAAGATTGAAACATTAAAATTCAAGGTATGGGAATAACGCGGCATTCATAATATAAGAACGGAGGAAAAAGAAATGGCAATTTTTAAGGGAGCGGGTGTGGCGATCGTCACACCGATGCATGAGGACGGAACGGTTGATTATGAGAGCTTTCGGAAGCTGATCGAGTTTCAGATCGCGAATAAAACGGATGCGATCATCGTGTGCGGAACGACGGGTGAATCGTCTACCCTGTCGCATGAGGAGCATCTGGACGTGATCCGTTACTGCGTGGAGACGGTTGCGGGAAGGATTCCCGTGGTTGCGGGAACCGGCTCGAACTGTACGGAAACGGCGGTTTATCTCTCGACTGAGGCGGAGAAGATGGGCGTGGACGGCGTACTGCTTGTCAGCCCTTACTACAACAAGGCGACGCAGAACGGACTGTATGCGCATTTTAAGACCATTGCCGATTCGATAAAGATTCCCTGTATCCTCTATAACGTTCCGAGCAGAACGGGCTGCAACATCCTGCCGGAGACGATCGTAAGACTCTGTAAGGACGTAGAGAACATCGTTGCGGTCAAGGAGGCGAGCGGCAATATCAGCCAGATCGCTCATCTTGCGGCGATCGCGGACGGCTGCGTGGATATTTATTCCGGAAACGACGATCAGATCGTTCCGATCCTGTCTCTCGGCGGCGTCGGCGTGATCTCCGTATTGTCCAACGTCGCGCCGGCACAGACGCATGAGATCTGTCAGACCTATTTTGACGGTAAGGCGCAGGAGAGCTGTAAATTGCAGCTCAAAGCGATGGAGCTCTACAACGCGCTGTTTTGCGAGGTCAATCCGATTCCTGTCAAGAAAGCCTTACAGAAGATGGGTATGATCGGCGGAACGCTCAGAATGCCGCTGTCGGAGATGGAACCCGCAAATGCGGAGCGTCTGGAGAAGGCGATGAAGGGGTACGGCATTCTTTGATAAAGCTGTCTGACGGTTGCAAAGCGTGCTTTCGGCGGTCTGCGTATTTTGTGCAGCGTCACCACGGAAAGCATAAGCTTCGCAATCGCCTTATAAAGCTACGAAAGTGAGGTTGGTGTGATGGTACGGATTATAATGCACGGCTGTAACGGGAAAATGGGACAGGTGATCTCAGGCTTTCTTGCGGCGGATGAAGAGGCAAAGATCGTTGCCGGAGTGGATGCCTTTGACGACGGACACAATCCCTATCCGGTCTTTTCGCGGATCGCGGACTGCGATGTGGAGGCGGACTGCGTGATCGACTTTTCCGTGACGGCGGCGATAGACGGACTGCTGGATTACTGCGCGGAGAAAAAGCTTCCCTGTGTGCTCTGTACGACGGGCTTAAGTGAAGAACAGCTGGAAAAAGTAAAGAAGACGGCGGAGCATACCGCAGTGCTGCGCTCGGCGAATATGTCGCTCGGGATCAATCTTCTGTTAAAGCTTTTAAAGAAGGCGACGGCAGCGCTTGCGCCGGCAGGGTTTGATATTGAAATTATAGAAAAGCACCATAACCTCAAGGTGGACGCGCCGAGCGGAACGGCGCTTGCCCTTGCGGACTCCATCAATGAGGAGCTGGGGAATGCTTATGAATATGTATATGACAGGAGTACGAGACGGCAGAAGCGTCCTCAGGCGGAGATCGGGATCAGCTCTCTGCGCGGCGGTACGATCGTCGGGGAGCATGATGTTGTCTTTGCGGGCGCGGATGAGGTGATTACCTTTTCGCACACGGCGTATTCCAAAGCCATTTTCGGCAAAGGCGCGATTCAGGCGGCGAAGTTTCTCGCAGGGAAACCGGCAGGAATGTATGATATGAGCAACGTGACAGAGGCAGTCCTTTCCTGAGGACTGCCTTTTGGCTTTGCCGGATTCGGAAACCGGCGCTCTAGCGGACGCCGGAGCCTGAATTTCCGATGCGGGAGGTGCCGTCGGCGGCGGGAGTGTTGACTGTGCCGTCTCCGTTGTTTACGGAACTGTCGTGATCATCATTGCCGAGCAGATCATCCGTGATATCCTCAACGCCGTTCGCTGCGTCGTCGATGATATCGCCGACAGCGTTTCCTGCGTCATCCAACAGGGAGCCGCCCTCGGAGGCGATGCCCTCGGTAACGCTGTTGTTATTGCCGGCAGCGTTTCCGTCAGCCGCATTGTCGTTTACGGCATTGCCGTTTTCTGAACTGTCGTTGATGCCGGCATCGCCGGTGTTCATGCCGTTGTTGTTGTTGTTGTTGTTGTCCGGTGCGGCGGTTCCGGATTCTGCGGCGGAGCCGTTCTCCGCCATATTTCCGGAATTGCCGTTGTTGTCATCGCTGGTACATGCGGTTGCGACGCACATGTACGCGAGCACCATACCGAGTGCGAGGAGCTTTTTTACTCCTGCATTTTTTCTGAGCTTTTTCATATTATTCTCCATTCCGCAGACGTTTTTTGATTGAAGAAACCGCGAAGCGGATGTTTGAGTTTCCGTTTCGCGATAAAGACCGGTTTGTGACGTCTGCGGCACAAACAGCTGTCTGATATAATCTGCCATGTGGGAATGCAAAATGGCTGATCTGCGGATAGTATGTGGAGAAAAGCGGGAAGCTATACACATGCGCCGAAATTTTTTTAAAAGAAATCTGCGGACGGCGGAGAAAAACATAAGGGAACAGGGAGAAGGACTTAGGATGGAATTCAGACCATGTATTGATATCCATAACGGAAAGGTAAAGCAGATTGTCGGCGGCAGTCTGCGCGATGCGCAAGATATTGCCAGAGAAAATTTTGTCGCCGGGCAGGATGCGGCTTTTTTTGCAGAAATGTACCGGGAGGCAGGACTGAAGGGCGGGCACATTATCCTCTTAAATCCGGCGGACAGCAGTTATTATCCGGAGACAAAACGGCAGGCGCTACAGGCGCTGAAGGCTTATCCGGGCGGACTGCAGGTCGGCGGCGGGATCACGCCGGAGAATGCGGCGGAATATCTGGATGCGGGCGCGTCTCATGTCATTGTGACCTCCTATGTATTCCGGGAGGGAAGGATCGACTATGAGCGCTTAAGACGCATGACGGACGCGGTCGGACCGGAGCGGCTTGTACTGGACTTAAGCTGTCGGAAGACGCAGGACGGCTATCGGGTTGTCACGGACAGATGGCAGAAAATGACAAAAGAACGGGTTAGCTATGAACTGCTGGACCGGCTTGCGGACTGCTGTGATGAATTTCTGATCCATGCCGTGGATGTCGAGGGATGTGCAAACGGTATTGAAGAGGAGCTTGCGGCGCTGCTCGGCGGCTGGGGAAAGCGGACGATGACTTACGCCGGAGGTGTACACAGCTACGGGGATATTCAGCTGCTTCGCAGTCTCGGAAAAGACAGGCTGAATGTCACGGTCGGCAGTGCGCTGGATCTTTTCGGCGGAACGCTTGCATGGGAAAAAGTGCTGAAAATGTGTCGGGAAGGGGTCTGCTGAACGAAAGAAAATTGTGCAATTCATACAAAATGAGAGCGCTTTTTTAGCGGATTGGTAAAGGGCGGATTCTCTTTCATGGGAAAATGTTACAAAAATGTTAAATCTGCGTTGATGTTATGGAGGACATATGATAAAATAGACCTTATTTCGGAACAGGAA
>CAZVWN010000081.1:8989-10787 GCA_964631065.1 uncultured Acetatifactor sp.
TCTAAAACATGCGGAAAGGTGACATTTATGGGACAACGGCATAAGCGTAAGAAGCATCAGATGGTTCTTCTGACATCGGACGCTGCGGATACCGGGGTGGAACAGATTTCTTATCACCCGTGGCGTCTCTGGGTCGTCATTATGATCCTGTGCGTTTTTCTTGGCGTCTTCATCGGTTACTTTTACTTCGAGAAGGATATTCTGCTGGCAAGGAATGCGGAAGCGGCTGCACAGCAGGAAACGATCGACAGACTGGAAACGGAAAAGGCAGAGCTGGAAAGCGAGATCGTCAACCTGAAGGATACGGTTCAGATTCTCAGCGAGACAGTGACGCAGAAGACCATGAACGAGAATCAGCTTTCGGAACAGCTGGAAAAGCAGACCATGCCGACGGAATTTCCGCTGACCGGATCGGCGACCATGGAAATGGTATCGGAAGGTGATCCGATGTGCATCTTTTCTGCGGGGGCAGGAGCGATGGTCGTGGCGACGGCGGGCGGCACGGTTACTGCCGTGAATGACGACGGGGAGTACGGGCATAACATCTGGGTCGATCATGGAAACGGTTATGTGACGATATACCGCAATTCCGGAGAGGTTAAGGTAAAGCAGGGAGAGGCGGTAACACAGGGAACGACGCTGTTTCTGATCAGCGACGAAAACGGCAGACTGGGTTATCAGATGCTGAAGGACGGTGCATATATCGATCCGATGGAGATGCTGAATATCAATGGATAAGGGGGATAAAGGATTGAAAAAGAGTGAACAGATCACGATAACGACGATCATCGGTAAAGGAGCAGAGTGCGGCGGTGATTTTTCGGCACAGGGTTCTGCGAGGATTGACGGACGGATCAACGGCAACGTAAAGGTTACGGGAAAGCTGATCGTGGGCACCACGGGTGTGATCAACGGCAGCGTTGAGGCAAAGGCGGCAATGATCGGCGGCGAGGTGATCGGAAACGTGACCGCGCCGGAGAGGACGGAGCTGACGGCGACCGCGCGGGTGATCGGAGACATCAGCACGGAGGTGATCGTGATTGATGAGAAGGCTGTTTTTCAGGGCGGCTGCAACATGAATCAGGAAACGCCGGCAAAGAAGCCGCGCACTTCGATGAGAGCTGCACGGGCAGGAAAGAAGTCTGCGAAGGCGGCGATCGCCGAAGCGCTCAGAGAGGTTCAGGAGGCAAGCAGAGAGGAGACCGGCACGGAGCAGACAGGCGCAGAAGCGCCGTCACCGGAAATGCCGAAGGAGAATCCGGCGGAGAACGCATGAAAAACATTCTGAAAGGAAAAAGCGGCACGGGCTGCGCCGGTCTGACACCGGGCATCCGTGCCGTTTTTTGATCCGTTTATTCGTCCGTCGGATTCTCAAGACGGTTAAAGACCATATCGTATCCGTCGTTTCCGTAGTTTAAGGAGCGGTTTACACGGCTGATGGTAGCGGTGGAGGCTCCGGTCTTTTCTGCGATTTCCAGATACGTCTTATGTTTTTTCAGCATGGCTGCCACCTCAAAACGCTGCGAAAGGGAAAGCAGCTCGTTGACGGTGCAGAGATCTTCAAAGAAGCTGTAACATTCTTCCCGCGTCTTAAGACATAAGATGGCGTCAAAGAGGGAATCTACGGCTTCGTTCTTAATTTTCTTGTTCATATATTCCTCCGTGCGGCGATTGATCCGATGCATGCGGATCCATTTCTTCTCATCGCCTATATTTTAGCATACTAAAGTTTTAAAGTAAAGAACAAAAACAAAAGTTTTGCGACAGTTGACATGTAGTTTTGAATACCATATAATGA
>CAZVWN010000082.1:0-2970 GCA_964631065.1 uncultured Acetatifactor sp.
TAATGAAAGAAAGTTCTATGCTCATCTCCAGAGTAGCACAGAACTTTCCCCAATACAAGTATTTCATTAATATATTTTCTTCAGCTTCCCTGCATCGTTCCCGCCTTTCGCCGGAAACCGGCAGAAAGCGGAAGACACGGATAAAAATAACACCTTACGCCAGCCGGTTGCTCAGCTCCGCAAACTGCTCCAGCGTCAGCGCCTCGCCGCGGATCGCCGCAGGAAGTCCCATCTCCTCCAATACTGCCGCCACGCGTTCCTTCGCCAGTCCAAGCTCCGCTGCATTCCCCAGCCCGTTGACAAGGGTTTTCCGGCGCTGCCCGAAAGACGCGCGGATCATTGCAAACATCTTTCTCTCGTCTTTCACCGAAACCGGAGGCTGCTCATATCTTGTCAGACGGATGACCGCGCTTCCGACGTTCGGTCTGGGTATAAAACAGTTCGGCGGCACATTCGCAACAATCTCAGGCTTCGCATAATACTGCACGGCAAGCGAAAGCGCACCGTAATCCTTCGTCCCCGGACCGACCTGCATACGGTCCGCAACTTCCTTCTGTACCATGATCGTAATGCTTTTTAGCGGCACATGGCTCTCAAAAAGCCCCATGATGATCGGCGTTGTTATGTAATACGGAAGATTCGCCACAACCTTGATCGGTCTGCCGTCATTTCTCTCCTGTACGATACGGTTGACATCAACCTTTAAAATATCCTCATTCAGAACCGTAACATTATCATACGCCGAAAGCGTATCTTCCAGAATCGGAATCAGATTTTTATCAATTTCCACGGCAACCACCTCTCGGGCGCTCTCCGCAAGATACTGCGTCATCGTCCCGATACCCGGACCGATCTCCAGCACACAGTCCTCCTTCGTAATTTCCGCTGCCGAAATGATCCTGTCGAGCACGGAGGTGTCGATCAGAAAATTCTGTCCGAACTTTTTCTGAAAATTGAAATTATATTTCTGCAAGATCTCTATGGTATTGCGCGGTATGCCAAGTGATGCCATCTTTCCCTTCCCCTTTCGGACATGAAATGTATTCCCGGAACAGTCCTTATGACTCTGTTAAAAAATCAAGCACTTCTTCCAGATCCGCAAAAATCCGATAACTTAAGCGTCTCATCTCCTCGTCCGGCGCGATCATATCCGGCACCATCAGCGGACACATTCCCGCCGCATACGCCGAGCGGATCCCATTCGGCGAATCCTCGATCGCATAAGCTTCCTTGGGCAAAACACCCAGCTCCCTGCACGCCAGCAGATAAATATCAGGCTGCGGCTTAGAATGCTCTACCATGTCCCCCGTGACGACAACGGAAAAATACTCCCGGATTCCCGCCTGTTCGAGATGCTTCAGCACGGACGACTGCCGCGTCGAGGAGGCAAGTCCGATCTTCCGGTTGTTTTCCTTAAGCCAGGCTAAAAGTCTGTGTACGCCTTTTTTTACCGGGAGACCGTTTTTCTCAATATACTCCCAGAACCAGTCGGATGCCTGTGCGCGAAAGCCTTCATAATCAAAATCCGCTCCATAGGCATTCATCACAATCCGTCTGCTGTCGTTCGCATTCAGTCCGATACACTGCGGAAAAATCTCCCGCATGCCGGGCAGTCCGTTCTCCTCTGCCACCCTGATCCAGCTCTCCTCGCAGAGCCGCTCTGTATCGAATAAAACGCCGTCCATGTCAAATACTACCGCATTCATAACTCTTCCCTTTCCCGAAAGCGGCATCTGCCAAACGATTCGCAAAAGCCGTCCGCTCCCTCACTCATCATACACGAAATCTTCTAAAAAGTGAACACAATTATACAAAACAAGGACATCATCCGCGGGATACTTCCCGATCACGGCGGACAGCGCGGCATTATAATATCTCGGATCAATCACGGTTATCCTGTCATAATGCGGCAGAAGAAACGGTACAAAGCAGTTCGCATAAGAATCCTTGATAACCAGAAGTGTCTTTCCCGTCTCATATCCCGTGTCGATCTCAATGATCGCATGGTTGTCATCCAGAAAATAACCGTACCGGTTCTTTGTCTCAAGATAACTCTCCTCATAAAGCGTATCTGTCACCGTTCTGAAATCATAAGTAACCCGGACCGGCTGCTGCGTGGTCTGCGGAAAAATACAAATAGAATCGGCTCTCCATGGAATATTGATTTTAGAATGCAGCGTGCCGAGAAAATCCTCCGACACCGTCAGCCGGCTCTCCGGCTCATACGGATACGGCTCTTCTCCCATTGCCTCCGCCCATGCAAGATAACCGTAATAAGCTCCGAGCGTTGTCCAGTGATGATCGGTCCGGTAATAAATATCCTCCGACGCATGCTGTCTGAGAACGCTCATGACATCAATCAGCGCGCTGTCAGCGGGATACTTCCCGACTGTTCCGCTCTGTACGCCGCTTTCCCTGCTGCCGCTTCCCGCATCCGCAAGCTGCTCCCCGACATACCCCAAAAATTCCTCCTGATCCCATACAGGCGCGTTTTTCGGCAGCTTATCCGTAAGCACGTTATCCGCCGTCGGCACAAGCATCACCTTCGCATCCCACTCCTCCACAAGCGCCCGCAGCATTGCCGTCTTCTTTTCCGCCGTCTCCTGCGGATACTCCTCCGGAAGATGGCGCTCGATCAGGTAATCCTCTCGTCCGAGATATACACCGCCGACCTCCTGCCTTCCCAGCGCGATATCCGTCCATGTTTTTATCGCGATCCATTTATCCCTGCCGACGAACTGATCCGTGACATAATTTTCATACGCTTTCGTATATGTCCCGCTAAACAGCGTCTCTGCCGAAACTTGGGGCTTCTCTGCCAGCAGTCTGTTCTCCGCAGACGAATACAGACGGTCGCCTGAAAAAAAGTCCGCCACGGTAAATACCGACAGAACCCCCGCGATCAAAAATACCGTAAACAACGCGTTTTTCTTCTCCTGACTCATGTTTCCTCCCGATTATCTCCATTCC
>CAZVWN010000082.1:3070-10759 GCA_964631065.1 uncultured Acetatifactor sp.
ACTGCATGTCCGCTTCCGCCCTGCGACCGGAACTGCCCTGCGACATCTGCGGTACAGACAGCCGACAGCTTTTCTCTGCCGCCCCGGCTCAGAACCGGAAATACAGAAACGGATTATAGGACGCATCGACAATCCCCGCAACCGACAGCAACAGAAGACCCACAGGAATCACCTTTTCGCCTAAACGGTACAACGCAGTTCCCACGCCCGTCCCCGACTTCTCCAGCCGCGTCACCATCCTGTGGGCAAGCGGGGTTGCCGCGACCGCTGCAAGCAGGAAAAGAACAAGATACTGCCTTCCCAGATAGAGCGCCTGACTGTCATACAGCCCGCCTCCGCCCAGCATCGCACGCAGATACCCTCCGATCTGCGCGGGTGTTTCCAGTTCAAAGAATACCCAGCCGACAAGTACGACAACTGCGTTATAGACAAAACCGACCGCTTTCGGCAGCGCCGCAAGCAGCTTTCCCAAAAAGAGCTTTTCCAGACACAGAAACAGCGCAAACCAAAGACCCCAGAACAGAAAATTCCAGCCCGCGCCGTGCCAGATCCCGGTCAGCAGCCAGACGATCAGGATATTCAGAAGCTGTCTCGCCCTGCCCTTCCGGTTCCCGCCGAGCGGAATATAGACATACTCGCGGAACCAGCTGCCGAGCGAAATGTGCCATCTGCGCCAGAATTCCGTTACGGAAGCCGAAATATAGGGATAATTAAAATTTTCCGGAAAATGAAATCCCATCATCTCTCCCAGCCCGATCGCCATGTCGGAATACCCGGAAAAATCGAAATAGATCTGAAAGGCAAACGCGACGATTCCCAGCCATGCCGCCATTGCCGTCAGTTCCCCGGAGGCTTTCCCCGAAATCTGCGTCCAGAGCTGCCCCGCCTGATTCGCAAGCAGCACCTTCTTCGCAAGCCCTGTGCAGAACCGTCTCAGACCATGACTGACCGTCAGCATATCATGACTTCTTCCGCGCAGCTTGCGCGCGACATCCCTGTACTTTACGATAGGCCCCGCGATCAGCTGCGGAAACATTGTCACAAACACGGAAAAATCGAGGATATTTTCCTGTACCTCGGCTTCCCCGCGATAAACATCGATCGTATAAGACATCGTCTGAAACGTATAAAACGAGATTCCGATCGGCAGCGGAAGGTTCAGCAGCGGGATCCTGCTGCCGAAAACGGCGTTCACCGTCCCGATCAGAAAGTCCGCATACTTAAAGAATCCCAGCACAAAAAGATTGATCACAACCGAAAACGCGAGAAAAAGCTTCGCCCTTCCGCTTCCCCGGAAGCGTCCGATCATCCTGCCGTTGACATAATCGACGGCAATGGAAAACAGCATCAGCAGCACATAAACGGGTTCTCCCCAGGCATAAAAAAACAGACTCCCGAAAAGGAGAATGAAATTTTTCATTCTCCCCGGAAGCACATAATAACAGATCATAAATATCGGCAGAAACCGAAACAGAAAAAAGACGCTGCTGAATACCATGGATTTATTCCTCCGGCTGCCGGATCTGCTGTCTGATCATCTCGATCACACGTTCATTG
The DNA here is from genome assembly GCA_964631065.1 of uncultured Acetatifactor sp. GTDB lineage: Bacteria > Bacillota > Clostridia > Lachnospirales > Lachnospiraceae > Acetatifactor. Next base: position 4,628 of record CAZVWN010000082.1, read on the forward strand.
ACCTCTTTGCACTGCGCAATGACGGCATCGTCGCCCTGCTCCATTACCGCATCCGTATCACCGCCGAGCTGGACAAAGCAGACATATTCCCCGATCGTCTCAACGACGGACGCCTGTACCTTTCCGACATTCATCGGATACTGGATCCCCTGGCTGACTGCCGCATCACGGTAGCTGTTAAGCGCCGCCTCTACCGCCTCCACCTGACCGGGCTTCGCCTTTACGATAAGCAGGGTGTCAACATTGACGCTGATCATGGGCATCTCTGCCATATAATCCTCATACATCTCCTCCGTCAGTCCGAAGGACAGCTCCAGAAAATCCGGATAAATCTGCGTATCCGGCCAGTACGTATCGCCAAGCTCCTCCGTTACCGCCGCGCGGATCGCTGTCATTTCCTCCGTCCAGCCGTTCGCATAATCATACCCGTTCGCAACGGTTCCGCTCTCCTCCTGCTCTTCGGAAAGATCCGTTCCTTCGCTGCTCTGTGTGCTTTCTTCGTCCTGCGCGCCGTTATCCGTGCTTTCTTCCGCACTGCTCTGTACCGTACTGCTTTCACTTTCCGGATTTTCCTTTTCCTCCGCACCGCAGCCCGCGAGCGCGAACATCAGCAGAGACGCTCCCAGCATGACCGACAATTTTTTCATAATTTCCTCCATTCCGCATCCTTTTTGACGGATGCCGTTTCTTTTTTCGTAGTGTATCCTGATCCCTGCATGACTATTCAGCCCGTCTCCGGAATCAGAAATACCTTTTGACCCTGACAACACAACATGTTAGAATGATACAGACACTCACTTTAAAAAACAAGTAGCAGGAATATTAAATTTTCGTAACATTCAGGCAGACGGGCTTCGCAGAACAGCAGTTTTACGAGTCGGCTCTGATATGTTGCAATTTGGGGAAGAGGATTCAAATGAGCATATTGAATGTAGAGCATCTGACACACGGCTTCGGCGACCGCGCCATCTTTAACGACGTTTCCTTCCGGCTTCTGAAGGGGGAACACATCGGACTTGTCGGCGCAAACGGAGAAGGAAAATCCACGTTTATGAACATCATCACGGGAAAGCTGATGCCGGACGAGGGAAAAATAGAATGGGCAAAAAACGTCCGCGTGGGTTACTTAGATCAGCATACCGTACTGACGGCGGGCATGACAATCCGGCAGGTTCTCGCCTCTGCTTTCGATTTTTTATACGAAATGGAGCAGCAGATGAATGCGCTCTATGAAAAAATGGGAGAGGCAACGCCCGAGGAGCTGGAGCGCTGTCTCGAGGAAACCGGAACCTTACAGGATCTTCTCACCATGCACGATTTTTATATGATCGACGCAAAGGTCGAGGAAGTCGCAAAGGCGCTCGGACTTACCGATATCGGTCTGGAACGGGATGTAACGGAGCTGTCGGGCGGTCAGCGGACGAAGGTGCTTCTCGGTAAGCTGCTGTTGGAAAAGCCGGATATCCTCCTGCTCGACGAGCCGACAAATTATCTGGATGCGGAGCATATCGCATGGCTGAAGCGCTATCTGTGCGATTATGAGAATGCCTTTATCCTGATCAGTCATGACATCCCTTTTTTAAACAGCGTTGTCAATCTGATCTATCACATGGACAATCAGGAGCTGAACCGTTATGTCGGCGATTACGACAAGTTTCAGGAAGTCTACGCCATGAAAAAATCCCAGCTCGAGGCTGCCTATAACAAACAGCAGAAGGAAATCGCAGACTTAAAGGACTTCGTCGCGCGCAATAAGGCAAGAGTCGCGACGAGAAACATGGCGATGTCGCGCCAGAAGAAGCTGGATAAGATGGATGTCATAGAGCTTGCCGCCGAAAAGCCGAAGCCGGAATTTCATTTCCGCGAGGCGAGAACGCCGGGACGGGTCATCTTCGAGACGCATGCGCTTGTCATCGGTTATGACGAGCCGCTCTCAAAGCCTTTAAATCTCTCCATGGAGCGCGGCGAAAAAATCGTCCTGACGGGCGCAAACGGTATCGGAAAAACCACACTGCTAAAGAGTATTCTAGGTCTGATCCCGCCGCTCGACGGTAGTGTGGAGCAGGGCGACTATCTTGAGATCGGTTATTTTGAGCAGGAGATGAGCGGTGATGCCGGAAACAGCTGTATCGAAGAAATCTGGCAGGAATTTCCGGGCTTTTCCCAGTATGAAGTCCGCTCTGCGCTGGCAAAATGCGGATTGACGACCAAACATATTGAATCGAAGGTCAGGGTCTTAAGCGGCGGCGAACAGGCGAAGGTACGTCTCTGTAAGCTCATCAACCGCGACACAAATCTTCTGCTGCTCGACGAGCCGACCAATCATCTCGATGTTGATGCCAAGGACGAGCTGAAGCGGGCGCTACAGGCATACAAGGGCAGCATCCTCATGGTCTGCCATGAACCGGAATTTTATGAAGGGCTTGCAACGGCTGTCTGGGACTGCACAAAATGGACAACGAAGGTAATCTGATATGAACGCTGATAAAAAAAAGAAGAAAACGGAATCCTTTTCCCTGATTCCCTATTTATTACAATACAAATGGCATTATGCCGCCGGTATTTTCCTTTTGATGATCGTCGATCTCGCCAATCTGCTCATCCCGCAGTACACGGGCGACATTATCGACGGTCTGACGAGAGGCGCTTTCGGCTTTGCGGACGTAAAACCGCTTTTGCTGAAAATCCTGATCGCAGGAGCAGCCATCATGCTGGGGCGCTTCGGATGGCGTTTTTTTATCATCGGCGCTTCCCGCGGCATCGAGTACCGGATGCGCAACGATATGTTCCGGCATCTGGAAAGCCTGTCCGCGCGCTTCTATAACAGCCATAAGACGGGGGATCTGATGGCGCATTTTACAAATGATCTGCTGGCGATCCGCAAGGCGGTCGGCATTGCGGTCATCACTGCATTTGACGCCGTTGTCATGACGATCATGGTGCTTGTCAAGATGATCGTTTATGTGGATCTTAAGCTGACGCTGCTCGCGTTTATCCCGCTGATTCTCGTTGCATTCGGCTGCTATTATTACGGAACCGAACAAAAAAAGCGTCAGACAAAATGTCAGGAGGCTTTCTCGCATCTCTCCGACAAGGCGCAGGAAAGCCTCGCCGGAATCCGTGTCCTGAAGGCATTCGTTCAGGAGGAGGACGATTTCCGTTCGTTTGAGGAGGCAAGCATCAACAATATGCAGAAAAATCTCGCCGTCGTAAAGCTGCAGGCAGTCTTTGGTCCGGCTTTGGATGTCGTCACGGGCTTCAGTCTGCTTCTCACGCTGCTCTTCGGCGGTAAGATGGTATTAAACGGCAGTGTCAGCATCGGACAGTTTGTCGCGTTCAATACCTACATCGGTATGCTCGTCTGGCCGATGATCGCGTGCGGCGACTGTATCAATAACTTTACACAGGCCGCGGCGGCATTTCACCGGATCGCCGCCATCTTCCGCGAAGAGCCGGACATCACCGACGAGGAGGCTGACGCGTCCAAAACACAGCTGCGGCTGCGGGGAGACATCCGCATGAACGGACTCACCTTTACCTATCCGGACGGAGACGCTCCTGTTTTAAAAAACATTTCCCTCCATGTAAGGCAGGGCGAGATGCTGGGTGTGCTCGGGCGCACCGGAAGCGGAAAATCCTCCCTCTCCGATCTGCTGTTACGCGTGTACGACTGCGAAAAGGGAATGCTGCTTTTAGACAATACCCCGATCAGCGAGATCCCGCTCGCCGTGCTGCACAAGGATATCGCCTATGTGCCGCAGGATAATTTCCTCTTTTCCGATACGCTGGAGGAAAATATTGCCTTCGGTCTGGACGAGAGGATCAGCGAACACCCCGAGCTGCGCTCCGATATCCGACAGGCTGCCATGGACGCCTGTATCCATGACAACATCATGGATTTTCCGGAAAATTACAAAACACTTGTCGGAGAACGCGGCGTTACGCTTTCCGGCGGTCAGAAGCAGCGGAGCGCCATCGCACGCGCCCTGTTAAAGGATTCCGCGATCCTGATTCTCGACGACTCCCTCTCCGCCGTTGACACGGATACGGAGGAGCAGATCCTCGAAAATCTGCTGCGGCTGCGCAAGGGAAAAACAACGATCATCATCGCACACCGCATCTCCACTCTGCAAAAGGCGGATCATATCGCTGTCTTAAGCGACGGGGCGCTTACGGAATACGGCACCCATGAGGAGCTTGTCGCGCTCGGCGGCTTTTATGCCCATATCAACGAAAAACAGCAGCTGGAGCAGGAGCTGGACAGCTATTAAACGGAAAGGCGAAAACCATGAACACACTGACTGAAGATAAGACGGAAAGTCTTTACAAGGGAAATGCCCTGCTGCGTCTTCTCTCTTATATGAAACCTTACCTCGGGTGGTTTCTGCTCTGTCTGCTGCTGGTACTGGCTCTGACAGGCTTTGATCTCTACCGCCCTATCCTGATCGGGGACGCAATCGATCTGTTTGAAACGCAGGGCGATTATGAAATCATTCAGAATACTGCCGTAAAATACGGCATTGTACTCGTCGTAAGCTTTCTTTTTAACCTGACGCAGACCTGGGTACTCCAGAAGACCGGACAGAGAATTATCCTCACCGTCCGCAAGGAGCTTTACGCGCATATCCAGTCCTTAAGCTCGCGCTATTTCGACCTGACACCCGTGGGCAAGCTGGTAACACGGGTAACGAATGACGTGGAAGCGCTGAATGAAATGTACTCCGGCATCCTTGTCCGACTGTTCCGCAATATCGTTAAGATCATCGGACTTGCGCTTGTCATGCTGACGCTGGACGTTAAGCTGGCGCTGATCTCGTTTGTACTGCTTCCGGTCGTTGCCGTTCTTACCGTCGTCTTCCGGAAGCTTTCCCGAAAGACCTACCGCATTACAAGAACGCATCTGACAAATTTAAATACGTTCCTCTCGGAAAACATTTCCGGTATGCGCATTATTCAGATTTTCGGACGGGAAAAGCGGAAATTCGAGGAATTTGACGACAAAAATTATAAATATTACAGAGCCTTTTACCGGGAAATGCTGATTTTTGCCGTCTTCCGCCCGTTAATCTACATCTTAAGCGTGCTGTCGCTGATGCTTGTGCTTGGTGTCGGAAGCAGAGAAGTTCTGGGAGAGGTGATTTCCATCGGAACGCTGTACATTTTTTCCCAGTACATCCAGTCCTTTTTCGATCCGATTCAGGAGCTTGCCGAGCAGTTCTCCACATTGCAGTCCTCTCTCGCCTCCGCAGAAAAGATCTTTACAATCCTGGACGAGGATACGCTGGTGCCGGATCCGGAAGAGCCCGTTCTGCTTCCCGAAATAAAGGGACGCATTGAGTTTGATCATGTATGGTTTGCCTATGACGGCGAAAACTATGTCCTGCGCGACGTCTCCTTTGTCATTGAGCCGGGGCAGCGGATCGCCTTTGTCGGCGCAACAGGCGCGGGAAAGTCTTCCATCCTGAACCTGATCGGCAGATACTACGATATCCAAAAGGGGCATATTTACATTGACGGCGCCGATATCCGCTCTTTAAGCAAAAAACAGCTTCGCAGCGCAATCGGTCAGATGCAGCAGGATGTCTTTATCTTTGAGGGAACGATCGAGAGCAATATCAGACTTTACGATCAGGATATCAGTTCAGAGGATGTCAGAAAAGCCGCCGAGTATGTCAATGCGTCGCATTTTATCGAAAAGCTTGGGAAGGGATATGAGGAGCCCGTCTCCGAGCGCGGTGCGACGTTCTCCGCCGGAGAACGCCAGCTGTTATCCTTTGCACGGACGCTGGCGCATAAGCCGAGCATCCTCGTTATGGATGAGGCGACCGCAAACATTGATACGGAGACCGAGGCGCTGATTCAGGAGGCGCTGGAAAAGCTGATGCAGGGCAGAACGACGATTATGGTCGCGCACCGGCTTTCCACGATCCAGCACGCAGACTGTATCATGGTCATGCACAAGGGAAAGATCCGGGAGCGCGGCACGCATCAGGAGCTGCTGGCACAGAACGGCATCTATAAAAAGCTCTATGAATTACAGATCCACAGCTCCCGGACAGCCGCCGGATGGCATAATGATTCTGCCTGAAAAAGCTGATAAAGGAATTGGAGGAAATTATATAATGGATAAAA
>CAZVWN010000083.1:0-10747 GCA_964631065.1 uncultured Acetatifactor sp.
GATTCCCCGGACAGGAGGATTATGTCGGTTACTGGAGCAGTGGCAGACTGCTTGTCGTGAACCGGAATACCGTCTATCAGGAAGAGATTGCTGATTTTTTAGGGTTTCTCACGGAGCCGGAGAATCTGCGGCAGATTCAGGATGGCGTGGCGACGATGGAAAGTGCGGTGCGATATTGTGTGGAATGGGAGGAATGGAGCGGAGAGTGGGTTTATCGAAGCTCCGGAAACGGCAGTTATCCCTTTTCGGCGCCGGACGGAGAGAGTTATCTGGAGTCGTATCTGACATTTCTGGATCAGCTCGGGCCCTGGCCGGGAAGCACACAGATCAGTGGGATCATCAGCGAGGAGGCAGGGGATTATTTTTCCGGCAGCAAGACGGCAGAACAGGCTGCCGGATTGATACAGAACAGAGTACAGCTTTATCTCGACGAGCGGTAAAGCGGCAGAAGAAAAGGGAGTATCGCGATACTCCCCTTTCAATTTAATATCTGTAATCCGTGACGCGCTTTGTCTTTTTTTCGCTTCTGGGAAGCGTGCCGACGGGAACGACCGTAACCTTCGGCGTGACACCGATGCGGGATTTGAACATGCCCGTAATCGTTTTTGCCGTCTTTTCAAAATCAACGCGTCCTTCCGCCTCGACCATGAGGATCATGATGTCGCGATTCTTATCGTCGTCATGCGCGATCGTGATGGCATACTCGCTGGAGACGCCGTCAACGTTCTGCAGAAGCTCCTCGACCTGACCAGGGAACATGTTGACGCCGTGCACCTTAAACATATCGTCGCTGCGCCCCTTGATGATGTCGATTCTGGGATAAGGGCAGCCGCAGGCACATGTCCCGGGGATGATGCGGGAGATATCGTGCGTGCGGAAGCGCAGCAGCGGCGCGCCCTCCTTGACGAGCGTGGTGATGACAATTTCGCCCTCTTCGCCGTCCGGAACGGGAATCCCGGTCTTAGGATCAATGATCTCAATGTAGATATAATCGTCCCAGTAATGAATCCCGGATTCTTTCTCGCAGTTGATGCCGATGCCGGGACCGTAAATTTCCGTCAGTCCGTAGATGTCATACAGCTCGATGCCGAGCTCGTCGGCGATATAGCTTCTCATCTTTTCGCTCCACCGCTCGGAGCCGATCACACCTTTTTTCAGATGAATCTGATCCTTTAAATGCCGCTTGCTGATTTCCTCCGCAAGGAGCAGGGCGTAGGAAGCGGTTGCCGTGATGACGGTGGATTTTAAGTCGATCATCATCTGCAGCTGTTTTTCCGTGTTGCCGGGTCCCATGGGAACCGCCATCGCGCCGAGCTTTTCACAGCCCGCCTGAAAGCCGATGCCCGCCGTCCAGAGCCCGTAGCCGGGCGTGATCTGGATGCGGTCGCGGCTGGTAATGCCCGCCGTCTCGTAGCATCTGGCAAACATGGTTGCCCAGTCGTCAACGTCCTTCGCGGTATAAGGGATGATGACGGGCTTTCCCGTTGTGCCGGAGGAGGAATGGATGCGGACAATCTCCTCGTCCGGTACCGCCTGAATCCCCAAGGGATAGGCATTGCGCAGATCGTCCTTACTGGAGAAGGGGAGTTTCTCAAAATCCTCCTGTGAGCTGACGCCTGTGATGCCCTGTTCGCGGTACAATTTCCCGTAGTAGCTGTCCGTTTTGATCAGGCGCTTTATCTGTGCGTCGATCTGCTGTAATTGTGTCTCATTCAGCTTCATCTGTTTTACCTGCCTCCATTCCCGTAAGGAATGCCTTTCTGTTCGGTTCTTTGTATTTTTCCGGTACGGCTTCTTCGATTTCCTTCAGCATGACTTCGGACGGTATACCGAGACAGCCGCAGCCCGCCGCGACGCCGAGGAGGGCGATGTTGAAGAATTTCGTTGAGCCAAAAGGTGCGCAGAGCTTTTCGGAATCCACGACCAGACAGCGGCAATGCTCCCGCAGAAAGGTAAGTGCCGCGTTTCCATCGTAGCCGGTGTCTGCGAGCGCCTCCGTCGTCGGCTTGACGGGGATACGGTTGACGATCACGGTTCCGTCCTTTTTTAAATAGGGGAGATTCCGCACTGCCTCCGCCGGTTCAAAGGCGAGGATCAGGTCAGCGCTTCCCTTTGGAATCAGCGGGGAAAACGCGCTGTCGCCGATGCGGATATGGCTGGTAACGGAGCCGCCGCGCTGCGCCATGCCGATTGTCTCCGCAGAGTGTACCGTTTCGCCGCAGTGCATCGCCGCAGAAGCGATCAGCTTAGAGGCGAGGACGGTACCCTGACCGCCGACGCCGCATAACAGGATATCCTTATTCATGGTCAGCACCTCCCTCTATCGCGCAGACAGGACAGACCTGACTGCAAAGCCCGCATCCGGTACAGAGATCGGGATTGACGGATACTTTTCCGTCTGTTGTCGTCAGCGCCGGACAGCCGATCTCGCGGATACATTTTTTACATTGGATACATTTTTCCGTAATATGTACCTTTCCCTGCGGACGGCTGACGGCGATGCAGGGAGCCTTGAAGATGATCGCCCTGACGCCGGGCAGAGCGGCATATTCCTGAATCTGCTTTACGGAAGCGGCAAGATCCAGCGGATTTACCGTTGCAATATGCGCAATTCCCATGGCGGAGAGCAGCTTTTCGATGCTGATCTTTTCGACGATGTTTCCCATCATGTTCCGTCCCGTTCCGGGGTGCGGCTGGTGTCCGGTCATGGCGGTCGTGGAGTTATCCAGTACGCAGAGGATCATGTCCGCCTGATTGTACACGGCGTTGACAACGCCCGTCATGCCGGAGGCAAAAAAGGTCGAGTCTCCGACAAACGAGAAGCAGACGGCATCCGGATCCGTCCTGTCGAGTCCCTGCGCCATTGTGATGCCCGCGCCCATGCAGAGGCAGGTGTCTACCATGTCAAGGGGCATGGCGTTTCCGAGCGTATAGCAGCCGATATCGCCGCAAAAGTAAGCCTTCTTTCCCTGCATTGCCTTTTTGACGGCGTAGAAGGAAGCCCTGTGCGGGCAGCCGGCGCAGAGGACGGGCGGTCTTGCAGGGAGCGGGGGCAGCTCGGACGGGGAGATGCCGGAAGCCTTTGCCGGAAGTCCCAGAAAACGGCTTAAGGTGTCGGCGGCAATGTCCGCAGACAGCTCGCCGCTTAAGGGAGAATCGCCGGTTGCCTTGCCGCGGACGGTGACGGGAAGCCGGTATTTTCCGCAGAGCCGCAGCAGCTGATTTTCTATGTAAGGACTAAGCTCCTCGAGACAGAGAACCTCCTTTGCTCCCGCAAGACAGTCCAGCGCGAATTTCTCAGGGAACGGATAGGGCGTTCCGATGCGGCAGAGGCGGACATCCGGATATTGCTGTAAATATTCTTTTGCGTAAGCGAAGCTGACGCCGGAGGCAAAGACGACCTTTTCACCGCTTCCCGCATTGCGGGAGTTTCCTTCATATTCCGAAAAATCATCGCCGATGGCGGGATTTCTCTTTTCGATCATTGCATGATTCTGAAAGGAGAGCTTCGGGAAGATGACCCAGCGTCGGGAATCCTTGACGAAGCCCTCGTATTCCTTGGGCGTAAAACGCTCCGGAACCGTGACCGACGCGTAGGCATGGCAGATTCTTGTCGTCGGGCGAAAGAGCACGGGCGTATGGTACTTTTCGGAATACGCAAACGCATCCTGTATCATCCGGTATGCGTCCTCGGGAGAGGCGGGATCAAAGACCGGAATGCGGCAGAATTCCGCAAACATTCTGGTATCCTGCTCCGTCTGCGATGAGATGGGTCCCGGATCGTCAGCCGAAACGATGACCATGCCGCCCTTGACACCGACATAGGCAAGCGACATCAAAGGATCCGATGCGACGTTCAGCCCGACCTGCTTCATCGTGACAAGCGTTCTCGCACCGGCGTAGGACGCGCCGGCGGCAACCTCAAGCGCCGCCTTTTCGTTGACGGACCATTCCACATGCAGATTTTCGGAAGCGTATCTGCTGATCGTCTCCAGTATTTCAGAGGAGGGTGTTCCGGGATAGCCGGATACAAGGTTTACGCCGGCGGCTAAAGCGCCCATGGCGATGCATCCGTTTCCCATGAGATATTGTTGTTTCATGCGGACAACTCCTTCCTGTAATTTAATCATTTAACGTATTAAATTATACATGAGACGCGGACAGGATGCAATTCTTTTTTGGCAATTTGCAAACGGAGGGAATTTATATTATAATAGACCTGATTCCGGAACATAATAAGATGCCGGGGTGTAGACGCGGGAAACAATCCGTCGGCATCATTGTCGGGGGATTTTGGCGTTTCAAGTAAGAAATTAAAGTAAGAAATAGGAGAGAAAAAGGGAAACGGAGAACGGCTATGAAAGAGATTATGCAGCAGACACTAAGCGGCGAGAGAGCGCTTTACGGAATAGAGGATACGAGGATCAGCTATTGCACCTTTGCGGACGGGGAATCCCCGCTGAAGGAATGCAGCAATCTGGAGATTGATAACTGCCTTTTTAAATGGAAGTATCCGCTCTGGTATACAAAGAATGTCGTCATGACAAATTCCACGCTCTTTGACATGGCGCGGGCGGGCATCTGGTATGTGGACAATATCTCGGTTTCCGATACGGTCATCGAGGCACCGAAGAATTTCCGCAGGGCAAGAGGCGTAAGGCTGAAAAACGTGGATTTCCCGAATGCGTCGGAGACGCTCTGGAACTGTCAGGATATCGACATGGAGCAGGTAACGGCAAGGGGCGATTACTTTGCGATGAACTGCAAAAATGTCAGGGCGAAGGATTTTACGCTGGTCGGAAATTACAGCTTTGACGGCGGTGAAAACATTGAGATCTGCCATTCCAGACTGCTCTCCAAGGATGCGTTCTGGAATGCGGAGAATATCACGGTTTACGATTCCTTTATTTCCGGGGAGTATCTCGGCTGGAATTCCCGTAACATCACGCTGATCAACTGTACCATTGAGAGCTTACAGGGGATGTGTTATATTGACAATCTTGTCATGAAGAACTGCCGTCTCATCAATACGAACCTTGCGTTTGAGTATTCGCGGGCGGATGTCGAGATCATCGGCGGGGTGGACAGCGTGTTTAATCCGAAGGGCGGTATCATCCGTGCGGATCGGATCGGCGAGCTGATCATGGACGGAAGACGGGTGAAGCTCGACCAGACGAAGATTGAGGCGGGAGAGATCGGGAAGTGTTCTGACAGGGCAGAATGGGAGAGAGAATAAGGCGATGTATGATTTTGATAAACTGACGGACAGGCGCGGAACAGGCTCCTTAAAATGGGACGTGCCTGAGCGGGAGCTGCCGATGTGGGTGGCAGACATGGATTTTGAGACGGCACCGGAAATACGGGAGGCGATCCTCGAGCGGGCGGCGCATGGCATTTTCGGATACAGCATTGTACCGCAGGAATGGTATGACGCCTATATTTCATGGTGGAGCCGCAGACACCATATCACGTTTGAGAAGGACTGGCTGATCTTCTGTACGGGCGTTGTTCCGGCGATCTCCAGCGCGGTCAGAAAGCTGACGACCGTGGGTGAAAATGTGCTCATTCAGACGCCGGTTTACAATATTTTCTTCAACAGCATCCGCAACAACGGGCGGAATGTGCTGGAAAGTCCGCTGGTATATGAGGATGGCGAATACAGGATTGACTTTGCGGATCTGGAGCGGAAGCTCAGTGATCCGCAGACGACGCTGATGCTGTTATGTAATCCGCATAATCCGGTCGGAAAAATCTGGGAGAGGGAGACGCTGGCGAAGATCGGAGAGCTGTGTGCGAAGCACCATGTCCTTGTCCTGTCGGATGAGATCCATTGCGATCTGACTGATCCGGGGTATGAATATGTTCCCTTTGCGTCAGTTTCCGAAGTCTGCCGGGAAAACAGTATTACCTGCATCGCACCGACAAAGACCTTCAGCATTCCGGGTATCCAGACGGCGGCGGTTGTCGTTCCGAACCCGGTGATACGGCATAAATTAAACAGGGGCTTAAATACGGACGAGGTAGCAGAGCCGAACTGCTTTGCGGTCTGTGCGGCAGTCGCGGCGTTTGAGAAGGGAGAGGACTGGCTGGAGGCGCTGCGTCTGTATCTTGCGGATAATAAGCAGTATGTGCGCGATTTTTTGAAGGAAAAGCTTCCTGCCGTGCGCGTTGTGCCCTCCCATGCGACGTATCTGCTCTGGCTGGACTGCGGGGAGATCACGGCGGATGCGACCGGCCTTGCAGAGTTTATCAGGCAGGACAGCGGACTGTATCTGACGGAAGGGGAAGAGTACGGAAGCTGCGGAAAGCAGTTTATCCGTCTGAACACCGCCTGTCCAAGGGAAAGGCTGAAAGAGGGACTGCGAAGGTTTCAGGGCAGTGTGGAGAGATATGGGAAAGAAGGGGCATAGGATACGGATCCTGTGCCCCTTTTGAAGATCATTCCGGCGCGTAGAACGCTTCCAGCTTCTGTAATCTCCGGTAGCGTTCCTTTGCCGCTTCGGCGGCTTTTGCAAACAGTTTTTGCGCCTGTTCGGGATCGGCGCGCCAAAGGGCATCATAGCGGATCTCTCCGCTTAAGAAGGTCTCATAATCCAGCACGGGTTCTTTGCTGTCAAGCAGAAACGGGTTCTTTCCCTGTTCGCGCAGGGAAGGGTGAAAGCGGAAGAGATGGAAATATCCGGCATCGACCGCTTTTTTCATTTCCGCGTTGGAGGCGCCGAGACCCGAGCGGATTCCGTGCGCGATACAGGTGGCGTAGGCGATGACGAGAGAGGGACCGGGGTAGGCTGCCGCCTCCGTCAGCGCCTTCAAAGCCTGATTCATATCTGCGCCGAGCGCGATCTGGGCGACATAGACGTTGCCGTAGGTCATCGCCATGGCGGCGAGATCCTTCTTCGCAGTCCGCTTTCCGCCGGAGATAAATTTCGCCGTGGAGCCCATCGGCGTCGCCTTGGATGCCTGTCCGCCCGTGTTGGAATAAACCTCCGTATCCAGGACGAGCAGATTGATGTTGCGTCCTGTGGACAAAACATGATCCAGTCCGCCAAACCCGATATCATACGCCCAGCCGTCGCCGCCGATTACCCAGCAGGGAGCGTCGGGGGCGTGTTTTTTTGCGCCGAGGAGCATACCCAGACCAAATTCCGCGCCGTCCTCAAAAAGGGAATTGGACCATGCGGGACCGTGCCCGTCCGCGTCTGTCGTATAAGCGCAGGACGGCGAGGAGTTTGCCCAGATCGTGCTGCAGCCCGTCGCATTCGCAAGATAGAGGTCGGGACCGAAGAGCTGTGTCAGCAGCTTGACATAGGGCGTTTCTCCGCAGCCCGCACAGGCACCGGAAAATTCCATGAGCGGAAGTTTGAACTGGCTGCCCTTTACGGTGTGCGCCGGATATTTTTCCAGCGCCGCGCGGGCGGGGAGCAGAGGCTTCGCAAAGTCGAAGCAGCGCTGCGTGAGCGTTTCATGGGAAATCCCCATGGAGACTTCGGGGGCGGCTTCCGTGCAGCTTTCTCCGGCGGTTTCGGAAGCAGTTTTCCTAACGCTTACTTCGGCAGCTTCCGTGTCGTCTGCGGAATCCGTTCCCGATGCGAAAGGGTTCACTTCGGAAGCTGCGGACTTTTCAGAAATACCGTCCGATTCCTCCTGTACCGGATGCATGACAAGCGCCTTTTTTCCCTGCTTTCCGGGGCAGACACCGGCGCAGGAGCCGCATCCCGTACAGTCCGTCTGCGAGACGGTAATGGCGAAAAAGTGATTGTCTATACCGGTCAACGGCAGCATCGGCATTCCCGCCGGCGCTTCCGCAGCCGCTTTTTCATCAAGGACGGCGGGGCGGATGACGGCGTGCGGACAGACGAGCGAGCAGCGGTTGCACTGGATGCAGTTTTCGGGAATCCACTTTGGAATTTCCGTTGCAATGTTGCGGCGTTCATGCGCGGCGCTTCCGGCGGGGATGGAACCGTCTCTGTAGGGCAGGAATTTTGAGACGGGCAGCTTATGACCGAGCTGGTCATTGACAGGCTGCTGAATCTCCCTGACGTAAGAAAGAAGCGCCGTATGCCGGGAAGTGTCCGCTGCACCGCATACCTTTCCCAGGGAGGCGGGAGCGTCGTCCGGTGCAGTGGTGCAGCCGTTCACGGATCGGGAAACTGTCGGGAAGGGATCTTTGTTGACAGAGCTGTCAGGTGTGCCCGTTCCACAGGAAGAATTGACCGAGAAAGTCAAAACGTCGTCCGCCCCGCATTCTCTCCGGCTTTTCGCAACGGCAACCTCCGTCACCTCGGAAAAGCCGCGTTCGATGGCCTCCTCATTCATGCGGAGAATGTTTTCTCCCGCCTTTCCATAGCTCTTTGCCGCCGCTTCCTTCATATACCGCTTGGCTTCCGCCTCCGGGAGCAGACCGCTTACGGAAAAGAATGCCGCCTGCAGGATGGTACTGATCTTATTGTTTAAGCCGATCTCTTTTCCGATTTTCAAGGCATCGATCACATAAAGGCGGATGCGGTGCGCCGCGAGATATTCTTTTAGCCCGTCCGGCAGATACTGCATCAGCGCATCCCCGCGATACGGACAGTTTAAGAGAAAGCTTCCGCCGTCCTTCAGCTCCTCTGCCATCTGATATTTGTGCAGAAAGACCGGATTCTGGCATGCGACAAAATCTGCCTGACGGATGAGAAACGGCAGACGGATCGGTGCGCTGCCAAAGCGCAGATGGGAGATGGTAAGTCCCCTTGACTTTTTGGAATCGTATTCAAAGTACCCTTGAATCTGACGGTCGGTGTGCGCGCCGACGATCTTTACGATATTTTTGGTCGCGCTGACCGTGCCGTCTCCGCCCAGTCCCCAGAATTTACAGGAGAAGGTGTCTGTTTCGGGCAGCCGGAAGGAAGCGTGCGGCGTAAGCGAAAGACCGGTCACGTCGTCCGTGATGCCGACGGTAAAGAATTTTTTCTGCGTGTTCCGATAAATGGCGGAAATGTCCTCCGGCGTGGTATCCTTCGAGCTTAAGCCGTAACGCCCGGAAAAGACGCGGATTGCGGAAAGCGGAGAGCCGTCAGCGTCCGTGCCGCCTGCGAGCCGCCCGGTCTGCTCCAGCGCGGAGAGCACGTCGAGATAGAGCGGCTCTCCGGGAGCGCCCGGCTCCTTTGTACGGCTTAAAACCGTGATCTGCCGCACGGCGGCAGGAAGCTTTGCGGCAAAATGCGCGGCGCTGAAGGGACGGTAGAGATGGACATTGATCAGACCGTACTTTTCATCGGGAACCGCCGCGAGAAATTCACGGATCGTCTCGCAGATGCTTCCCATGGCGATGATGACATGCGTGGCATCCGGCGCCCCGTAGTAGTCGAACAGTCCGTAGTCCGTGCCGAGTGCTTTGTTGATCTTTGCAAGCTGCTTTTCGACAATTTCCGGCAGTGCGTCATAGACGGGATTTGCCGCTTCCCTTGTCTGGAAAAAGATATCGGGATTCTGTGCGGAGCCGTAGACCTTACCGTGCGCGGGATGCAGACAGCGCGCGTGAAAAGCCGCGAGCGCTTCCGGATCGGCGAACTCCCGCAGGGTTTCATAATCCCAGACGGCGATTTTCTGAAGCTCATGGGAGGTGCGGAAGCCGTCGAAGAAATTGAGGAAGGGAACGGTTCCCTCGAGTGCGGCAAGATGCGGCACAGGGGAGAGATCCATGACCTCCTGTACGCCGGCGGATGCCCAGATGGCAGCGCCCGTCTGGCGACAGGCGTAGATGTCAGAGTGATCGCCGAAGATGGAGAGGGCGTGGGTCGCGATCGAACGCGAGGCGACGTGGATGACGCCCGGCAGCAGCTCTCCTGCCATGCGGTAGAGGTTCGGAATCATCAGGAGCAGTCCCTGAGATGCCGTAAAGGTCGTTGCGAGAACGCCGGTGAGGAGTGCGCCGTGCATCGCGCCTGCCGCGCCCGCCTCCGACTGCATCTGCATCAGCTGCATGCTTTCGCCGTAGATGTTTTTTCTGTCCGCTGCCGCAAAGCTGTCGCAGAGCTCCGCCATGGGAGAGGACGGTGTGATCGGGAAGATGGCGGCAGCCTCACTGTAGGCATAGGCGACATGCGCCGCGGCATGATTTCCGTCCATGATCTGCGTGCTGCGCACGGGACGGGATGGGGATGTATCGTTTTTCAGCATAAAATAAGCCTCCGTTGGAAATGATGTGTGAACTGTAGCGATCCTTTTGACAGACCTACGCTGTTACACAGTATTCCCCGAAGGCTTACTTTTTATGATGTCAGGGTCAAAAAGTCTGAAACCACATGAGCCTGCTCATAAGTGGTTGAAAGCCCCTGACACCGACCGAAAATATACCCTATAGGATGGACACGATAAGAACGGTTTCCTAAAAATGGATGCAATAAGCTATGCTGTCCGTGGAGCAGATTGCACAGGCAACGGGGGAGAGTACAGCGACGGTGAAAGATGGATAGGGGAGTTGAAACATCCGGCGGATGAAAGTCTGTATGTCGGGTGAATTTTGTGGAAAAGCGAAAAAAGCATTGAAAAAACAGCATCTGTGTGCTAACCTATATGCAAGCATAAATTTTTAACTCTACAGCTCTTAAGGATAGTTCAGATATTCTGATACACATCTAAAAATCTATGCTTATTTCAATCGTAACGAAAAAAGCGGGAGATTTTAGATGCTCCTGCAAAAAAGGAAAGGGCAGACATGCCACGGGAGAACAGAATATGGAGAAGGATTTGAGTAAGAAACGCT
>CAZVWN010000084.1:0-10686 GCA_964631065.1 uncultured Acetatifactor sp.
CTACGAAACAGTTCCATACTCTTCACCTCTTTCCAATATAAGTATATCTCTGTTTTAATTATTTAACAACACATTTTTTGCAATTATTATAAAATGTGTGTTGTTAAATCTTCCTTTTGTGCATTTTCTCAATGCTCCAGCATGTTTTCAATAAAAATTCCATACCCTCTTGCGGAGTCGTTTACCAGTACGTGCGTCACGGCGCCGATGATCTTCCCGTTCTGGATGATCGGGCTGCCGCTCATCCCCTGTACGATGCCTCCGGTAAGCTCCAGCAGCGCCGGATCCGTAACCTTCAGCTCGATTCCGCGGTTTACGTTATCGTGATCCAGATGAAGCTCCGTGATCTCAACATCATAATACCGCGTGCTGCCGTCCACCGTACAGAGAATCTGTGCCGCGCCGCGGACAATCTCCTGCTTTAACCCGATCGGCAGCGCTTCTCTTGTCCCGAGGGAAAGCGCTTTGCTGTTGCAGCTTCCGAAAATCCCCTGTACACTGTTTTTCGTGATGCTGCCTAAAATGTGGGAATCCGAATACACGATCATTCCCGTCATCTCCCCCGGCTTCCCGACCGTTCCTTTTCTGATGTCAATGATGGTCGTCTCATAAAGCGTTCCGCCGTCGAGATGCAGCAGCTCCCCCGTGTCCACATCATTGATCCCGTGCCCGAGCGCGCCGAAATTTCCCTCACTGTCAATGTAGGTCATGGTTCCGATGCCCTGTGTGTTATCCCTGACCCATACGCCGATCTTATACGCGCCGTCCGCATTTTTTTCCGGCTGTATCGTAACGTCTGTCAGCGCGCCGTCCCGTTCAATGCGCAGCGTAACGGCTTCTCCGCCGCATTCTTCCACCATTTTGATCACTTCATCCTTCTTATCGACCGCAGTACCGTTTACCGCGCGGATATAATCCCCGGACTTTACGATATTCTTTCCCGGAGAACAGCTTCTTCCGTTCTCTCCCGTAAATTCTCCCGTGCCGACAACTAAGACGCCGTCCGTTTCAATATAGATGCCGACCGGCGCGCCGACGGGAATCAGCTCCTGATCTTCTATGACGCGGATTCCGACCTGCTTGATCGGCAGAAACCCAAACAGCTTTACCTGCATCCGGTAAGCCGTCTGCCCGTCCATTTTCATCGTGACCGTCCGGCTTAGATCAATATCGACGGCTCCTTCCGGGATATTGCTCTTTCCGCTCTCGCTGACGCTTACGATCTCTGCCTTCGCCCAGATTCCCAGCCGGAAGGACTCTTCCTCTCCGGCGCGCACATTGATAACGGAAGGGATTTTACTGTCAATATAGTAACAGCTCACCCCGGAAAGCGCTATCGTGGTAAGAATCAGCAGCAGGATCAGCAGGGTGCGGTAAATTTTAAGCCGCCTGACTCTTTTCTTCCAGTTCTGCAAAAAGATAACCATCGTCTCCCCCGACTGTTCCGCAATTTTTTCATTTTCTTCCTTTTCTCTGTCCATACTACTCCCCATTCCGCAGACGCTTCGCGCGGATCTGCACGATCCTGTCCTGCGCAGCCTCCCGCAAGCCCTGACAGCCTTCACCCAAATTGCGCAATCAAAAAGAGACCCCTTCAGGATCTCTTTTTTGTGTCAGCTATAGTATGTACTTTTTCAGTTCGTTTTATGCTGCATTGCCTGCATACGCATCTCCCTCGCGTTGGAAAGCGCCGCCTCCGAAAGCGCGTCGCTGCCCAGAAGTCTCGCCAGCTCGCAAAGTCCGTCCTCCTCTTCCAGCCTCCGGATATCCGTGATCGTATTGTCTCCCTGGCTGCTCTTCTCAATGCAGAAATGTCTGTCCGCCATGGCGGCGATCTGCGGAAGATGTGTGATACAGATGACCTGATGCGTGTGCGCGAGCGTATCAAGCTGCTCGGAAACCCGCCATGCCGTGCGCCCGCTGATCCCCGTATCAATTTCATCAAAGATCAGGGTGTCAATGTCATCGCGCTCCGCGAGCACCGTCTTGATCGCCAGCATGATACGGGAAAGCTCACCGCCGCTCGCGACCTGGCTTAAGGGCTTTAACGGCTCGCCCGGATTCGTCGTGATCAGAAATTCCACCTCATCCCAACCCTTCGCCGTAATGCTCTGTCCGGACCGCACATCAATGACAAATTCCACCGTCAGGAAATTCAGATGGACAAGCGCATCCTGAAGCTGCTGCTGTAACACAGCCGCATTTTTCTCCCGGATTTTCGTAAGCGCTGCACACGCCGCATGCAGACGCTCCTCGCTCTGTGCAAGCTCTGCCTCCAGCTTATGCATATACGCGTCATAATCCGCCAGCTTCTCCAGAAACGCTTTCTTCTCTTCTCCATAGCGGATGACTTCTTCTATCGTTTTTCCATATTTTCCCTTTAAATGATTCAGCACATTCAGGCGCTCCGTAACAGCGGCAAACGCTTCCTCATCAAACTCGCTGTCCTCTAAATATGCCGCCACATCTCTGTTATAATCCGCCAGCAGACTGTCAATCTCCGCAAGCTGTCCTTCCAGCTCTTCCAGTCTGCCGTCGTATGCGGAAACGTTTCTGACCGCACGCAGCGCACGGCTTAACGCACTCCCCGCGCCTTCTCCTTCATTTCCGGTCAGCTGATAGCTCTCCGATAAGCTTTCCGTTATCTTCTGACTGTTGCTCATGACGCGGTAGCGTCTCTCCAGCTCCCCGTCCTCGCCCGCCGTCAGCCCTGCCGCCTCGATCTCCTGCCATTCAAACTCGGCAAGGGACTGCTCTTTCGCCTTTTTCTCCTCGTCCATCGCCTCGTCTGCAAGCTTCTTTTTCAGCTTCTTACAGTTCTCAAATTCCTTTTCCACCGCCTCTGCCGCCGTCTCATACGCGCTGCCGCAGAAAGCGTCCAGAATTTCCCGATGCTTTTTTTGATTTAACAGCGACTGGTGTTCATGCTGTCCGTGAATATCGATCAGCACCTCCGCCAGCTCCTTCACCTGCTTTGCGGTAACGGTTTCCCCGTTGATCCTGCATAAGCTCTTCCCCGGCTGCATCTTCCGGCTGATGATAACGGTTCCATCCTCCGCAGGATCCAGCTCCAGCTGCGCAAGCTTCTCCCGTACCCTCTCACTGTCAGAGTCGAACACAAGCTCAACCAGAGCGCTCTCCGCGCCCTTTCTCAACATTTCCTTCTCAAACTTTCCCCCAAGCGCAAGATTTACACTGCCGATCAGCAGGGATTTTCCTGCGCCCGTCTCTCCGGTCAGGATGTTCAACCCTCTGCCGAACGTAACCTCCGTCTCCTCCATCAGTGCAAAATTCTTTACATGTAAGCTCTGTAACATTTTTCTCTTCTCCCCAAAGTATCCCTCTCGACCGATCAGCGTTTACGAAATGCCGGTTTCCCGCAGGGTGACGCGCTTCCTCTCCTACCTTACCAGCCCGTGTATCCTGTCCATCAGCTCTCTTGTCTCCTCCACGCTGCGCACTGCCGCGAAAATCGTGTCGTCGCCCGCGATACAGCCGACCAGCTCTGAAAACTCCAGCGCATCCAGCGCCGCCGCCACCGCCATCGCCATGCCGGAGACAGTTTTGATCACCAGTATATTCTGCGCCATATCCATGGAAACATACCCCGCTTTCAGGACACGGATATATTTATCCCCCATATGACCGTCTTCCTGCCGCAGAACGGCATATTTCTGCTTTCCGCCGGACGACGGTACCTTTGTCAGGCTCAGTTCCCGGATGTCTCTGGAAACGGTTGCCTGTGTCACGGCGAAGCCGTCCTCGCGCAGTCTCGCCGCCAGTTCCTCCTGTGTCTCCACCTCATACTGGCGTATAATTTCGACAATCCTTTCATGCCGGTTCTTTTTCATCTCTTTTTCTCCATTCAGATCCCGGTGTACAAAACGCTAATCCGCCATTTTCTGATGCAGCACCTCGAGAAAGCTGACCTGATTCAATTGCAGAATCTGTGTCATCTTCTCCGATTTTACGATCCGCAGCCTGTCTCCGGTTTCCAGAATCGCCCCCCGGCTGCCGTCAAAGCTTGCTTCTACCGTCTGGATCTCCCCGTCGCTTCTTTTAGGAATCTCGATCTCGATCACATCCTCCGGCGAGAGAATAATGCTTCTCTGGTTTAAGGTATGCGGACAGATCGGCGTCAGCATGATCAGCTTCGCCCGCGGCTCCACCAACGGTCCGCCCGCTGACAGATTATACCCGGTAGATCCCGTCGGCGTCGTCACGATCATCCCGTCCGCGCTGTAGGTATTTAAGAAAAGTCCGTTGACATAGATATTGAAACGGATGATCTGCAAAGAGCCTGTTCGGGAGATGACGATATCATTTAACGCCCAGCCCTCCTGCGTTCTGCCGTCCTTTAAAAGAGCCTTCCCGTAAAGCATCATGCGGCTTTCCTGCTCGTACTCGCCGTCTATCAGCCGATCCAGCGCTTCCTCAAGATTTGCCGGCTCGATCTCCGTCATATATCCGAGCGTTCCTAAATTGACCCCGATCAGCGGAATATTGCGCTGTCTCGTCTCGCGCGCCGCCCGCAGCATCGTACCGTCTCCCCCTAAGACGATGATGCAGTCCGTCGGTTCCTGCCATTCTTCCGCATCCGACGTCACGAAAACGCATTGTCCGCGGCTTTCCAGATACTCCTGTATTTTCTTTGACATAACGGCCGCCTCGTCCTTATGGCGGTTCCTATAGATCAGAAAATGCTTCATAGCTTCTCCCCGGAATGCGACTGTTCCACAATATCACCGATAAGCCTTTCCCATTCTTTTACCCGTGACAGCCCGCTCCCCGCTTCCTGAATTTCCTTCAGTCTGTCCTCTGCTTCCTTCTCCGTAAGAAGCCTGACCTCTTCCGTCGGCTCCTGTTCCTTTTTCAGATGTACCAGATACTCAATATTTCCCTCCGGCCCCCTGATCGGAGAATACTCCAGCGCAGAAACCGCAAAGCCGATGCTGTCCGCGTAATCAATGATCTTTCCGATCACTTCCCTATGTATCTCCGGCTCTCTGACAACGCCGTTCTTACCGACCTTCTCCCGCCCCGCCTCAAACTGCGGCTTGATCAGACAGACCATCTCACCGCCCGTTTTCAACAGATTTCTCGCCGGGATCAGAATCTTTGTCAGCGAAATAAACGAGACGTCCACACTGGCAAAATCCGGCTCATCCGCGATATCTTCCCGCTGTAAATACCGGAAATTCGTCTGCTCCATGCAGACGACTCTTTCGTCATTGCGCAGCTTCCAGGCAAGCTGTCCGCGTCCGACATCCACCGCGTAAACCTTCGCCGCCCCGTTCTGCAGCATGCAGTCCGTAAATCCGCCCGTCGAGGAGCCGATATCCATACAGATTTTTCCCGTTAAGGAAATCGGCCAGCAGGCAAGCGCTTTTTCCAGCTTGAGTCCGCCCCGGCTTACATATTTTAAGGCATGTCCCCTGACCTCTAACTGTATTTTGCTCTCGTCAAAGCAGGTGCCCGCCTTGTCCTCCTTCTGCCCGTTGACATAGACATTTCCCGACATGATGATCGCCTTTGCCTTCTCTCTGGAATCGGCATATCCACGGTTCATCAATATGATATCCAAGCGTTCCTTCATGATCTTTTACCCTTTTTTCCAAAAAACGTACTGATGCGTCCGACGATGCTGTCCGCGTCGATCCCCGTCTGCTGCTTCAGAAGCTCCACGTTTCCATGTTCGATATAGGCATCCGGCAGACTGATGTTTAAATATCTGTTCCGCATGCCGTTTCTGTTCATACAATCCAGCACCTTCTCACCATAGCCGCCGCAGGAAACATTTTCCTCCAGCGTCACGATCAGCTCATGCTCTCCGCATGCCTCTAAAACCGCTTCCTCATCGATCGGCTTGACAAAGCGCGCATTCAGCAGACTGACGGAAAAGCCTTTTTGCTTTAGCTGTTCCCTGACGGCTTCCGCCGTCTTTACCATACTGCCGACCGCAAGCAGGGCGATCTGTTTTTCGCGGTAAATCCATTCCGCCTTTCCGCAGCGCACCGGCGCACGGAACTCCTTTAAACCGTCGTATGCCGTTCCCCTCGGATACCGCACGGCGATCGGCGCATCAAACGCAACGGCAAATTTCATCATATCCGACAGCTCCCATTTATTTTTCGGCGCACAGACCGTCATATTCGGGATTCCGGTCAGATACGTCAGATCAAAAATCCCCTGATGCGTCTCGCCGTCGCTGCCGACAAGTCCCGCCCGGTCAATGGCAAAAACCACCGGGAGATTCTGGATACAGACGTCATGCAGGATCTGATCATACGCTCGCTGTAAAAAGGAGGAATACACTGCGACAATGGGCTTAAGCCCGCCCGCCGCAAGCCCTGCCGCGAACGTCACGGCATGCTCCTCCGCGATCCCGACGTCAAAGAATCTGTCAGGATAACGGTTGCGGAACCGCTTCAGCCCCGTTCCGTCCGGCATCGCCGCCGTGATGGCGACAACGCGCTCATCCCGCTCTCCCAGCTTACACATGACCGTCGAAAAGACATCCGTATAATTCGCAACCGTCCTCGGATGGGTCGGCAGCCCTGTCTCGATTTCAAACGGATCCGTTCCGTGGAATCTCGCCGGATGCCGCTCTGCGGGAAGATATCCTTTCCCTTTTTCCGTCAGCGCATGGATCAGCACGGGCCCCTTTACACGCTTTGCATCATTTATGACCGCTAAAAGCGCCTCGATGTCGTGCCCGTCAACCGGTCCTAAATAGGTGATGCCCATATCCTCAAAGAACATTCCCGGGATAACGAGCTGCTTGACGCTGCTCTTCGCCCGACGGAGCTTCGCGATCGTACTGTTGCCGCGCTTTGTGCCAAGCAGCGCATGGTAGATCCCCGCCTTCAGATCCAGATACCCGCTCGCCGTGCGGATGCTGTTTAAATATTTTGAAACCCCGCCGACATTTTCGGAAATGGACATATTGTTATCGTTCAATATAATGATAAAATTCGTCTCCAGCTTCGAGGCATTGTTTAACGCCTCGTATGCCATGCCGCCCGTCAGCGCGCCGTCTCCGAGCACGGAGACGATCGTATTCGACTCTCCCCGGATATCCCTTGCCTTTACAAGTCCAAGTCCCGCAGAAATCGCCGTTGAACTGTGTCCGGTGTCGAATACGTCACAGTCGCTCTCCTTGCGCTTCGGGAATCCGCTCATGCCGTGGTACTGTCTCAGCGACGCAAACCCGTCCTTCCTTCCCGTCAGGATCTTATGGGTATAGGACTGATGCCCGACATCCCATACAATCTTATCCTCCGGAAGATTTAAGGCGAGATGGAGCGCCATCGTCAGTTCCACCGCGCCGAGGTTCGAGCCGAGGTGTCCGCCCGTCACGCTGATCCTTTCGATCAGAAAATCCCGGATCTCCTGCGCGAGATCTCCCAGATCCTCCTTCGCGATCTTTTTGATATCATTTTCCTTCTCTATCGCCTCTAAAAACATCCTGTACGCCTTTCCGTCTTCAGCTGCGCCGGCAGATCAGCTCCAGCACAAGCTGCCGCAAAAACGGATTTTCCCCCCTGATGTCGTCGAGAAGCAGAACCGCCTCCTTTGACAAATCCGCCACATCCTTCTTCGCCTGTTCCATCCCCTTTAAGGTAACGTAAGTCTGTTTCCCGTTCTGTGCATCGCTCCCCGTCTGCTTTCCAAGCTCCGCGCTGTTCCCCTCAACGTCCAGAATATCGTCCTGAATCTGGAACGCCACGCCGATATTGTACGCACATTTCTCCAGACGTTTCACCGTCTCCTCATCCGCGCCCGCGAGCACGGCGCCGGTCATCATCGCCGCCTGGATCAGCGCCGCCGTCTTGTTTTCGTGAATAAACAGAAGCTGCTCCTGTGTGACAGGCTTTCCTTCCGCTTCCATATCCGCAGTCTGTCCGCCGATCATGCCGTAAATCCCCGCTTTCTGCGCAAGGATGGCGAGTGCCTTTGCCGCCCGCTCCGGCTGCACCCCTGTCTGAAAGCTCTTTACCGCCGTCTCAAACGCATAGTTCAGCAGACCGTCCCCCGCAAGGATTCCGACCGCCTCACCGTAAACTGCCCATGTCGTCTTTTTTCCCCGCCGGTATTCATCGTTATCCATCGCCGGAAGATCGTCATGGACAAGGGAATAGGTATGGATCATCTCGATTGCCGCAAGAAACGGCTCCACGGACGCGCTGTCCGCCTCTCTTCCCCCGCAGAGCAGAAACGTCTCCCATAAAAGCATCGGGCGCAGCCTTTTCCCGCCCGCCCTGACACTGTAATTCATCGCTTCGATCACGGTCTTCTGAAGCCCCTCCCCGGCAGGAAGAAATCTCTCCAATATCCCGTTCAGCCGTGCGGTCTTCTCCCGCAGCGCAATATCAAATGCCGTCTTCTCCACCTTCAAACGCCTCCAGTTTCCCATATTCCGTCAGTCTGAGCACCTGCTTCTCCACATGGTCGATCTGATCATTGCATGCCTTCAATAACTGCATGCCTTCGCTGTAGGCGCGAAACGCCTCCTCCAGCGGCAGCTCCTCATTTTCCATCTGAGAAATGATCTCTTCCAGCTTCTCAAAACCGTCCTCCAGCCTGAATTCCCTTTCCTTTTCCTCCATCTGCTGCCTCCCGTACCGTATCCCGGAACATTTTTCTACTGCTCCGCTTCCCCGGCGCATACCGCCGCCCGGAAGCTTCCGTCGCTCACCTGTATCCGCAAAAGCTGCCCTTCCCTGACCTGTGTCACGCTGCGGACATTCCGCCCCGCCTCATCCGTGACATAAGAATAGCCGCTGTTTAATTTCTCCAACGGGGAAAGTCCCTTCAGCCGCTGGATCAGAACGGCAAGCGTATGCCGTCTCTCCTGCAGCAGCCGTTCCATCCTGTCCGAAAGCCGCTCTTCCTGCCGGATCAGCGTCATCCGTCTCTCCCTGATCCGCCCCATCGGACTGACCGCCTTTACCCGAAGCTCCTGCTGCCGCAGTCTGAGCCGTTCCATCCGGATCCGCTGCTGCATCCGACGGTTCAATTCTTCCGCATATCCTGTAAGCTCTGCGAGGATCTCCCTGATATCCGTCACGGCAAGCTCCGCCGCTGCGGAAGGCGTCGGCGCACGCAGATCCGCGACAAAATCAATGATCGTCGTATCCGTCTCATGCCCGACTGCGGAAATGACCGGAACGGAACAGTCAAAGACCGCCTGTGCCACTTCCCTCTCATTGAACGCCCAAAGATCCTCGATGGAGCCGCCGCCCCTGCCGACGATCATCACATCCACGCCAAGCCGCTCCAGCGCGTGAATGCCCGCCACGACACTCGGCACTGCCGCCTCTCCCTGGACGATCGCGGGATAGAGTATGATCTGCACATAGGGATTCCGTCTGCGGGCGATCTGTATGATATCCCTGACTGCGGCTCCCGTGTCCGCCGTTACGACCCCGAGCGAACGGATATAGCGGGGAATCGGCTGCTTATACTGCGCGGCGAACATACCGGATTCCTCCAGCTCCCGCTTGAGTCTTTCAAACTGCTCATAGAGAAGCCCGTTGCCGTCCGGGAAAATCCGCTTCGCGTAAAGCTGATATTTCCCATCCCGCTCGTAGACATCTACGCTTCCCACGACGATTACCTGCTGCCCTTCCGTCAGACGAAAAGAAAGACCCGCGCGGTTGCCTGCGAACATCACACAATTCACCACTCCCTTTGGGTCTTTTAAGGTAAAATAAATATGTCCGGACTGATGATATTTACAGTTGCTGACCTCACCCTTTACCGGAATGTTCTGCAGCAGATAGTCCTGCGTAAACATATTTTTAATATATGAATTTAGCTTTCCAACCGTATAAACGTTCCGAATCTCAATCACCCAGCTTTAATATTTTTGCGAGAATCGCATTCACAAACCGGCTCGAGCTCTCCTGTCCGTACTTCTTTGCAAGCTCCACTGCCTCGTCGATCGCCACGCGCGGCGGAATGTCGTCGTCACAGCGCATCTCATAGACCGCAAGGCGGAGAATGGCAAGCTCTACCTTTCCGATTCTCTCCGTACTCCAGCCTTCCGTATTTTCCCCGATCAGGCG
Organism: uncultured Acetatifactor sp.; assembly: GCA_964631065.1. Taxonomy (GTDB): domain Bacteria; phylum Bacillota; class Clostridia; order Lachnospirales; family Lachnospiraceae; genus Acetatifactor. The sequence continues at coordinate 10,071 of CAZVWN010000084.1, forward strand.
GTCAAGCTCCGCAATCTTTTCTCTGATATGCAGACATCTCTCCTCAATCAGATCGGCATCCTTTCCGGAAGGGATCTCTTCATTTCCCTCCAGATACAGTCTTATCTGCTTCGGCATATCCTCAGGCGCGTGAAACGCCTCCTGAAACAGCAGCAGAAATACCTGTTCTCTCTGTTCGTGTCGTCCCATGGTATTTTTTCCTTTTTACTTTACTTTTACCCCTGCAATCCTGATGTTGACATCACTGCAGGTCAGTCCCGTCATATTTTCGATGGCGTTTTTCACCTTTGCCTGTACCTTCCGGCAGGTCGCAGGAATATTGTAGCCGTAGTCCATCGTCACGGCAAGATCTACGACAACGCTGCCGCCTGTCACCGTTACTCTGACGCCCTTTGTCAGCTTCTTCATGCCCGCCTTGCTCATCAGCTCGTTCGTGATCGTTCCCGCCATCGCATTCACGCCCTCTACCTCCGTAGCGGCAAGGGATGCGATCATGGAGACCACGTCATCCGCGATCTGTACGGCACCGACATTTTCCTCATCCTTTAACACAACCGTCTTCTTATCTATTTCTTTTTCCATTTTTACCATACCTTTCCGTAACCTCCGTCTTCAC
>CAZVWN010000085.1:0-3125 GCA_964631065.1 uncultured Acetatifactor sp.
TCTGCAATTCTCGCGGCTAATTCTTCTAAGTACATCCACCGATCCATCTTTTCTTCCAACAGCTTTTCTGCCGCTTCCTTTTCTGCCGCAAGCTCCCCGAGCTTTATGAAATCTTTTGCATTTTGGAGCATTTCGCTGTCGCACCATGCAATTTTTTCTTCCAGCGCGGCAATATCATTTTCAATGGTTTCATAATCCTTCTGTTCCTGATAAGTAAATTTCAGCTTCTGCGGTCCGCGGGTCCGCTGCCCCTTTTGCGCGGGCTGCCTTTCTTCTCCCGAGCCGTCGCACGCCTTTTTTGCCTGATCCGGCGTCTGCGCCTTTTCACCCGTCCCGACCGTCTGCGCCTTTTCGTCCGCCGCTTTCTTTCGGACATAATCGGTATATCCGCCCTCATACTGCTTCAGCGTTCCGCCCTCTTCCAGAGCGAAAATGCGGTTCACGGTTCTGTCGAGAAAATATCTGTCATGTGACACCACGATGACAACGCCCTGAAAGCTGTCCAGATAATCCTCCAGCGTCCGCAGGGTCGCGATATCGAGATCATTCGTCGGCTCGTCCAGAATCAGCACATTCGGCGCGCCCATTAAAACCTTCAACAGATACAGTCTCCTGCGCTCTCCGCCGGAAAGCTTTCCCAAAAGCCCGTACTGCTCCTCTCCCGCAAAAAGGAAACGCTCCAGCATCCTCGCCGCGCTGACCTTCCCCTCCGGCGTATCCACAAATTCCGCCACATCACGGATATAGTCGATCACACGCATCGCAGGGTTCATTTCCTCCCCGATCTCCTGCGCGTAATAGCCGATTTTCACGGTCTGACCGCGCACGATTTCCCCGCCATCCGGCGCAAGCTCCCCGATGATCAGCTTCATCAGCGTCGATTTCCCGCTGCCGTTTTTCCCGACAAAGCCCACCCTGTCATTTTTCCCGAACAGATAGGTAAAGTCGCGGATCAGAACCCTTTCTCCATACGCCTTACTGATCCCCTTAAGCTCCACGGTCGTCCTGCCGAGCCGCGTCACGGCAGAGGTGATTTCAAGCTGTCCGTCCTTTTCCGGCGCTTTCCTGCCCTGCAGCTCCTCAAAGCGCTCCAGCCGCGCCTTCTGCTTTGTCGAGCGCGCCCTTGCGCCGCGTCTGACCCATGCAAGCTCATTGCGCAGGAGACTTTTCCGCTTCCGCTCTCCCGCCGCAAGGCTCTCCTCGCGCTCTGCTTTCCGCTCCAGATACCCCGCATAATTTTCATCATAGGAATAAATACTGCCCCGATCGATCTCAATGATGCGCGTCGTCACGCTGTCCAGAAAATATCTGTCGTGCGTCACCATGACAACCGCGCCTTTCCGTTCCTTCAGCGTTTTCTCCAGCCAGTCGCTCATCTCATTGTCAAGATGGTTCGTCGGCTCGTCCAGCACAAGGATTTCCGCAGGAGACAGCAGGACGGACACCAGCGCAAGCCGCTTCCTTTGTCCGCCGGAAAGCTGTCCGCAGGGCCTGTCGAATGCCGTCACGCCAAGCCGCGTCAGCATACTCTTCGCATCCGCCTCGATGTAAGCCGCATTGCTCTCCGTTCTGTTCCCCTTAAGCACCGCCTCAAGCACGGTCTCTTCCTGCGAAAACTGCGGATTCTGCGGCAGAAAGCGCACAATGCAGTGATTCGCCGTAATGATCCTTCCCTCATCCGGCTCCTCCAGACCCGCAATCATCTTTAGGAGCGTCGATTTCCCGGTACCGTTGATCCCGATAATCCCCGCTTTCTCGCCCTCCTGCAAAAAGAAGCTCGCACCCGAGAACAGTCTGCGCTCCCCGTATGCCTTTGTAATATTTTCAACCGTTAAAATATTCATCTCACCGTCTCCATAACCGTTCAGCCCTCAGCATTCTTAACAGCGGCGTTCGCTGCTTAGGGCGCGCTTACTCCTGCGCACCATACGTCACCGCCCGCAGCTTTCTGACAAGCGGCGTTGTCCCCGCGCCGCAGCGCTGGATAAAATACAGGATCACAAGCTCCTCCTCTTTATCCATGCAGACATAATTTCCCGTCCAGCCGTCCCAGCCGAACTCTCCGTAAGAAGCGTTCGTACACGCCGCGCTTTTATCCTCCAACACGCGCATCAGACAGCCATATCCGTAGCCTCTTAAGCTATCCCAGTCCAGACTGCTCTTTTGCTGCTTTGTGAGATGATTCTGCGACATAAAGTCCACGGTTTTGCGCCCGAGAATACGCTTCCCGCAATAGCTCCCGCCGTTTGCGAGCATCATCGCAAAATGTGCATAATCGTCCAGCGTGGATACCAGTCCCGCGCCGCCGGATTCAAACGCGACGTCCTCGCCGTAATATTCGCCCAGATGGCTTCCGGTATGCGGTATCAGGATTCCTTCTTCCGTCGGCTCGTAAGCCTGTGCGAAACGGTTTCGTTTACTCTCCGGTACAAAAAATCCCGTATCCGGCATATCCAGCGGATCAAACAGCTCCTTCTTTAGAAAGCTTCCGTAGCGCATACCCGAAACGGCTTCCACAATTCCACCCAGGACATCCGCAGAAAAGCCGTACATCCACCGTTCCCCCGGCTGAAAAACAAGCGGCACCTCCGCAATCCTTCTCATATATTCCTGCGTGTCAGCCCGCTCTCCCCGCAGTCTGCGCGCGACAAGACTTTCCACAGCCGTCTGCATCCTTCTTCCCGGCTCTGTCGTCTCATCCGGATAAGTGATCCCGGAGGTCATATTCAGAAGGTCAAAAACCGTCACCCCGCGCGCTGCCGGAATCTCTTTCCCTGTTCCGGCGTCCCAGACGCGCTGCTCCGAAAAACAGGGAAGATACTCGGATACCGGATCCATCAGATCCAGCTTTCCGCGCTCGGCAAGCAGCATGACGGCCGCAGCCGTAACGGGCTTTGTCATGGAATACAGCCGGATGATCGTATTCCGTTCCATCCGTATCCCCCGCTCCGCATCCGCATATCCGAACGCATTGTAATACTGTTCCTCTCCGCCCCGCAGGACAAGCGCGCTCGCACCCTTCACGCTGCCGCCCGCTACCTCCTGCTCAAGCAGTCTGTCCATGTTTTCCCGATATCCCTGCCGCATTGCTTCCTCCTGTTTTGTTTTTTCTATGATATCTGTTC
>CAZVWN010000085.1:3225-8023 GCA_964631065.1 uncultured Acetatifactor sp.
CCAACTGAAATTTGTATGATCCGACAGCAACCTGAAATCTACATTTTTCCGCACCATTTAAAACCGTTTCGATTGCTTCTGCCATTTCCTACGGGAACGGCAGGATATAATACTGTAGTCAGCATACACCCTTTATTTCAATTTGTCGATGTAATTTGAGTGCAATTGCTCTGCTTGTTTCAGGTTCTCCTTATAAGGATACGACTATGCGGTAAATACACAATCGCTATGCACAAAAAAAGGAGTGCGATCCCCGTTCAGGGTTCGCACTCCTGCCGCATCAGATATCAGATCTCCACTTCCAGATGCAGGACGCTGCACGCGGGAGCCGTAAAGCTTACCACGCCGCCGTCCACGGTAACATCGGAAAGCGCAGTCGTATGTACCGCATCCGGCGCATCAAAGGTATTATGCGCCTTCATGTCGCCCGTCAGCACCTCTGCCTTTACGGACTTTACAACCGTCTCCGCAAAGACCGCCTCAACCTTCGCCGCATCCGTCAGGGAGGCATTCGTCAGCGTTACATGAAGCTTTCCGTCTTTTCCGTAAGAAACGGACTCCGAAAGATCCGGGATCTTACAGTCGTCCTCAACGCCGACCTCCTTTGTCTCCACAAAGGATTCCAGAAGCTCGCCGTCCTGATGATATTTATAGAGGTTGAACGCATGCCAGGTCGGCGTCTTCACCATCTTCTCTCCGTCCGTCAAAAGCACTGCCTGCAATACGTTTACCATCTGCGCGATATTCGCCATCTTTACGCGGTCGCAGTTCTTGTTAAAGAGGTTCAGGTTGATGCCGGCAACCAGCGCATCCCGCATCGTGTTCTGCTGATACAAAAAGCCCGGATTTGTGCCCGGCTCCACATCATACCAGGTTCCCCACTCGTCGATCACCATGCCGATCCGCTTCTCCGGGTCGTATTGATCCATGATCGCACCGTGGCGGTGAATCAGCTCCTTCATCTTCAAAGTTGCCTTTAAGGTGCGATACCAGAGCTTCTCGTCAAACTCCAGCGCGGAACCCTTCTTCGACCAGTCCCCGGTAGGGATAGTGTAATAATGAAGTGACATGCCGTCCATAAAGCCCCAGCCGTGATCGAAGGTCGTCTCCAGCACCTTATCCGTCCAGTGGTAATCGTCCGCATTCGCGCCGCACGCGATTTTGCTGATCGGCTTCGCACCGTTATAGTTGCGCACATAGGTCTGGTATCTGCGGTACATATCCCCGTAAAACTCCGGCCGCATGTTTCCGCCGCAGCCCCAGTTCTCATTGCCGACGCCGAAGTAATCGACCGTCCAGGGCTCCTCATGTCCGTTTTCCTTCCGCAGATCCGCCATCGGGGAAACGCCCTCAAAGGTCATGTACTCCACCCATTCGCTCATCTCCTGCACGGTACCGCTTCCGAGATTCCCGTTGATATATGTCTTACAGCCAAGCTGCTTACAAAGCTCCATGAACTCATGCGTACCGAAGCTGTTATCCTCGACAACACCGCCCCAGTGCGTATTGATCATCTTCTTTCTACCTTCCTTCGGTCCGATCCCGTCCTTCCAGTGGTATTCGTCCGCAAAGCATCCGCCCGGCCAGCGCAGCACGGGCACACGGATCTCCTTCAGCGCCTCCACGACATCCGTGCGCATCCCGTTTACATTCGGAATGTCGGAATTTTCGCCGACATAGATCCCCTCGTAGATACATCTTCCGAGATGCTCCGAAAAATGTCCCTGCAATTCAGGGTTGATATGTCCTTTCTTTACCTTCGGATTCACATAAAGTTTTGCCATAACTTTTCCCTCTCTTTAATTCAATTTTTATTGAACTATTAAACTTTCCGTTTACATTTTTAAGTCTATCCTCTTTTGCACAAAAAGTCAAATAGAAAGCTGTCGTCAGTTTATACAAATTTTCTCCACCGTTTTGTGACAGTTCATCCATTTTCTTATTTAGTTCATTTTTTACTTCACTAATCGTGCAGAAAATGCTATACTGTACCCATTCAGACCATGCATGGCTGCGAACGGGATTCTGAATCGTTACATTACAAAACAAAAAGCAGCCCCTGTCCGAAAGGATCACGGGTCTGCCCGGAAATGAGGTCATTATGCTGTATCTGTCTTCTCTGGAGGAGGCGCAGGAAACGATCCGCGCGCTGAGCGCCCCTATGCGCATGGAAATTATGAAAATCATCTATACGACACCGAACGTCAGCATGAATTATCTTGCAAAAACGCTCGGGCTGACCAACAGCGCCGTCTCGATGCACGTCAGCAAGCTTGTCGCCGCCGGACTTGTCAGCATTCAGACCACCTCCGGCAAGCGCGGTACCATGAAGCTTGTCAGCCCCTGTCACGACCGGATCGTCATAGATATGCTGCCCGAACCGCAGACGGAGGACGGAAACTTTTATCTCGACGACATCCGGATCGGCTGCTTTACAGGCTGTAGCGTCACGCCGACCTGCGGACTCTCCACGCCGGAGCATCTCATCGGCGCGATGGACGATATCAACGCCTTTACCTTTCCGGAGCATTTTGACGCCGGAATCCTCTGGTTTACCAGCGGATACGTCGAATACGGGCTTCCGAACCGGCTTCAGGCGGGGCAGAAGCTGCGCGAGCTGCAGATTTCCTTTGAAATTTCCTCGGAATATCCCGGCTTTAACAGGGATTACCCCTCCGACATCCATTTTTCCTTAAACGACATCCCGCTCGGCGTATGGGTCAGCCCCGGTGATTACGGCGACCGCAAGGGACATATTTCTCCCGCATGGTGGCCGCAGAGCCTGAACCAGTACGGACTGTTAAAAACGCTCATCATCAATGAAAAGGGTACTTTTATGGACGGCGGGCTCAAGCTCTCGAAGATCACGACCGACGACCTGAAGATCGACTACAACAGCCGTCTTACCCTGCGTATCGCCGTTCCGCAGGATACAGCCAACTGCGGCGGCTGTACCCTGTTCGGCGAACAGTTCGGCGACTATAATCAGGCGATCCGCGTCAAGGCTCTCTACGATCAGGCAGCTCTATGATCCGCGTCGCAACCTTCTCCCCGAAAACGGCATCATGCTCTACGAGCAGCATGGTCGGCTGATACCGCAGGATCAGGCGCTCCAGCTGCATACGGGAGAAAATGTCAATGAAATTGAGCGGTTCGTCCCAGATATAGAGATGCGCCGGTGTCAGCAGACCCGCCGCCAGAAGAACCTTTTTCTTCTGCCCCGCCGAGTACTCCTCCATCCGCTTCTCAAACTGCGTCCGCTCAAAGTCCAGCTGCCTAAGCAGCGCCTTGAACAGGCTCTCGTCCAGTCCGCGCTCCCGCGCAAAGCCGCTTAAACTGCCCCGCAGACCGGAGGTGTCCTGATCGACGTAAGAGATCACAAGCCCCGCTGCCACCTCCAGCGTACCGCTCATCTCAGCATTTCCCGCCTTTTTAAGCACCGCCTTTAGAAAGCTGGATTTCCCGCAGCCGTTCGCACCGCGTAAGAGCACGCGCTCCCCCCTTTTCAGCTCCAGGGTAAGATCCGAAAGCACCGTCTCCCCCTCATAGCTCAGGCAGAAATCCCGCGCCTGGAGATAGCGCTCCTTATGAAACGAAAGCGGATTCAGCTTCAGCTCCACCGGGCTTTCCACATCCTTCAGCAGTCCCTCCTTCTGCGCAATCTCCTCCCTAATCCTGCGCTCCGTATTCTTTACGCGCTTCTGCATCGCCTTTGTCTTTGCACCGATATAGGCGCGCGTATCTATGGAGCGGTCATGCTCCTTCGTCGGATCAAAGCCGATCTTTGTCCGCTCGTTCTGATCCGCCCACCGCGCCGTGCGTTCTGCCGCTTCCTTCAGCTTTCCGATCTCACGCAGATGCTTTTCATTCTCCGCGCGGTGAAAATGATCCGCCCGTTCCTTATTCTCCCACCAGCTCGAAAAATTCCCCTGTTCCACGCAGATGGTCGCCCGGTTCAGTACGAGGACATGGTCGATACAGGCGTCCAGAAGCTCCCTGTCATGTGAAACCAGAATAAAGCCCTTCTTCGAGCGCAGATACTCCTTCACGATCTGTCTCGCCGCACTATCCAGATGGTTCGTCGGCTCATCGACCAGCAGGAAAAAGTTCTCCTGTGAAAAAAGCAGTGCCAGCATCGCCTTTGTCCGCTCGCCGTGACTCAGCGTGCCGAACGGACGGTACATACATTCCGCGTCCACGGAAAGCGCCTCCAGTTCCCGCAGCACCCGCCAGAACTCACAGCCGGGGCGCAGCTCTTCAAACAGCTCTGCCGCAGAAAGCGCTTCCTGTTCCTTTGTAACCGTATAAGGGAAATAATCAAAGGCTGTCGATGCCTTTATGCTGCCCTGATATTCATAATCTCCCTGTAAAAGCCTAAGAAAGGTCGTCTTCCCCTTCCCGTTTCTGCCGATAAACCCAAGCTTCCAGTCTGTATCCAGCTGAAAGGAAGCCTTTTCAAACACATTTTCACTGCTGCCCTCATAGCAGAAGGTCAGATTTGAAACAACAATTTGAGACATAAAAAAACTCCTTTCTGCTGCCAAAGCAAAAAGAAGCATCCCACCCGAAAAACGTCTCCGAAAGCCGGCAAAAAACCGCTCTCCGATCCGCTGTTTTTTCATGTGACAGGATACGATACCATCTGCTTTCAGCAACACGAAACTAAGCGAAGGAAATGCATTCCCTCCGCGACCTGACTGTTTCCTGTTTTCAAAAGCTGATTATCTTCGCACTCCTGCCTCCGTGTCATGTCTGTATTTTTTTGTCCGTTTTCCCTGCATGACCCGGGAAACCGTTG
>CAZVWN010000085.1:8123-10611 GCA_964631065.1 uncultured Acetatifactor sp.
CTGAATTTATGCTATACTGAATTTACATTTATGCCGCATTACCATTTTCGTGACAGTCCGGCTTCAAGGAGGTACTTATGAGGATCACAGACGCTGCCGCAAATTTAAAACAGAAACATCCCGGGGACACGCTGCTGCCGCTCGTCACTCCCTGGGGCGAAAAGCTTCTTGCAGGAGAAACGGAAACGCCGCTTACGGAATACCCGAGACCGCAGCTGGAGCGCGACAACTACCGCATCCTAAACGGCAGCTGGCGCTGTCGCATCCTGCCTGTAGAAGAATCAGCAGACGCTGCACCCTTTGAAGCCGACATTCTGGTTCCCTTCTCTCCCGAAGCGCTGTTGTCAGGCGTCGGAAGACAGCTGCAGCCGGATGAATTTCTCTGGTATGAACGCACCGTCAGCTTTTCTCCGGAGGAGCTTTCCCGAAAACAGAAAGGACAGCGCTGTATCCTGCATTTCGGTGCCGTGGATCAGGAGGCCGTCGTCTATTGTAACCGGAAGGAATGCGTTTCACACAGCGGCGGGTATCTTCCGTTTGAAGCGGACATTACGGAATCCGTCAGCGAAGAGCCGCTGCTGTTACAGGTGCGCGTCCGCGACGTCAGCGATACCTCCTACCATACGCGCGGAAAGCAGACCCTGCGGCGCGGCGGCATGTTCTACACCGCCCAGAGCGGCATCTGGCAGAGCGTCTGGTACGAATGGGTTCCCGCAAATTATATCAAAGATTTCAGGATCACGCCCGATCCGGAGCATGCCGCCGTCTCCATCGAGCTGTTCTCCGATGCCCCTTTTTCCTCCGTCTCCTGTACCGTATACCGGGCGACGACAAGGTTTGTCATCTCCACGGATGCCGCTTCCGGCGTCATCCCGGGGGAGCGGACGATCGCGCTGATCGGCGTTTCCGTACAGCGGGAATCCTCCGCGCCGAATATACTGCGTCTCACCCTGCCGGAGGATGCCGTCCGTCTCTGGACGCCGGAGGAACCTTATCTCTACAGCTTTACTCTCATGGCAGACAGCGACAAGATCCACGGATATTTTGCACTGCGCAGCTTTACGGTCGAGCCGGACGAAAAGGGCATCCTGCGCTTCTGTCTGAATCATACGCCGTATTTTCTGCACGGACTTCTGGATCAGGGATACTGGTCGGACGGACTCATGACGCCGCCCTGCGACGAAGCGTTCTGCTACGACATTGCCCTTGCGAAAAGAAACGGCTTCAACATGCTCCGCAAGCATATCAAGATTGAGCCGCTGCGCTGGTACTATCACTGCGACCGGCTCGGCATGATCGTCTGGCAGGACATGGTAAACGGCGGCACTTCCTATCATATGCCCGTTGTATGTCATCTGCCGACCGTCTTCCCAGGACTCTTCTCCCGTCTTGGCGACTCTCATTACCGGCTTCTCTCCCGCGCGGAGGAGGCGGGACGCCGCGAATGGGAGCAGGAATGCGCGGACACGATCACCCACCTCCGCAATGTACCCTCCATCGCCGTCTGGGTTCCCTTTAACGAGGGATGGGGACAGTTTGACGCCGCAAGGATTACGTCAGAAATCGCACAAAAAGATCCCACCCGTCTGATCGACCACGCCAGCGGCTGGTTCGACCGGAAGGAAGGGAACTTTAAGAGTGTCCATAACTATTTCCGTCCTCTGCGGATAAAGCCCGACAGGAAAAGAGCCTTCGTCATCAGCGAATACGGCGGCTTTGCCTGTCATATCAGGGAGCATTCCGCCGTCAGCCGCATCTACGGCTACCGCAGATATGCAACACCTAAGGAGCTGAACGCCGCCTACAGACAGCTTCTCGAAAAACAGCTTGCTCCGCTGATTGAAAAAGGCTTAAGCGGTGCGGTCTACACCCAGCTCTCCGATGTGGAAGAAGAGGTAAACGGACTCGTTACCTACGACCGCAGGGTTGAAAAAATCCGCCCCGACTGATGCCGGATGTCACGCCATGCCGTTGACCGTCTTATATTTGTAGAGCATCTGTGCATGATTCTGCTCCTCGATCTGGATATCGGCGAGGAGCTTGCGGAGGCTGCCGTCACCGAAATTGAATACATTCGTATTGTATTCCCCGGAGACGAGCTTTTCCGTTCCGATACAGTCGGTTGCAAGAAATGCGTCATGCAGCTTTTCCTCAGAATCCGTCATGACGGGATAGGTCGCCTTCGGCTGATACTCCTGCCCCGCAGAATCATTGCAGTCGCACGCGGGAACCGTTCCCTCAAGTACCTTCCCTAAGGATTCATAATGCTCCCTCTCCTTATCCTGCAGGGTCAGAAAAAGGCTCTTCAGCTCCGTGTCATATGCCTGTTGCGCATATTTTCCGTACTTCTCCACGCAGCACTTCTCCTGTGTCTGCAGATCCTGCACCGCCATCCGTTCCTTCTCTTTTAATATCATGTCTCCTGTCCTTTCCTGAAAAAGTTTTCCTACAGGATCAGCTTTTACAGGAAAGATGCCGTTTATTCATT
>CAZVWN010000086.1:0-10514 GCA_964631065.1 uncultured Acetatifactor sp.
ATTATAAAAACAAAATCAGGAGGAAAAGAGAATGGAATTTAATGAAAACTTTATTTTGGGATGTTCTGCCATCGGTGCAGGACTTGCGCTTATCGCGGGTATCGGACCCGGCGTCGGACAGGGTATCGCGGCAGGACATGCTGCGGCAGCCGTAGGACGCAACCCGAGCGCACAGTCACAGATCAGATCTACCATGCTGCTCGGTCAGGCGGTTGCCGAGACGACGGGTCTTTACGGTCTGCTGATCGCGTTCCTGTTATTGTTTGTAAAGCCCCTTCTGCCCTGACGGACAAGTATGTATATGTCTGAAGAAAGGCAGAAAGGAGGCAGAGGATGATACTTTTAACAGAAGGTCAGACCATGTCGAGACTGTTCGACCTGGACTGGCAGCTGGTTGCTGATGCCTGTCTGACGATCATCGCGGTATTTGTACTGTTTTTGTGCATGAGCTATTTTCTGTTTGAACCTGCGCGAAAGATGCTCAACGGTCGTAAGGATAAGATCCGCACGGAGCTGGAAACGGCGAAAAAGGATATGGACGAGGCGCAGCGTCTGCGCGAGGAATACGAGGGCAGATTAAAGGAGATCGACAGGGAGGCGGAGAGCATCCTTGGCGAGGCGCGCCGGAAGGCTTTGCACAATGAGGAACAGATCGTTGCCCGTGCGAAGGAGGAGGCAGCGCGCATCCTTGACAGAGCGCGCACGGAGGCGGAGCTTGAGAAGCAGAAGGTGTCTGATGAGGTGAAAAGGGAGATCATTTCCGTTGCGTCCGTTATGGCGGGGAAGGTTGTCGCCGCCTCTATCGACACGACGCTGCAGGACCGGCTGATCGAGGAGACCTTAAAGGAAATAGGTGATAAGACATGGCTAAATTAGTATCCAAGACATACGGTGAGGCCTTGTTTGAGGCGGCAATGGAGTCCGGCGAGGACAGGGCGGCCGCGCTTTCGGAGGAGATCCGGGCGCTTCGCGGAATCCTTGCCGGGAATCCGGAGTTTGATACCCTGATGGAGCATCCGGGGATTCCCGTGCAGGAAAAGCTGGGGGTCCTTGAGGAGGCGTTCGGCGGGAGACTCAGCGCGGAAATGGTAAATTTCCTGAAGCTCATGGTTTCCAGAGAGCATTACAGACAGCTGGATGCCGTTTTCGACTATTTCAACGAAAGGGTTAAACAGCAGCTTAAGGTGGGAACCGCTTATGTGACGACGGCGATAGAGCTGTCGGCGGCGCAGAAGGCGGCAGTGGAAAAGCGGCTGCTGGAGACCGGCGGTTTTCGCAGGATGGAGATGCATTACCGGACGGATCCTGCCGTCATAGGCGGTATGACCGTGCGGATCGGAGACAGGGTAGTAGACAGTACGATCCGGACAAGGCTTGAGAAGATGACCGGACAATTATTACAGATCCGCCTGGGGTGACAGGGGCGGAGGAAAGGTGCGACAGATCCATGAATTTAAGACCGGAAGAAATCAGTTCAGTTATCAGGGATCAGATTAAGCGTTATGCTTCAACGCTGGAAGTGGCAGATGTCGGTACCGTGATTCAGGTGGCGGACGGAATCGCCCGTGTGCATGGTCTGGAGAACGCCATGCAGGGTGAGCTGCTCGAATTTCCGGGCGGTGTCTACGGCATGGTGCTGAATCTGGAAGAGGATAACGTCGGAGTAGTACTTCTGGGCAGCGCGAAGAACATCAGCGAAGGGGATACGGTAAAGACGACCGGCAGGGTTGTCGAGGTTCCCGTCGGGGATGCGATGCTCGGGCGTGTGGTCAATGCGCTCGGACAGCCGATCGACGGCAAGGGACCGGTACAGACGGACCGGAACCGCAGGATTGAACGCGTTGCGAGCGGCGTTATTACGAGAAAGGGTGTGGACACGCCTCTTCAGACCGGAATCAAGGCGATCGACGCGATGGTGCCGATCGGCAGAGGGCAGCGTGAGCTGATCATCGGCGATCGCCAGACGGGAAAGACAGCGATCGCAATTGATACGATCATCAACCAGAAGGGACAGAACGTAAAGTGTATTTATGTGGCGATCGGGCAGAAGGCATCTACCGTTGCCAATATCGTAAAGACGCTGGAAGAGCACGGCGCGATGGCGTATACGACCGTCGTGGTATCGACGGCGAGCGACCTTGCGCCCTTACAGTACATTGCGCCCTATTCGGGATGCGCGATCGGTGAGGAATGGATGGAGCAGGGGCAGGATGTTCTTGTCGTTTACGACGACTTAAGTAAGCATGCCACGGCATACCGTACACTCTCTCTGCTGCTTCGCCGTCCGCCCGGGCGTGAGGCATATCCCGGAGACGTATTCTATCTGCATTCCAGACTGCTCGAGAGAGCCGCGCGGATGAGCGATGAATACGGCGGAGGCTCCCTGACGGCGCTTCCCATCATCGAGACGCAGGCGGGAGACGTATCGGCGTATATTCCGACAAACGTTATTTCCATCACGGACGGACAGATCTATCTGGAGACGGAGATGTTTAATTCGGGCTTCCGTCCCGCGATCAATGCCGGACTGTCCGTATCGCGTGTCGGCGGTGCGGCGCAGATCAAGGCGATGAAGAAGATTGCGGCGCCGATCCGTACCGAGCTTGCGCAGTACAGGGAGCTGGCTTCCTTCGCACAGTTCGGCTCGGAGCTGGACGCGGACACGAAGGAGAAGCTGGCGCAGGGCGAGCGGATCAAGGAGGTTCTCAAGCAGCCGCAGTATCAGCCGATGCCTGTTCAGTATCAGGTTATCATCATCTATGCGGTTACGAGGAAATATCTGCTGCAGATCCCGGTAGAGGATATCACGCGGTTTGAGGCGGCGCTGTTTGAGTTTCTTGACACGAAGTATCCTGAGATCCCCGGAAATATTGCGTCTGAAAAGGTGATTTCCGAGGAGACGGAGGAGCTGTTAAAGAAGGCGCTGGACGAGTTCGTGACAGCGTGGAAGTGAGCGCCGGACGTAAAGCTTTGACGGTGATATCGCAGGAAGGGGATTTGAGACATGGCATCAATGCGTGACATAAAGCGCCGCAGGAGCAGCATCCAGGGAACACAGCAGATCACAAAGGCGATGAAGCTGGTCTCCACGGTAAAGCTTCAGCGGGCGCGGACCGCTGCGGAGCAGTCAAGGGAATATTTCAACTGCATGTATGAGACGGTGACAGGTATTCTGGCGCGTGTGGGGCATATTGAACACAGATTTCTGAACGCGGACGGAAACGGGAAAAAGGCAGTCGTTGTCATCACGGCGAACAGGGGACTTGCGGGGGGATATAATTCCAACGTCGAGAAGCTTGTGACGGGGCATCCGGACTGGAAGCGTGAGGAGCTGATCCTGTATACCATAGGAAGCAAGGGGCGCGAGGCGTTTCTGCGGCAGGGGTACACGGTGCATGAGTGCGATAATGCGATCATAGATGCGCCTGCTTATGCGGATGCGATGGCGCTGTCTGCGGAGCTGCTGAAGGCGTATGAGGACGGGGAGATCAGTGAGATCTATCTGGCGTATACGGCGTTTCGGAATACCGTCAGCCATGTGCCCACCCTTCTGAAGCTCCTTCCGGTAGAGGTTCCGGAGCGGGAGGAGACGAAGGGCGGCGTTGAAACGCTGATGAACTTCGAGCCGAAGGAAGAGGAAGCGCTGGATCTGCTCATCCCGAAATATATTACCAGCCTGATCTACGGGGCGCTGATGGAAGCGGTAGCGAGTGAGAACGGCGCGCGCATGCAGGCGATGGACAATGCGACCGGAAATGCGGAAGAAATGATAAATGATCTCGCGCTGAAGTATAACAGGGCAAGACAGGGCTCCATAACGCAGGAGCTGACGGAGATCATAGCCGGTGCGGAGGCGATCGGCTAAGCGAAAAAAGCTGCTGCGGCGGCAGAAGGAGAGACGTAAAATGGCAGGAGAGAACAAAGGCAGGATTACTCAGGTCATCGGAGCGGTTCTTGATATCCGTTATGACGAGGGTAAGCTCCCTGAGATAAATGAAGCGGTTCGCATTCCTACCGGAGACGGCGGTGAGCTGGTTGTCGAGGTTTCCCAGCATCTCGGGGATGATACGGTCAGATGTATCGCCATGGGAAGCACGGACGGACTGGTCAGGGGAATGGAAGCGATCGCGACGGGCGCGCCGATTTCCGTTCCGGTAGGCGAGAATACGCTCGGACGAATCTTTAACGTGCTGGGACAGCCGATTGACAATAAGCCGGCGCCGGAGGGCGTGACTTACGAGCCGATCCACAGACCGGCGCCGAAATTCGAGGAGCAGTCCACGGACACGGAGCTTCTCGAGACGGGCATCAAGGTCGTTGATCTGCTCTGTCCTTATCAGAAGGGCGGTAAGATCGGACTGTTCGGCGGCGCCGGCGTGGGAAAGACGGTTCTGATTCAGGAGCTGATCCGTAACATTGCGACGGAGCACGGCGGATATTCCGTATTTACGGGCGTTGGAGAGCGTACCCGTGAGGGAAATGACCTTTATCACGAGATGACGGAGTCCGGGGTTATCGAGAAGACGACCATGGTGTTCGGACAGATGAACGAGCCGCCCGGGGCGAGAATGAGAGTCGGTCTGACCGGACTGACGATGGCGGAATATTTCCGTGACAAGGGCGGCAAGGATGTGCTTTTATTCATTGATAATATTTTCCGTTTTACACAGGCGGGAAGCGAGGTTTCCGCGCTGCTCGGGCGTATGCCGTCCGCAGTCGGATATCAGCCGACCTTACAGACGGAAATGGGCGCGCTTCAGGAGCGTATCACTTCGACAAAGAACGGTTCCATTACTTCCGTGCAGGCGGTTTACGTTCCTGCGGATGACCTGACGGATCCCGCTCCTGCGACGACCTTCGCCCATCTGGATGCGACGACCGTTCTGTCGCGTTCCATCGTGGAGCTTGGAATTTATCCTGCCGTGGATCCGCTGGAGTCTACCTCCCGCATCCTTGATCCGAGGATTGTCGGCGAGGAGCATTATAAGACGGCGCGGGGCGTGCAGGAAATCCTACAGCGGTATAAGGAGCTGCAGGATATCATTGCGATTCTCGGTATGGATGAGCTTTCCGAGGAGGATAAGCTGGTCGTATCCCGTGCAAGAAAGGTACAGAGATTTTTGTCTCAGCCGTTCTTTGTGGCAGGACAGTTTACGGGTCTGGAAGGAAAGTATGTTCCGCTTAGCGAGACGATCCGCGGATTTAAGGAGATTCTGGAAGGAAAGCATGACGATATCCCGGAGAGCTATTTTCTGAATGCGGGAAGCATTGATGATGTTCTCGCAAAGCTTGAAAAGTAGGGGGAAAGGCTATGGCAGATAATAACAGCTTCCTTCTGCGTGTGATAACGCCTGACCGTATCTTTTATGAGGGACAGGCGAAGATGGTTGAGTTTAATACCACGGAGGGAGAGATCGGCGTTCTGCCCGGACATATCCCGATGACGGTGATCGTAAAGCCCGGAATCCTGAATATTACCGAGCAGGAGGGAGACCGCGAGGCGGCTTTACACGCAGGCTTTGCCGAAATCCTTCCGGAACGGGTTACGATTCTTGCCGAGATCGTGGAATGGCCGGAGGAGATTGATGCGGCGCGTGCCGAGGCGGCGAAGGAGCGTGCGGAGGAGCGGCTGCGCGGCAGAACCCCGGAGACGGATATTGCGCGTGCCGAGACGGCGCTCCAGCGTGCGGTGGCGCGTATTGAGGTACTGAAGTGAGAAAACGGCGGCAGTAACAGTCGGCAGACGGAATGCATATGCTGTAGAAAAGAGTTTCAGAGGAACGCATATGGAATTTCATTCTAAGCTGTTACAGCCGGTGCCGGAGCAGAGGGTAAGGGGCTGGAAAGAGCCCCTTCCTTTTTATATGACCTACCCGGGATATTTTGCGCCGGAAACAGAGGCACGGCTGCTTGCGGATCTGGAGTATCTGCAGCAGCTGTATCCGGATGATGTGCGGAGATATCAGCGGAGAATTTCAGAAATGCTGGATAAGACGGATTATGAGGGCAGTATGATTTATGATGAGTACCCGGACAGATACAGTCTGCGGGCGCTTGCGGCTTCCATGGAGAAGGTTTTTAGGGATGAGGAGGAGACCCCTCCCTCCGGAGAGATGATACAGATCCTGCTGCTCCATGAGGTCTATAAACGCCGTCACGGCGGAAGACGGGGAAGCTACATTTTCTATTAGGATGACAGGATGATGGATGATTTACAGACAGTATTACGGGATGTTTTAAATGAGAAACTGATACAGATGACGCTGAGCCACTCGCGCAGACCCGAAACGGCGGAGAAGCTGAAGCTGCGCCCGGTGAGAATCCGGGAAACGCTTTTCTTTCAGGAGACGCTTTACCGGGGAACACAGGTGTTTCATGCGAATTATCAGGCGGAGGAGACCGCAGAGCGGCTGACGGGTTATCTTACGGATACCTTCCGGCAGGCGCAGATGGTTTCCGAGACAGAGGAAATTACCGTTCTGGTCAGTAAGAAGGGAACGGTTACGATAAAAAGAAAGAAAAAAGCGGGGATTAAAGCGCAGGAGGACGGCACAGGGAAGCCTTCCCGAGAGCTTGCGCATAACCGCGTAAAGCAATATATCCTGCGGGAGGGAGAGCCGGTTGACTTTCTGGTCGGACTTGGCGTACAGACGGCAGACGGGCGCGTGACGAAGGCGTATTATGACAAATTCCGCCAGATCAACCGCTATCTGGAGTTCATAGAGGATATTCTGGATCAGCTGCCGACGGATCGGACGATCCGCATTATTGATTTCGGGTGCGGGAAGTCCTATCTGACCTTCGCGATGTATTATTATCTGCATCAGCTTCAGGGCAGGGATATCCGTGTCACGGGACTGGATCTGAAGCCGGACGTGATCGGGCGGTGCAACCGTCTGGCAGAGCAGCTTCAGTATGAAAACCTAAGCTTTGAGGTCGGGGATATCAAAAACTATGGCGGGGAGGATCAGGTCGATATGGTCGTCTCCCTTCATGCCTGTGATAAAGCGACGGATTACGCGCTGGAAAAGGCAGTGAAATGGGGGGCGAGGGTTATTCTTGCGGTTCCCTGCTGTCAGCATGAGCTGAATGGGCAGATAAGCTGTGAGCTGCTGCAGCCTGTCCTGAAATACGGCATCATAAAGGAGCGCATGGCGGCGCTGATCACGGACGCGCTCCGGGCGGACATTCTGGAACAGAACGGATATGAGACGCAGATTCTGGAATTTATCGATCTGGAGCATACGCCGAAGAATCTGCTGATCCGGGCGGTCAGGACAGGCAGAATGCGCCCGGCGTCCGGGAAGGTTTCTCCGGAGCAGACGATGGAGTTTCTGCGGGTTCACCCTACGTTGAAGGAGCTTTTATGAAGAAAGGTATTTTGAAGAGCATCGTATTCGCGGCGGTATTTGTCGTCACGCTGTTTGCAGGGGTGCGGCTGATGAATCAGGGGCACGATAATCTGACGGTGGAAATGGCAAAGGCATCCCTTCCGATCGTAACGATGCAGCTGAACGGAACGGCATATAATCAGCTGCACGGATATACGGAAGCGGTGGATGTCGCTTTTTTGCGGGATAACGTTACCGTGCTCGGGGAAGGGCGCGATACGGGATTTTTCATTGATACGTATGGAGAAAACGTTACGGAAATTTCCATCGAGGTCCGCAATCGCGACGGCTCGAGGCTGATCGAGAATACCCCCGTCACGGAGTATACGAAGGCAGGAAACCGGATTAACGGCACGATCGCGCTGAAGGATCTGATCGAGAGAGATACGGAGTATTCGCTTGCCGTGATCCTTACGCTGGACGGCGGCAGACAGGTTTCCTACTATACAAGGGTGATCTGGAGCGAAAAGCTTCACACGGAGGAAAAGCTGGCGTTCGTGTCGGATTTTCACGACAGGCTGTATGATAGAGAGGCGGCGAGGGAGCTGACGAAATATCTGGAGACGAATTCCGCGCTTGATGACAACAGCAGTTTCCATAAGGTGACGATCCACAGCAGCTTTCGGCAGATCACATGGGGGGAGCTGGACGTTACGGAGACTGTCGCGCCGGTCTGGCATCTGAAGGAGATCGCGGGACAGACGGCGTCCTTTCTTGCGGATTATATCGTAGAAACGACGGATGAGCAGGGGACGACCTATTATCTGGCGGAGGAGTATTATCGGATCAGGTATACCGCGGACAGAATGTATCTTTTGGATTATGAGAGAACGATGGAGCAGATCCCTGATGTGGAGAAGATGTATGGAAATGATAAGATCCTTCTCGGCATCACGGATGCGGACGTAGATATGTGCGAGAGCGAGGACGGAAACATTATCGTCTTCGAGGCGGCAGACAGACTGTTCAGCTATGATGTGACAACGAATAAGCTTGTATTGCTCTTTGGGTATTATGATGCGGACAACGCGGATGCCAGAACGCTTTATGACCGCCACGCGATCAGGATTCTGGATGTGGACGAGGGCGGAAATGTACAGTTTGCCGTATACGGATACCTGAACAGGGGGCGGCATGAGGGGCAGGTGGGGATTCAGATCTATACCTACAGCAGCAGTCTCAATACCGTGGAGGAGCTGGTCTACATTCCCTCGGATAAGACTTATACGGCGCTGGCGGCTGAGCTGGAGCAGCTTTTATATTTAAACCGCGACGGCAGACTGTATCTGAAGCTGAATGATACGGTATACAGGGTGAATCTTGCGGACAGAACGTATACGAAGCTTATTGAGATCGTGCAGGAGGAAGGACTTCGGGTTTCTGCGGACAATAAGATCGCAGTCTGGGCAGAGGGCGAGGATGTCTACCACAGCACGGTGCTGCACATACGAAATCTGAACGTGGATGAAAAGAGCACGATTTCGGCAAAGACAGGTGAGGCAATCCTGCCGTTAGGCTTTATGGACGAGGATATCATCTACGGCGTGGCGAGGGAGGAGGACATTGTCGAGGAACGGTCGGGACGGATCTTTTTTCCGATGTATAAGGTCTGCATCTGTGATTTTACGGGAGAGCTGCTGAAGGAGTATTACAGGGAGGATGTCTATGTGACGGGCTGTACGGTGGAGGATAACCAGATCATCCTTGACAGAGTGATCCGTCAGGAGAACGGGACCTATCAGACCGCTGCGCAGGATCACATTATGAACAATGCGGAGACCGCCGAGGGGAAAAATGTGGTGGTGACGGCGGATATTGAAAGATATGAGCGTTATGTGCAGATAAAGACGAGGGCGGAAATTGATACGAAGACGCTGAAGGTACTCAATCCGAAGGAGATTGTTTTCGAGGGCGGAAGAGTCCTTGCGCTGACGGACGACAGAGAGGTGCAGAAGTATTATGTTTACGACGCTTACGGCATTGACGGGATTTATTTCTCTCCGGCAGAGGCGGTCAGGCGTGCCTATGCGATTTCCGGCGTTGTGGTCAATGAGCGGGGAGAGTGCGTCTGGTTAAAGGGAAACCGCGTCGCGCGCAACCAGATCATGGCGATTAAGGCGGCAGAGACGACAGAGGAGAAGGACTCTCTTGCGGTCTGTCTGGATACCATCTTTGCATTTGAAGGGCTTGTGCGCAATTCGGAATATCTTCTGGCGCAGGGACAGTCCGTTTCGGAAGCGCTTCAGGATAATCTGGAAAATGTCAGGGTGATGGATCTGACCGGATGCAGTCTGGATGCCATGCTGTACTATGTGAATCAGGATCTTCCGGTGCTGGCGCTGCTGGAGAACGGCGAAGCGGTTCTGATCACGGGCTTTAATGAGTATAATGTCGTAATCATGGAACCGTCCACCGGCCGTCTTTACAAGAAGGGGATGAACGATTCCACGGAATGGTTTGCGGAAAACGGGAACTGTTTTATTACCTACGTCAGGGAAGAAAATTAGAACAGATAGCGCCGGTAGCGGGTTAGGACATTCATAAGAAGCATTCCTAAAACGCCGCAGGAGAGGATTTCCCCGATGCCGACGGACAGCATGAACCAGGGGATGGAACCCGGGATGCCGGCATAATACAGAACAAAGGGTATGATCAGCGTATTGGAAAGAATGGGAGGCAGCGGAGCGAGCCATTTTCGGATGGCGGAGCCGCTGCTCTTTTTTTCGTCCGCAAAAGCGCCGTTCTTTCGGCAGGGGGAAAGCAGCAGGGTTCCGACGGCGCCTAAGAGCGTTGCGAGGCTTCCGAAAAGAATATCCCAGATTGTGCCGCCGGTCAGAAGGTTGCTTAACAGACAGCCGATGAACAGTCCCGGTACTGCCGCAGGGGTAAAATACGGAAGGATGACGAGCGCTTCGGAGATACGCAGCTGTATCGCGCCGGAAGCGAGATTGAACGCGCTGATAAAGTACGTCAGCACGACATAGAGAGCGGCAATCAATGCCGCCCGGACGAGGAACAGATTTTTTTCGTTTTTCATATGCAGTTCTCCTTTAGTTTTGTTTTACGAGTGGAAGGTCGCGAACACTCGATTCATTTTACGCCGGGAATCGGCGGCAGACCGGA
>CAZVWN010000087.1:0-1404 GCA_964631065.1 uncultured Acetatifactor sp.
AGCGTTTTTTGCGTAAAAGTGGCTCGACAGGGGCAGGAGAAGATGTTAGACTTAGAAAAGGAAGTGCGTAAAAAAGAACAGTTGAAACAGAGAGCAGAATAACGTGTGTGACAGGAGAACAGATATGGATATTTTTTCGTTGAAGCCCAGAAACGGGGAGCAGGTGATCGCGGAGCTGGAGAACCGCTACAGCGCGCAAAAATGTGCTTCCGCAAATCCGCATATGGCATGGGAATACAGATTTCCCGACAAGGGGCGCATTGATGTCTACAAATCAAAGTCGATCGTCTTTACGGGCAGACATGAGGATTTCTGTATCTGCCGCGAGCTGGATATGCGCTGCGATACACAGCCGATAGAAGGGAAGGGTTCTCCCTCGATCTGTTCCCTGAATTTTGAGCATGCGGTCGTGGGAAGCGATGAGACCGGAAAGGGAGAGGTATTCCGCCCGTTTGTCATGGCGGCGGCATATGTGCGCGACGAGAAGGAATTGCAGGAATTTCTGCGCATGGGCGTCAATGATTCCAAGCAGATCGCGGGGAAAATTGATCAGATCGGGAAAGCCGTTACGGGAATTGATACATGGGAGGAGATTATGGACCAGCCTTTCTTTGTGACGGATCGTTTTGCCGTGCGGGTGGTGTCCAATGCGGAATATAACCGGTGCTGCCGCGAAAGAGGCGGCGACAGCGAGGGGGTTCAGCATATGCAGCAGGAGGCGGCGCATATGCAGATCCTGCGGGCATTATATGAAAAGCATCCGGAGAGCACGGTCGTCGTGGATGATTATACGGACGGCAGAGGAGTGAAAGCATTCAAGGATAAGCTTTCCGCGGGAGATGGTGCGGTCCCGAGAGAGAAAATCTTCCTGACGACGAAGGGTGACAACAAGATTATCGCAGTCGCGCTCGCGTCGGTCATCAGCCGTTATATCTGTAAGCTTGCCGTTGACTATGCCTGCAGACAGTGGAACGAGGTCTATAAGCTGCCGGGCGTTGCGGAGACAACGCTGCCGAACGGCGCGGCGATCGCGGGCGGAACGGAGGCGTTTTTAAGAAAGCTAAGACCGGAGCTTCGGGAAGAATTTATGGATCGGTATGCCAAGAAATATTTTGAGAATGTACGGAGTGCGATGAAGCTGTAGGGAGAGTCCGGACGATGGATAAAAAACTTTATGTGCTCAGAAGCGGCGGAGAAAAACCGGGGATTTATCTCGACTGGCTTTCCTTTTTTGAACAGATCGACTGCCATACGGATGTGGATTATCTGATCATCCGTTACCGGGAAGGAACGGAGGAAGAGGACGGGACGGTTCCGTATACCGAAAAATGGGCGTTTCGGCTTGCAAGAGATTTCCTCGCGGGGAAGTGCGGAAGCGAAGAACCCGAAAATGGAGCGGACGGG
>CAZVWN010000087.1:1504-10483 GCA_964631065.1 uncultured Acetatifactor sp.
CGGACGGGGAACAGACATGGGACGAAGAGGAATTTGACGAATCCGCCGTGGAATGGTCTGATGGGTCCGTACCGGAAGAGGTTTGGGATCCGTGGGATCTTCCGGAAGAGGAAGAGAGCGGGGAAGCGGCGGATACGCAGGAAGCGCTTGTCGGGAAGACGCTTTTGCTCCGCGATGCCTTAAAGAAAGCCGTTGTCGGTCAGGATGAGGCGATTGATAAGCTGGAGAGGGCTTTTTTCCACAGGGAGAAGAAAATACAGATCAGAAAAGCAGACGAGCCGCGCGGGGTATATCTGTTTGCGGGACCGCCCGGAGTCGGAAAAACCTTTATGGCGGAGACCTTCGCGAAGGCGCTCGGTATGGATTACCGCAGGTTTGACATGTCCGGCTTTGCTTCCGTAAACTGTATGGAGGAGCTTGTCGGGGTATCGACGCTGTATGCGCATGCGAAGCATGGCGTGCTGACAAAGTACGTGGACGAGCATCCGGAGAGTGTGCTGCTGTTCGACGAGATAGAGAAAGCGCACATAGATGTCATCCGGCTCTTTTTGCAGATCCTTGACGAGGGGGTCTGCAATGACAGATATCTTGACAGAAATGTCTCTTTCCGGGACTGCATGATCATCATGACGACGAATGCCGGGAAGCAGCTCTATACCGACAGCGGAAACGAAAATCTTACCCGTCTGCCGGATCAGGTTGTGATGGATGCGCTGCGAAAGGACATCAATCCCGAAAAGAAGACGCCGTATTTTCCGCCGGAGATCGTCTCAAGGATGGCAGCCCATACGATCATTATGTTTAACCATCTGAAGGCGGATTCCATCCGGCGTGTGATCCGGCGTGACGTGGAGCAGATTCTTGCGGATCACAGGGAAAAGTACGACTTTGATATCGCGAGAGGAAAGAATATTGTTGCGGCGACCGTCCAGTATGCCGGCGGCGGAGGGGATGCAAGGAATGCCGCAAGGCTTTCCGGAAAGCTGATCGACCGGGAGTTGTATGAGCTGTTTACGCTTTTGCAGGAAAAGCAGGAAAAACCGGGAGAATGCCGATTAAAACAGGTGAGCTGGGAGTGCGATCTTACGGACTGCACGGAAGAGATTAAGACCTTTTATGTCGGAGAGAGAGACGGGGTCGTACCGGTTCTGAAGGAGACACGGACACCGTATACGAACACGATTTCGGACCGGATCGAGGTCAGAGTGGTAAATACACAGGAAGCATTTCTGGAAATTATCCGGAAAGAGAAGGTAGTGTTTGCCGTCATTGATTATGCGTTCGGCAGAAAAGAAAAGGAAGTCAGCATCAGCATTGCCGATGCGAAGACGGTCGGTGCGGCGGTTTTTGCGGAAACGAGACGAAGAAACGCGGAGCTTCCTGTTTATCTTCTGAAAAACGGAAGGAATTACCGTTATTCTGAAAGCGAAGAGCGGATGCTGCTTGGAAAGGGTGCGGAAGGATTTCTGGAGGAAGACCGTCTCGCGGAGCAGCTCGATCAGGCATACGGGGATGTCTGCTGCAGGAAAGCGGTGGAGCTTCTTATGCTGCGTCATCAGGTGATGACCTATGCGACCAGAAAACAGATCAGCGAAAACGGCAGCTCGGCAAAGATCATCTTTTATAATATGAAGCTTGAGACGGCGGTAGAGGCGGAGGACAAGGAAAGTCTGCTCTCCGAGGAGCTGCGTCCGGATAAACGGTGGTCTGACATCTTTGTGTCGGAGGAGATCCGGGCAGAGCTGGAATTTTTTGTCAGATATTTAAAGAATCCTTCCGCATACAGAAGAACGGGCGCAAGAGTTCCCAGAGGCGTGCTGATGTTCGGACCGCCCGGAACGGGGAAGACCTCGCTGGCAAAGGTTGTGGCAGCAGAATCGGGAATCAGCTTCCTGTCTGTGGGAGCGGATGAGTTAAGAGGCGGCGCGGCAAAGGTACACCGTCTGTTTCGGACGGCGCGGAAGTATGCGCCCGCAGTGCTCTTTATTGATGAGATTGACGCGATCGGTGTTTCAAGGAGCATGACCGGAGCGAACGATGTCTTAAATGCGCTGCTGACGGAGCTGGACGGTTTCGGACGTATGGATGCAAATCCTGTGTTTGTTATGGCGGCGACGAATCTGAAGGAGATTGATGCGGCGCTGCTTCGGCGCTTTGACAGAACCTTTGTCGTGGAGCTGCCGAAGGAAGACGGCAGAAGATGGGTGCTGGAGAGACTGCTTAAGAAACATCAGGAGTTATTCCGGATATCCGCGCAGGAGCTGGACAGTCTGGTCGGACGTTCTGCGGGTCTGAGCCCGGCTGATCTGGAAAATATTATCGAAGCCGCCCTCCGGGAGGGAATCCGCAGCGGCAGTGTTGTCGGGGATGCCATGCTGGACGAGATTTTTGAGAGAAATCTGTTCGGCGAAAGGCGGGAAACGGATTCGGAAAGAGATCTGGCGCATACGGCATATCACGAGGCGGGACATGCGGTTGTCTCGCTGTATTACGGGCGCGTGCCGGAGTATCTGAGCGTGATCGCAAGAGGAGAATTTAACGGATATGTAAGGCAGGAGGCAGAAGGAAAGCATCCGACGAAGGAACGTCTGCTGCAGCGGATCTGTATCAGTCTCGGCGGCCGTGCGGCAGAGCAGGAATTCGGCTTCGGACTGACGCCGGGAGCTTCCGGCGATCTGAAGAGTGCGACGGAGCTGGCGCAGAGAATGGTCTGCGAATACGGTATGTACGAGGAAGAGATGGGGCTTGCCGTGCTGACGAAAGAGGAGTACCGGACGGATGAGAAGGCAAAAGAGCTGGTAAACCGGATCCTGAAGGAGCAGCTTTTGGAAGCGCGCGGTATTCTGGGCAGGGAGCAGGCGGCGGTGAAGGGAATCGTGGATACCCTGCTGCAAAGTGACAGGAAATATCTTACAAGGAAGGAGCTGCTGGCGATCTACGAAGAAGCGCGGCAGTAGGAGGAAGGCAGTTGGAGAATCAGAAGCTTGAAAGGATGCCGCTCCCCGGCAATTTCCGGAATGGGGAGCAGACGGTCAAAAGGATAAGAAAGCTGATCCATACGGCGCGGGAGCTGGGCGGAACGGTCTTTGATGTTGCGGTGGAATCCGGGCTTTTTTCCGCGGAGCATTTTATCAGGCTGCAGCTTGATCAGACGGTCTCGCAGGAGCCTTTCCTTTCGGAGGATATGACTGTTGTGACGGAATGTTATGTGGAATTTGACGGAGAAGAGAAGCCGGACAGGATTTTTCTGTATTCGCAGGAGGCGCAAAAGGATGTCTGTCTGAAGACGTTCGGGAGGATCGGGGACAGAAAGCTGATTCTCCCCTTTGATGCGCTGCCGAAGCTGCATACAAAGGGATACCGCTGCTATTACGCAAAGCGGGCGGACGAAAAATCCGGGGAGCGGGAAGCGCGGTATCGTGCCGTCTTCGGACGGGACTGTCAGATTTTTCCCATGGATAATTTCTGGGGACAGTATACATTTATCGGAAGCGGTTTTCAACAGGCGCTTGTCGTCCGGACGGATTTTGCTCCGGTCATCGTCATGCCGGATATCCGGGCGGTGGAAGAGAGCGTTAAGATGTATCACGCGGAGAATCTGATTCGCGAGGAGACGGAGACGGATTTCAGAATTGAGCGGATCGGCGCGGGAGATGAAAAGGTTTTAGCGGCTCTGGAGAGCGTTTCGCCGGAGAGCTATGAAACGCTTCCGGACGGCTACAGACGTCTGTTTTATCAGAAAGCCTATCTCAGCGTTTATTATCCGGAAGTCTATGAGAAGGTTTTAGCGGAGGAGTTTGAGGCGGATGATGAGAGAAGCCCCCGCATCCTGGAAGAAAACTACGTTACGCTTGGCATCACCTTTCAGGATGACAGAAGGGCTTACGCGGTCTGTGTGCAAAAGGACGGAACCGTAAAGCGGGTTCCGAGGCTTGGAGATCCGGAAGAGCCTCTCTGTAGCAAGTATCAGTTTTACGGAACCGGTTCTTTGACCAATGCGGGGGCTGCTGCGTCGAGAATGGCGCTGCGCATGAAGGAAATCAGTCAGTGTGCGGAAATGCTTTTGGACGTAAACGTGGAAAAGGTGCGTGTAACCGTTGAGCTTTACGGGCGGGAGCTTCCGACAAAGGAGCGGATTGCCCTTAGAATGAATCAGTTAAGAAGGGCTGCGAAGCGTTTAAACCGTGAGAAAGGTACCTCGGATCTGATCGCATACGAACAGATTGCGGATTTAGAGCCTGACGGGGAGGCGCTGATCCATTGGGCGGCAGAACAGGCGGGAATTAAGGATTTTGCTTACCTGAAGGCAGAGGATGCCGTTTTGAATGCGCTGAAGGATACAGGGGCGGGCAGAAAAATAAAAGAAAACGAGATCCTGCTGCTGTGTGAGTTTGATGAGAAGCTGCTGTCTCTGCGCCTGTATCGTATGCGGGACAAAAAAGCGGAGCAGATTGTCGCGAAACGGGAGATTCACCCGGAGGAAGGGCTCTGTCAGATTGAGGGAACGGACTGGGAAGGGGGAATCGTGTATCTGCTGGGACAGGATATGAGCCGGTTTATGCTGGAGGAAGGGCTGCGCGCACTGGTGACGGGCGAGAGTGAGGCGGATAAGGCGGCTTTACGGGAGCTTGAGGACGGCGTTTTTTTGGTAAAGAGGCAGCTGAAGCGCGCTGACAGTGCAACGCTCGTCTTTGACAACGGCTATCTGCGCGTGATGAAGGAGTATCCGATCGGGCGGATGGAAGCGCTGTTTTCCCCTGTTCTGGAGAAACTGGAGAAGCTGTTTACGGAGCTTTTGGAGGAAAGCGGTATCGGGAAAGAGGAAATTTCCGTCGTATTTCTCGCCGGAGAGGAGACGGATTATCCCTTTGTCAGAAAGCGGATTGAGGAGATGACGGGAAAGTCTGCATATGGCGTCAATGCGACGGAATGTATTGCTGCAAGAGGTGCGGCGCTTGGATAAAGTGCCTATAAATTTCAAAAAAATATTGAAATTATTGTCTAAAAGTTCTATAATAATATCTGTCAGATACCGATAGCAGAAAATACGGGAAGGAGAAACGCTTATGAAGTCCATAAAATCCAAAATTATCATAAGTATTGTGATATGTACCCTGCTTTCGTCTGTTCCGATTGTCCTCTTAAGTATGCAGAACGTCTACAGCACGTCTAATCAGGGCGCGGAGACGGAGATGACATTGACGTGCCGGAACGGGAAGAGTGAGATCGACGCGCAGATTTCCAAGATCGAGCAGTCGGTGGATACCTTGAGCAGCATCGTCATGGAGAAGCTTGATTTCTCGAAATTTAAGAACAACAAGACGTATGTGAAGCAGTATACGGATTCCCTGTTAGAGGATGTCTTCAAATTTTCAGAGAACACGGACGGCGCGATCTGCGCCTATGTCAGATACAATCCGGATTTTACGGAGCCGACCTCGGGCATTTTCCTGACGCGGAACAGCACGGCGGAGGCGTTTACCAGCTCGACGCCGACGGATTTTACCATGTATGACAAGACGGATCTGGAGCATGTCGGCTGGTATTATATTCCGGTACAGAACGGCGCGCCGATCTGGATGGATCCCTATTTTAACGGCAATGTAAATATTTATATGGTTTCCTATGTCGTACCGCTTTATCAGGACGGAGAGTCCATCGGTATCGTCGGCATGGATATTGATTTTTCGCAGCTGACGGGGATGGTGGAAAAGACGACGGTCTTCGATACGGGGTATTCCTTCCTCTACGGTTCGGACGGAACCATTCTGTATCATCCCGATTATGAGAACGGAACGGCGCTTTCGCAGACAGGGATCGATGCGTCGATGAGCAGCTTCCTTTCTGATTCCGCGAATGCAGGACAGACGAAAACGTACCGGATGAACGGAACGAAAAAGACGGCGGTATTTTACCCTTTGGCTAACGGGATGTACATAGCGCTTACCGCGCCGAACAGTGAGATCACGTCGAATGCGGTCGGACTTTCCACGGCGCTGTTTGGGATTTCCGCAGTGTGTCTGCTGCTGTGTGTTGCGCTTGCGGTATTTTTAGGGTTTAATCTCTCGGCGCCGATCGCACAGATCACGAAGGTGATCCGGCAGACGGCGGATCTGGATTTTCAGAAATCAGAGTCCGGCGAGAACTTAAAGAAGCGTCGGGATGAGACGGGTATTATGGCGACGGCGGTCGGCGAGATGCGGAATGTGTTCCGTGAGCTGGTCGGTGATATCACGGAAGCGGAAAATACGATTCTGAAGGATATGGATAAGCTGGATACGATCATGCAGACGAACAGCGAGATGGCGGAGGATAATTCCGCGACCACGCAGGAGATGGCGGCGGGCATGGAGGAGACGACCGCGAGCACGACGGTGATCACCGGGGATATCGGCGGTATCAGACAGAGCACGAACGATATCAGAAAGCTTTCCGGGGAAGGACAGGAGATGTCCGGAGAGGTAAAGGGCAGGGCGGACAGACTGCAGAGCACGACAGACGTATCGAGCAGCAGGGCGCTTGCCATGTTTGAGGAAATGAAGGTGAAGACGGAGGCGGCGATGCAGCAGTCGAAGGCTGTGGAGCAGATCAACGGACTGACCGAAAACATCCGCCATATTTCTTCCCAGACGAACCTTCTCGCGCTGAATGCCAACATTGAGGCGGCGCGTGCGGGCGAGGCGGGCAGAGGCTTCGCGGTTGTCGCTACGGAGATCGGGAATCTGTCCAACCAGACCTTTGAGACGGTAGACGGCATCAATGAGATCGTCGAGGAGGTCAACGCGGCAGTATCGAATATGATGGAATGTATCCGTACCATCATGGAATTTTTAGAGCATACGGTCGTGCCGGATTACAATTCCTTCCGCCGGATCGGCGAGGAATATCAGGCGGATGCCAACTCCTTTGCGGATGCCATGGGCAGGATCTACGGAGAGATTACAGAGCTTGACGGGAAGATCAGCGATATCGCCGAGACGATTGAAAACGTAAATGAAGCGATGGGACAGTCGGCGGAGGGTGTCAGCCTGATCGCGGCGAAGTCCTCTGAGGCGGCAGCAAAGACTGCGCAGGGCTATGATCTGCTCAATGAGAGCCGGGCGAGCATGGGAAAGCTGCGTGAGATCATCGAGAGATTCCGCCTGTAACAGTAAAAAGGAAAGGGGCGGGAGAAGCGTTCTGCGAGTGATAAAATAAGGTTATCGAGGCTTGTGTCTGAAAACTTGAAACGGAGGGAAAGAGTATGGGGGAAAAAACAAGAAAATTAAGCATCAGTGCGAAGATACTGATTCCGACGGGACTGTTAGTCATTGCGGTATGTCTTGTCATGGGAGGAGCGGCGTACAGAAACATCAATAGCGGTATGGTATCGCTAGGTGTAGAGGAAGCACAGCTGGCGGGTAAGATCGCGGTCGGAATGATCGACGGCGATGCGGTGGAGCTGTTGGAGCCGGGCTGTGAGGATACGGAAAATTACCGGACGCTCCTTGCTTCCATGCGCGAGATTCAGCAGGAATACAATATCCTTTACATGTATACGCTGTATACGGACGGAAAGCAGATTTATTACGGCGTTGATACGGATACCTCAGATCAGCAGGCATATGTCGGTAAGAATTTTGAAAAATCCTACGATATGCTGAAGGGTGTTTTCTCCGGTGAGGATTATGTTCAGGATTACATTGATTACTCGATTTACGGAGATGTCATTTCGATTTACAAGCCGATCAGAAACAGCGCAGGAGAGGTGATCGGCGGTCTTGGCTGCGATTATGATGCGACGAATATCGTGGACAAGCTGGAATTTATCGTACAGCGTGTCATTCTGATCGCCATTGTCTGCGTTGCGGTTTCCTGTGTGATCCTCGGCGTGGTCGTGGCGATGATCACGAGAAACCTGAAGGCAGTAAACCGGAAGATTTATGATCTGGTACATAGCGACGGGGATCTTACGAAAAAGCTTGAGATCAGGACGGGCGACGAGCTTGAGCTGATCTCTGAAAATGTCAATAAGCTGCTGGAGCATATCCGTACCATCATGCTTAAGATCGCGGAAAATTCCGTCGCGTTGAAAGGGTCGTCCGATCAGGTTGCGAAGAAGCTTGCGGATGCGGGAATGAGCATCACGGATATCTCGGCTACCATGGAAGAGATGAGCGCGGCAATGGAGGAGACGAGCGCATCCCTCGGGCAGGTCAGCGGAGCGGCGGATGATGTTTATGAAAACGTACAGAAGATTTCCGAAAATGCGGATGCCGGAAGAGATTCTTCCGAACAGATCATGAAGAAGGCGGCGGATATTCATGAGGCGGCTCTTGCGGAGCAGACGGCAGCAGGGCAGGAGGCGCAGCAGATGGCGGCGGCTGTGGATGAAAAGATTCAGAAGTCTAAGGCGGTTGAGGAGATCAGCATTCTCACGGAAAATATCCTCAGCATTACGAATCAGACAAACCTCCTTTCCTTAAACGCCAGCATTGAGGCGGCGAGAGCAGGAGAAGCGGGAAGAGGCTTTGCGGTTGTGGCAAATGAGATCGGGCAGCTCGCAACGAACTCTGCGGCGACAGCCGTTCAGATCCAGAAGGTCAGCGCGGACGTGATTCAGGCGGTGGACGAGCTGGCGGATCAGGCGGAGCAGATGATCCGCTTTATGGAAGAGACGGCAATGAACGGATATGCGAAGCTGTGTGAGACGAGCGAAAACTACCGGCAGGATGTCGGCGAGATGAATCGGATGATGCAGGAATTTGCAAGTGAAAGTGAAGATATCAGAAGCAGCGTGGATCAGATCAGAGACTCCATTTCCGCAGTCAATATCGCGGTGGAGGAAAGCGCGAAGGGAATTACCAACGTAACGGAAATGGCTGTGGATCTGTCGGGAAATGTCGGAGACATCAGAGGAGAGGCGGACTCCAACAAGGATGTTGCAGAGCAGCTGGACGGAGAAGTAAATAAGTTTAAGCTGCAATAGTGCAGAAGGTA
>CAZVWN010000088.1:0-10387 GCA_964631065.1 uncultured Acetatifactor sp.
ATTTTTCCGGTCTACGCCTCGGCGGCATATTTCGCAACGTCTACATGCTGCACGGTTCCGACGTTTCCGTTTTCATATAAAAAGATGCCTGTGCTGCGGACAGCGCCGAGCGTTCTGCCGTCCTGCGCCTTCTGCGTAAAATCCGTTGCCGCATTCTGTAAGCAGATTGCACCGACGCCCTTATCCGCAAGCCTGTAAAGAACGTCATTCCCGTTTTCGTCCTTTGTCCAGATCTTTAACTGATCCCAGATCGCGTCATTCTCATCGATCCAGCCGTTCCCATCCTCATCATACTTTGCAAGATCCGCAAAGCCGTCGCCGCTCGCCGTACCGAAAAGCTCGCTGCCGTCGTTGATCGAGCCGTCTCCGTTTTTATCCAGCGCAAGGTATCCGCTGCCCGCGCCCAGTCCGGAAATTTCGTCCAAATCCCCGTCCGCATCAATGTCAAAGTAAAAGGTCTGATCCGCAAGAGACGCAACATCCGTATCCAGATTGATGACAAGCGGATCACACATCACAAAGCTCGCCAGCTGTAATTCATCCCGCGTATAGGAAGAAAACTCCCTGCTCATCCCGATATTGACGTTAAAATCAATCTCCCTGCCGTCGGAAGTCCTCACCTTGCCGACCGTCGAAAAGGTGACGTCCTCGCTCTCGAACGTATAGGTTTCCTGCGCATAATCCAGCACCTTCGCCGAAACGTTAAACTGTCTCGGCTGCGCAAGGGGCAGCGCGTCCTTCGCAGAAGTCAGCACCCCCGCAGCCTGACTGTCCGCCTGCGTTATGTTCTGCGGCTGCTGATTTTCCGTCCCGTCCGATACCGTATCCCGCACAAGATCCCGGAAACGGTTCCTTCCGGACGGGAAAAAGAGATCAAAAATATAGCGGAGCGTCTGCTGCCTGATATCCTCATAGGTCTGACTGACCGTGCTTCTTAAGGATACATTCGAGACGGAGGTCTGAAACCTCGTCTGCCACTCCTGAAGGGTCGTGATCTTTTTTTCGCTCCCCTCTGCCTTTTTCTCCTCTTTTCCTACGGTTTCTCCCGTATTCTGCGCATTGCTCTCAATGCCCGCATTCAGGGTATCCTTTCCCTGTGTCAGTCCTTCCTGATAGTCCCTTATCACAAATCGTCTGACAGTTGCACTCGAAGCCCTATAGCTTCTTGCGGATTCCATTCCTATTGCTCCGGAATCAATTCTCAATCTATCTCTCCTTTCATCCTCCCCGCTTTCCGCCCGCTCGTCAGCTTTGCGAAAAAAAGATGGTATCCGTCAGGGAAATCCCTTTCCCTGTCCAAATACCATCCGTGGTCTGCCTTATACACGGTCGCAGCCGGCCAAGCCGCTTCCTGTACAAGGTATATCGACACATTTTTTCATAACTTAAGCTTTGTGTGTTACTTTTCTTCCTTCGGTGGAACCGGCGGCACGGGCATCGGATTTCCGGCGCGCTTTGCCGCCATCTGCTTCGCATGCGCGATCCTTGTCGCCATGACTCCGGCGATCATCTCCTTCGGGATCACGACATTCGCTCCCATCGGATTGATGACAAGTCCGACGGCAGGACACTCCCGCCCTTCTGCATCTTTTCTGAAGATCATGTTGGCATAATCGTCAAACTTTAAGGAAAAGAACGGCAGCTCCTTCGCCGTCTCCGCCCACTTCCTGTATTCCACGGGATCCGTAAATCCCATGAAAAATTTCCGTCCGTCGGGAGCAGACAGCATCGGGAACTGTACCTTTCCGCCCGGCGTGATCGTCAGATTTCCGTCCGCATCCGCGACCGGCTCCGGATCGATGAGCGCGGGCGCCTGAAACGTTGCTTTCTGAAGCTCCGCGACAAACATATTCCGGTGCTCGGGCGTATCCTCCGCCTTTACCAGCTCAATACAGCCCA
Organism: uncultured Acetatifactor sp.; assembly: GCA_964631065.1. Classification (GTDB taxonomy): domain Bacteria; phylum Bacillota; class Clostridia; order Lachnospirales; family Lachnospiraceae; genus Acetatifactor. The sequence goes on from CAZVWN010000088.1 coordinate 1,900, forward strand.
CAAGCATAGGGTTTGAGACCGTTTTGTTAAATTCCATGACCTCTCCTCCTTACACCCTGTTATAATTGATCAGACAGCCCTTCAGAATGATCTGTCTCTCCTCGTCCGTCAGCTCGCCGAGCGTTAAGGGAAACGCTGTCAGTCCGCCCTCCTTCACCGCATAAGCCGTGATCACGTCCGCTTTCTCCTCAACAGCCTTCCGGATGCCCGGGATAAAGAGATAGTCGAGGTTCTCAAAGGGAAGCTCATCCTCGCCGATCAGGAAGGGCAGCATACCCCAGTTGATCAGATTCGAGCGGTAACGCTTCGTCGCATACTCATTCGCAATATTTGCCCAGCCGCCGAGCACCTTCTGGCAGCTTGCCGCCTGTTCCCTTGCAGAACCGTCCCCGGGCTTCACGGCAAAGATCGTAGAGCCGAAGCCGAGTACGCCTTCCTGCCCGCAGCCCGCCATCTTAGAAAATTCCGGGAATGTTTTCGAAATTGCGTCGAAGACTTCCTTTAAATTCAGTTCAGGGCAGGTCTCCGCAGGGCATTTGCCCTCCTGCAATGCCTCCTGCGCCGCACGAACCGCTTTCGCGCGTCCGACGTAGGCGGGATCCTTTCTGGAAAGCGTAAACTCCGCCAGTCCGAGCGGGTTGGAGCGGTAGGAAGAGGTCTCACCGGAGGGAATCAGCTCATCCGTCGTCGTCACGGGATCATGGATCTCGCTGACAACACGGAGGATTAAGTTCTCCGGCAGCGCGCACATCGCCGGCCAGTCCTTGATGTTGGGGCCGAACTGAATCTCCGTCTCCGGATCCGCGACACCCTTGGAATCAAACACACGGTTTGCATAAATCTTACTGTCGAAATGATATTTGTACTTTCCGATCTCGCCGTCGAACTCCGTCGCAGGCGTCAGAACGCCCTTGTTCGCCGCCGTAGCCGCGATGGATCTCGCGTCCATCAGGGCAACGGAAGAAATCTGCCCGCTCTGCAGCTTACTGCCCTCTCTGTTCGGGAAGTTCCGCGTGGAATGCCGGATGCTGAACGCATTGTTTGCCGGCGTATCGCCCGCGCCGAAGCAGGGGCCGCAGAATGCCGTCTTCATGACAGCGCCCGTCTCAAGGATTGATGCCGCACAGCCGTTCCGGATCAGCTCCATATAAACCGGCATGGACGCGGGATAAACGCTCAGCGTAAAACCGTCCGCACCGATATACTTTCCCTTCAGGATATCCGCCGCCGCACAGATATTTTCAAAGCCGCCGCCCGCGCAGCCCGCGATGATACCCTGATCCACAATAAGCTTTCCGTTCTTTACCTTATCCTTCAGATGATACTCCACCGCGCCGTCCAGACTTACCAACGCGCGCTTTTCCGTCTCGTCCAGAATATCCGCCAGATTTGCGTTCAGCTCCTCGATGGTATACGTATTGCTGGGGTGGAACGGCATCGCGATCATCGGGCGGATCTTCGACAGATCAATCTTTATCATACCGTCATAGTAAGCGATCCTGCCGGGCTTTAACTCCCTGTAATCCCCGCCGCGTCCGTGGATCTCGTAAAACTCCGCGATTCTTTCATCCGTCGCCCAGATGGAAGACAGACAGGTCGTCTCCGTCGTCATAACGTCAATGCCGATACGGAAGTCCGCGCTCAGCGAAGAAACGCCGGGACCGACAAACTCCATCACCTTATTCTTGACATACCCGTTTTTAAATACCGCGCCGATGATCGCCAGCGCAACGTCCTGCGGACCGACGCCCTTTACGGGTTCTCCCGTCAGATAAACACCGACAACGCCCGGCATATTGATGTCGTAGGTCTGGTTTAAGAGCTGCTTTACCAGCTCCGGTCCGCCCTCGCCCATCGCCATGGTTCCCAGCGCACCGTAGCGCGTATGGGAATCCGAGCCTAAGATCATCCCGCCGCCTGTCGCAAGCATCTCTCTCGCGAACTGGTGAATGACTGCCTGATGAGGCGGTACATAGACGCCGCCGTATTTCTTCGCGCAGCTTAAGCCGAACATGTGATCATCCTCGTTGATCGTTCCGCCGACCGCGCACAGCGAATTATGGCAGTTCGTCAAAACATACGGCATCGGGAACTTCTGCAGTCCGGAGGCCCGCGCCGTCTGGATGATGCCGACAAAGGTAATGTCATGGCTCGTCAGCTTATCAAAGCGTATTTTCAGCTTTTCCATATTGCCGGATGTGTTATGGCTCTCGAGGATTCCGTAAGCGATCGTATTCTTTGCCGCTTCCGCTTTTGTCGGGGATACCCCTGCCTTATTTCTGATTGCCGCAGCCGCTTCCGGACCGTCCGGAATGATCTCCTCTCCGCCTAAGAGAAACGCGCCGCCCTCTAATAATTCTATCATCTTCTACCTCCTCTGTTTAGAGAATCACTTTGTCCAGATGCCAGATTTCGTCTACATACTGCTGAATGGTTCTGTCGGACGTAAACTTTCCGGAGCACGCCACATTCAGGATCGCACTCTTCGCCCAGCCCTCGCTATCGCGGTAAGCCGCCTCAACCCGCTTCTGCGCCTCCGCATAGGAACGGAAATCCTTGAGGATGAAATAAGTATCCGCCTTGGAGGTACTGAGCGTATTCAGCAGGGAATTATACAAAGGTCTGAACAGTTCCCTGTCCGCGCTGTAGCTGCCGTCGATCAGCTGATCCAGAATCCTGTGAATATCCCTGTCCTGATTATAAATATCCATAGGCTGATATCCGCCGTTGTTCTCATAACGGATGACCTCATCCGAAGACAGTCCGAAGATAAACGCATTTTCCGCGCCGACCTCCTCGACAATCTCGACATTCGCACCGTCCATGGTTCCCAGCGTCAGCGCGCCGTTCAGCATAAACTTCATGTTTCCGGTTCCGGATGCTTCCTTGCTCGCCGTGGAGATCTGCTCCGATACGTCCGCCGCCGCAAAGATGATCTCCGCGTTGGAGACATTGTAGTTTTCGATAAAGACAACCTTGAGCTTTCCGCCGATGGACGCATCATTATTGATCACATCCGCAACCGCATTGATCAGCTTGATCGTCAGCTTTGCGTTCCGGTATCCCGCCGCGGCCTTTGCGCCGAAGATAAAGGTTCTCGGATAAAACTCCATCTTCGGATCCGCCTTGAGCTGATTATACAGATACATCACATGCAGGATGTTCAAAAGCTGTCTCTTATATTCGTGCAGACGCTTTACCTGTACGTCAAAGATGGAATCCGGATCAACGACAACGCCGTTGTGCTCCTCAATATACTTCGCCAGTCGGAGCTTATTCTGATACTTGATCTCCATAAACTCCTTCTGTGCCTTTTTATCGCCCGCAAGCTCCTTTAACTTCGCGATCTGCGGAAGATCCGTGATCCAGCCGTCGCCCGTCTTCTTCGTCACCCAGTCCGCCAGCAGGGGATTTCCGTGCAGCAGGAATCTTCTCTGTGTGATGCCGTTGGTCTTATTGTTGAAGCGCTCCGGGAACATCTCGTAGAAATCCCGCAGCTCCTGATTCTTTAAAATTTCCGTGTGCAGCCTTGCGACACCGTTTACGGAATATCCCGCAACGATCGCCATATGCGCCATCTTGACCTGCCCGTTGTACAGAATCGCCATCCTGCGGATCTTTTCCTGTACGTCTACGCCGAACACGTTGGCATATCTCTCCTCGATCTGCAGAACGAAGCGGCGGTTGATCTCCTCAACGATCTGGTAGATTCTCGGCAGCAGCCTCTGGAAGAGATCGATCGGCCATTTCTCCAGCGCCTCGGACATGATGGTATGGTTCGTATACGCACAGGTTCTCGTCGTGATGTCCCACGCCTCATCCCAGCCGAGTCCGTAATCGTCCATCAGCACGCGCATCAGCTCCGGCACCGCAACGGTCGGATGCGTGTCGTTTAACTGGAACGTTACCTTCTCAGGGAACTGTCTGATATCCTCATGCTTACGCATGAATTTCTCAACCGCCTCCTGTACGGACGCGGAGATAAAGAAGTACTGCTGCTTTAAGCGCAGCTCCTTACCCGCGTAATGGTTATCGTTCGGATACAGCACCTCGACAATGTTCCGCGCGAGGTTCTCCTGCTCTACCGCCTTGCGGTAATCGCCCTTGTCGAAGGAATCCAGCTGGAATACCTCCAGCGGCTCCGCATCCCAGATCCGCAGCGTATTGACGATGCCGTTTCCGTAGCCGACGATCGGCAGATCAAAGGGAACTGCCCTGACAGCCTGATAATCCTCCTGTACAAAGCGGCTGCGGCCGTTCTCGTCGCAGTACATGGAAACGTGTCCGCCGAATTTTACGATCTTTGCATACTCCGGTCTGCGCAGCTCGAAAGGATTTCCGTTCTTCAGCCAGTTATCCGGTACCTCGACCTGATAACCGTCCTGAATCTGCTGCTTAAACATGCCGTAGCGGTAACGGATTCCGCAGCCGTATGCGGGATAGCCGAGCGTTGCAAGGGAATCCAGGAAGCATGCCGCAAGCCGTCCGAGGCCGCCGTTTCCGAGCGCCGCATCCGGCTCCTGATCCTCAACGACATTCAGATCCAGACCCAGCTCGTCGAGCGCCTCCTTTACGACAGGATACGCGCGCAGATTGATGATGTTATTTCCGAGCGCACGCCCCATCAGAAACTCCATCGACATATAGTATACCATCTTGGGATCCTGCTTTTCATACGCCTTCTGCGTATCGATCCACTGATCCATGATCTGATCCTTGATCGCCAGCGCAACCGCCTGAAAGATCTGCTGGGAATCCGCCTCCGAAAGCTCCTTGCGGTACAGCGTCCTGATGTTGTAAGCGACACTGCGCTTGAACAGCTCCTTATCGAATTTCAGCTGTTCCAAAGACTGCTCTGCCGCAGTCTTCTTCACTTCCTTATTAGTTTCCGTAGTTTTCATAATGACCTCCAAATCATCCGACTTATCAATTTATTCTGCAGTAACCTTCTCCAGTGCAATGACAACCGTTTCCCCGTTGACATCCCATTCCTTTGAAATACCGTATGCCGCTCCCGCCGAAAGCTCCTCTGCCAGTACCTTGCCGCAGATCGCTTCGCGGTTCTTCGCCGCCAGTGCGGCAAGCTTTTCGTTTCCGTTCAGGGAAACACGGATGCGGTCCATGACCTCAAAGCCGGAATCCTTACGCATGGTCTGGATCTTGCTGATGATCTCGTTGACAAAGCCCTCTTCGATCAGCTCCTCCGTCGGATTCGTATCCAGAACAACCGTCATGCGCATATCCTCCTGCGTGACATACCCTTCCTTCTGCGCCGTATCGATCAGCAGATCCTCTTTTGTAAGCTCTACGGAAACGCCGCCCGCTTCAAAGGAAAGCTTTCCGGTACTGTTCAGCTCATCCATCGCCGCACTGCCGTCGAGCGCTGCCAGATGCTCCCTGATCGCATTCAGCTGCTTTCCGTACTTCGGACCCAGCGTGCGCAGCTGCGGCTTAAAGGTGTAAGAGGTAAACTCCCTGACATCATCCGCAAAGACGACTTCCTTTACATTCAGCTCCTCGCGGATGATATCCGTATAGAAGCTGTCCAGGCGGAAATCTGACCGGATGTACATTCTGCTGACCGGCTGACGGTTCTTGATCGCTGCATCATTCCGGCAGGCACGCCCCATGGCAACCACGTCCAGAACCGCTTCCATATTCTCTTCCAGCACACGGTCAATCCGCGCCGCATCCGCAACCGGGAAATCGCAGAGATGAACGCTTTCCGGTGCGGACGGATCAATGCTGCAGACAAGATTCCGATAGATCTCCTCCGTCATGAACGGGATCATCGGCGCCGCCGCCTTACAGATCGTAACAAGCGCCGTGTACAGCGTCATATACGCATTGATCTTATCCTGCTCCATCCCCTTCGCCCAGAAACGCTCTCTGTTACAGCGCACATACCAGTTGCTCATCTCGTCTACAAATTTCTCGAGTGCCTTTGCCGCCTCAGGGATACGGTATTTGTCGAGATTTTCATCCACGGCGCTGACCGTCGTATGCAGTCTTGACAGCAGCCATTTATCCATGACGGAAAGCTTATCGTAATCCAGCGTATATTTTGTTGCGTCAAACTGATCAATATTCGCGTACAGCACAAAGAATGCGTAGGTATTCCAGAGCGTTCCCATGAACTTTCTCTGTCCTTCCTGTACGATCTTTCCGGAGAAACGCTTCGGCAGCCAGGGCGCAGAGCTTGTATAGAAATACCATCTGATCGCATCCGCACCGTAAGTCTCCAGCGCGTCGAACGGGTCAACCGCGTTGCCCTTGGACTTACTCATCTTCTGTCCGTTCTCGTCCTGCACATGCCCCATGACGATGACATTCTCATACGGCGCTTTATTGAAGAGCAGCGTGGATTCCGCCATCAGCGAATGGAACCACCCTCTCGTCTGGTCTACCGCTTCCGAAATAAACTGCGCCGGGAACTGCTGCTCAAACAATTCCTTATTCTCAAACGGATAATGATGCTGCGCAAACGGCATTGCTCCCGAGTCAAACCAGCAGTCCAGCACCTCCGGCACGCGCTTCATCGTCTGACCGCACTCCGGGCAGACATACGTTACCCCGTCAATGTACGGGCGGTGCAGCTCAACCTTTGCCGTATCGGGATCTCCCGTCTTCTCCGCAAGCTCCGCGCGGCTGCCGATACATTCCTGATGTCCGCAGCTGCACTCCCAGATATTTAACGGCGTTCCCCAATAACGGTTCCGGGAGATCGCCCAGTCCTGAATGTTCTCCAGCCAGTTCCCGAAGCGTCCCGTTCCGATGGACTCCGGGATCCAGTTTACGGTATTATTATTACGGATCAGATCGTCCTTCACCGCCGTCTCCCGGATATACCAGGACTCTCTCGCATAGTAGATCAGCGGCGTATCGCATCTCCAGCAGTGCGGATATTCATGCTCAAACTTCGGCGCATCAAACAGATTGCCGCTCTGCTCCAGATCCTTCAATACCTCCGGATCCGCTTTCTTGACAAACAGCCCCGCGTAGGGCGTCTCTGCCGTCATCTCACCTTTGCCGTCTACGAACTGTACAAAGGGAAGCTCGTAATTTCTGCCGATACGGGAGTCATCCTCACCGAATGCCGGCGCAATGTGAACGATTCCGGTACCGTCCGACATGGAAACATAGCTGTCACAGGTTACAAAATGCGCCTTCTTATGCTGCTTTGCAGCCGCCTCGCCCGCACAGGCAAACAGCGGCTCGTACTCTCTGTATTCCAGATCCTTTCCCTTGTATGTCTCAAGGATTTCATACGCGGGCTGTCCTTCCGCCGCAAGCTTTCCGAGAACGGAATCCAGAAGCGCCTCCGCCATATAATAGGTATAACCGTCCGCCGCCTTTACCTTTACATAGGTATCCTCGGGATTTACGCAGAGCGCAAGGTTTGAGGGCAGCGTCCAGGGCGTCGTCGTCCATGCAAGGAAATATGCCTCCTCCCCGACGCACTTAAAACGCACGATCGCGGAACGCTCCTTTACCGTCTTGTATCCCTGTGCGACCTCCTGCGCGGAGAGCGGTGTTCCGCAGCGCGGGCAGTACGGCACGATCTTAAAGCCCTTATAAAGCAGACCTTTATCCCAGATCGTCTTCAGCGCCCACCACTCGGACTCGATAAAATTATCATCATACGTTACATAAGGGTCATCCATATCCGCCCAGAAGCCGACCGTGGAAGAAAAATCCTCCCACATCCCCTTATATTTCCAGACGCTTTCCTTACACTTATCGATAAAAGGCTCCAGACCATACGCTTCGATCTGATCCTTGCCGTCCAGACCGAGCAGCTTCTCCACCTCGATCTCCACGGGAAGACCATGCGTATCCCAGCCCGCCTTACGGGGCACCATGCAGCCCTTCATCGTGCGGTATCTCGGGATCATATCCTTGATGACACGGGTCTCCACATGACCGATATGCGGCTTCCCGTTCGCGGTCGGCGGTCCGTCATAAAAGGTATAGGTCGGTCCCTCCTTACGGCTTTCGATACTCTTCTGAAAGATATCGTTTTCTTTCCAGAATTTCTCTACGGCTTTTTCTCTCTGCACAAAATTCAGTGTGTTGTCTACCTGCCTGTACATCTCTCTTTCCTTCCCTTTCCTGCTTCTGTCTTTGGCGGTTTTTGCGGGCAGCTGCGTCTGCGCCGCTTTCCGTAACAAAAAAGCTCCGCCCCTGTAAAAGGACGAAGCCTGTATTGCCCGTGAAACCACCCGTTACGTCATACTTCCGCTGCTGCGGAGTGATATGCTTTCCCTTAACGCGGGAACAACGTTCAGGGCTACCGGTACTTAAGACTGCGCTCTTTCCTTTTGTCCTGACTGCTCGGAAGTGATTTTCAATGCTCCCCTACTTGCACCGGGCTCGCACCCTCCCCGGCTCGCTGAAACGTTCCCGGAACACCTACTCTCTCCGTCACTGCATTTTTCTCTCTGGTGTCATTATACCCTTCCGCTTTTTCAGTTGTCAAGCGGTTTAT